>JAEYSR010000294.1 GCA_023434535.1 Actinomycetes bacterium
GGGCTGGCCGGCGGGGTGGCGGGTGGTGAACTCGCCGACGACCTGCTTCACGCCGAGGCCCTTGGCCCACTCGACGCCCTCGGCGGCGGTCATGGTCCGGGTGGGCAGCTCCACGGTGGTCTGGCCCGCCAGCAGCGCGTCGACGATCTTCTGCGGCGCCTCCGGAGCGCAGCACACCTGGGCGTCCTTGCCGGGCTGCGGGACCGGGACCCCGCCCTCGATGGCGAAGCGGACGCCGGTCGGGTTGCCGGACCCGGCCGGCATGTTGTCGGCCAGCAGCTTGGCCACGGCGTCGGCGTTCATCGTCAGCTGCGGGGTCGGCGCCTCGGGGGTGCCGCCGACGGTGGCGGCGAAAGCCGGTCGGAACTCCTTGCCCTCGATCTTGAACTTCGACCCGCCGGCCGTGAGCTCGATGGTGCCGGTGGTGACCTGGTTGGCCTTGTCGACGAGCGCCTGGACGGCCTGGTCGGTCATCTTCGGCGGGGTGACGGCCCGGTCGACGTCGATGGTGATGGGAGCGCCGATGTCGGAGACTCCGGACGGCAGCGCCGCCGCGACCGAGTTGGTGGTGAGCTCGACGCCGTCCTTGCCGGGCACCAGCGCCACGCCGTCCTCGCTCGCGGTCATCGACGGCTCGACGGGCTCCGAGCGGGTGTCGCCCTGGAGGGCGAGGAGCTGCTGGGTGAGCGTGCCGCCGTCGAGGGCGACCGCCGCGTCCACGGTGCGCGGGCTCAGCATGGACCCGAGCCAGCGGACGGGCCGGGTGGGAAGCGGATCGTCCCGGCCGACGTCCCACGCCCGGTCGACGGACCGGTCGACGTCGATCGACATGCCGAGCTCGCCGGCGGTCGTGGTCAGCTTGTTGTCGCCGGCGTCGATCGTGACCTTGGTCGCCGGGAACTCCTCGGCCATGGCCTCGACGGCATCGGTGAGCTCGCTGCGGCTCATCCCGCCGACGGACTCGCCGGCGAGGTCCACGTTGCGGGCGACGGAGTCCTTGTTGAGCGCGGCGGCATCGACCGCCCACGCGGACGCGACCAACGCGATCAACACCAACGGCGCGGCGATGAGACCGACGAGCACCTTGCGGGGGCGGGACACAGCACTAGGGTCGCACACGCGCGCGGCCGGTTCGCGGCACCTCACCCGGGTGGTTCTCAGGAACCGTCCCGTCGGGGCGGTCCGTCCGGTTGGCAGCGAGTGCGACGTCGTCGACGAGGTGGATCGGGGGATCACGGTGGGCATCTGCGAAGGGCGCGTCTGCGTGGTGACCGGCGCCGGCCGGGGCATCGGGCGGGAGTACGCATTGAGCCTGGCGTCGGAGGGCGCCAGGGTGGTCGTCAACGACCTCGGCGGAGAGATGGACGGGACGGGGACGCCCAGCACGGGGCCTGCCGCAGAGGTGGTCGAGGAGATCCGTGCCGCCGGCGGCGAGGCCGTGGCCAACGGCGACGACGTGTCGGACTTCGAGGGGGCCGCTCGCCTGATCCGATCCGCGGTGGACGCCTTCGGCGACCTCCACTGCGTGGTCAACAACGCCGGCATCCTCCGGGACCGCATGCTCGTCAACATGACCGAGTCCGAGTGGGACGACGTGATCAGGGTCCACCTCAAGGGCACCTTCGGACCCACCCACCACGCGGCGAACCTGTGGCGCGAGCAGGCCCGCGCCGCGGATGCCGGCGAACGCGACCGGCCGGTGGGACGGATCGTCAACGTGACGTCGGTGTCGGGCATCTACGGGAACGTCGGCCAGACCAACTACGGCGCGGCCAAGGCGGGCATCGCCTCGTTCACGTTCATCGCGTCGATGGAGCTGGCCCGCTACGGGGTCACCGTGAACGCCATCGCACCGGTCGCCCTGACCCGCATGACGGAGGGCCTCGGACCCGAGCGCACCGACGAGCAGCGGGAGGCGATGAGCCCCCGTTGGATCGCTCCGGTGGTGACCTGGTTGGCCTCGGAGGAGTCGTCGCACGTCACCGGCCGGGTGTTCGAGTCCTCGGGCCGACTGCTCGCGGTGGCCGAGGGCTGGCACAGGGGACCGTCCGCGGCGCCGGTGGAGGACCCGGCCGCGGTGGGCGCGTTGATCGACGAGCTGCTGGCCTCGGCACGACCGCCCGCCGACATGGACGGGCGGGACCGCACCGGGTAGCCAGCAGGGCGCACGTACCAGACCGACCGACGAGGAGACAGCACATGCCGATCAACCCGGACGCAGTGGGCACCAGGAGCGAGCCCAAGGAGTCGTCGTGGCGGTCCAAGGACGGCCTTCTCTACGCCGTCGGAGTGGGAGCGGGCCAGGACCCCCTCGATCGGCGCGAGCTGCCGTTCGTGGGAGAGAACTCGATCGACGTCGCCCAGCGCATCCTGCCGACGATGGTGGTGACGCTGCCCGACGTCAGCGGCGCGTTCGCCAGCATCGGGTCGTTCAACCCGGCGATGCTGGTGCACGGCGAGGAGCGGATCGTGCTGCACGGGGAGATCCCTGTCGAGGGCACGGTGTCGACGGTCGCCGAGATCTCCGCCATCTGGGACAAGGGCAAGGGCGCGGTCGTCGAGGTGACGAGCACCTCCACGCTGGCGGGGGAGAGTGAGCCGCTGTTCGAGGTCGTGATGTCCGCCTTCATCCGCGGAGAGGGCGACTTCGGGGGAGAGCGGGGGCCGTCGGGACCCAGGAACGTCGCTCCCGACCGTGCCCCCGACGCGGTGGCGGTCCTGCCGACCCGACCCGAGCAGGCGCTGGTCTACCGCCTGTCGGGGGACCGGAACCCGCTGCACTCCGACCCCAGCTTCGCCGCGTTGGCCGGGTTCGACCGCCCGATCCTCCACGGCCTCTGCACCTACGGGTTCACCGGCCGCGCGCTCCTGCACGAGCTGTGCGGATCGGACCCGGCGCGGTTCCGCTCGATGGAGGGCCGGTTCTCCTCGCCCGTCATGCCGGGCGAGGAGCTCACCGTCGAGATCTGGCGGACCGGCGACGACACCGCCGTGTTCCGCACCCTGGC
>JAEYSR010000021.1 GCA_023434535.1 Actinomycetes bacterium
GCCGCCCAGGAGGCCACGGACCGGCTGGTCGAGGCCGGGATCACGTCGATCCTGAACTTCGCCCCGACCGTGCTGGACGTGCCGCCGACGGTCCAGGTGCGCCACGTCGACCTGGCCGTGGAGCTGCAGATCCTGGCGTTCCACGAGGACCGGTCCCGCTGGGCCGACCCGTCCCGCACCGCCGGCTGACCGTCGGCTGAGCTCTCTCCGAGCAGCGGGCCCCACGGGCCGGGCACCGTCGACGCCGAGCCGTCGGATCGGCTCCACGGGGCAGATCTACCCGATCCGGCGCGGTCGCTCGGCCAGACTGGCGGTTCGCGGTCCCCGCGCAGCATGCTGGGGACGTCCGAAGCGGTCGCCGGCACCTCCCGAGCGGCGACCCGAAGCGAAGGAGCGCCAGCAGGCGTGTCTGTCGTCGTCGTTGGAGCGAACCACCGCACCGCCCCGCTCGATCTCCTCGAGCGCATGGCGGTCACCGGTGACCGCCTCCCCAAGCTGCTCCACGCGCTCGACGCCGGTGCGGACACCTCCGAGGTGGTCGTCCTCGCGACCTGCAACCGCACCGAGGTGTACCTGGTCGCCGAGCGCTTCCACGGCGCCTACGCCGAGGTCCGCGACTTCTTCGCCGACCTGACCTTCCTGCCACCCGAGCGCTTCGCCGAGAGCCTGTACGTCCACTACGACGACGCCGCGGTCCGCCACCTGTTCGAGGTCGCGGCCGGGCTGGACTCCGCGGTTCCCGGGGAGCACGAGATCCTCGGTCAGGTCCGCGACGCGTGGGAGCTGGCCCGACAGGAGGGTACGGCCCGACGCGGGCTCAACCTGCTGTTCCGCCACGCTCTCGAGGTGGGCAAGCGCGCCCGCACCGAGACCTCGATCGCCCGCCACGTCACGTCGGTCTCGCAGGCGGCGGTGATCCTCGCGGGCGAGCGGCTGGCCGAGATCCGCGGCATCTCCGGTGCCCCCGACGCCTGCACCGCCGCCGGCGCACGCGCCGGACTCGCCGGTGCCCGCACCGTGCTGGTCGGCGCCGGATCGATGGGACGCGGGATGGGCTCGTTCCTGGCCGACGCCGGCGTGGCCGCCGTGGTCGTCGCCAACCGCACCCCGGAACGGGCCGCGGACCTGGTCGATCGCATCGTGGCCGGGCGGACCGACCTCGACGCCCGTGCGATCGGCCTGTCGGGCCTGCCCGAGGCGGTCTCGCAGGCCGACGTCGTGTTCGCCGCCACAGGTGCACCCGGCGCCGTTGTCACCCCGGAGCTGGTCGAACCGGCGCTGGTCGGGCGCGACCGCCCGCTGGTCGTGGTGGACATCGCCATGCCCCGGGACGTCGATCCCGCCGTCGCCGACCTCGACGGCGTCGAGCTGCTGGACATGGACGCCGTCGCCGCGTTCACCGAGGCCGGCATCGCCGGTCGACGCCGGGAGGTGGCGGCCGTCCGCCAGATCGTCGACGAGGAGATCGTCCGACACAACGGCGCGACCAACGCCCGCACCGCGGCGCCGGTGATCACCGCTCTGCGCGAGCAGGCCGAGTGCATCCGCTGCGCGGAGATCGAGCGGTCCTCGGGCCGGCTCGCCGGCCTGACCGACGCGCAGCGCGACGCGGTGGAGGCCATGACCCGCGGCCTGGTCGCCAAGCTCCTGCACGAGCCCACCGTCCGTCTGCGCGACGCCGCCGGCTCGGCCCGGGGCGACCGCCTGGCGGACTCGGTCCGGGACCTCTTCGACCTGGCCGAGGGGCCCGTCGCCGAGGATCCCGGCGCAGGTCGCTCCGCTCAGGACTGAGCCGCTCGTGCTCGTCCGGATCGCGACGCGGGCCTCGCCGTTGGCGCGCTGGCAGGCCGACCACGTCGCCGGTCTCATCACCGCCGCCCGCCCCGACGTCACGGTCGAGGTCCGCCCCCTGAGCACGGAGGGCGACCGGCGCACCGACGTCCCTCTGTCGGAGATCGGCGGCAAGGGCGTGTTCGCCACCGAGGTCCAGGCCGCGCTGCTCGACGGCCGGGCGGACGTGGCCGTCCACTCCGGCAAGGACCTCCCCGCGCTCACCCCCGACGGGCTGGTGATCGCCGCGATCCCCGAGCGCGGCGACGCGCGTGACGCCCTGGTCGGCTGCCGGCTCGTCGACCTGCCGACCGACGGTGTCGTCGCCACCGGGTCGGCCCGGCGTCGGGTGCAGCTGGCGCACCTGCGACCGGACCTCCGCTTCGCCGAGCTGCGCGGCAACATGGCCACGCGCCTGTCCAAGGCCCCGGACTTCGACGCCATCGTCGTCGCCGCGGTGGCGTTGGAGCGCCTCGGGCTCACCGACTCCCTGACCGAGGTGCTACCGTCCACGCTGATGGTCCCGCAGGTGGCGCAGGGGGCGCTGGCCGTCGAGTGTCGCAGCGGCGACGCGGAGCTCCGGGAGCTGCTGGGCCTGATCGAGCACGGGCCGAGCCGCACGGTCGTCGACGCCGAGCGCGCCTTCCTGAGCGAGCTCGGCGGTGACTGCTCGCTGCCGGCGGGAGCGCACGCCGTGCTGGTCCCCGTCGACCGGGACGGAGCCCTGGACGCCGTGGACACCGCCGGCTCCGCGACGACTGCGTCGGCCGCGGTGATCAGGATGCAGGGGATCCTGAGTGCCGACCCCGATCCCGAGGGGCGTGTCCACGTCCACCACGCGACCGAGGTCGGCGACGACCCCGACGCCGTGGGTCGCGCGATGGCCCGACGGCTGCTCGCCGCCGTGGAGAGGGCGTCGTGACCGTCTACCTGGTCGGCGCCGGGCCCGGGGACCCGGGCCTCCTGACCGTGCGCGGCGCCGAGGTGCTGGCCCGGGCCGACGTCGTCGTCCACGACCGGCTCTCGGCCCGCGAGCTGCTCGACCTCGCTCCCGCCCACGCCGAGCGGATCTCCGTCGGCAAGTCGCCCGACGGTCCGTCCACCCCGCAGGAGCGGATCAACGAGCTCCTCGTCGAGCACGGCCGTTCGGGACGGACGGTCGTGCGCCTCAAGGGCGGCGACCCGTTCGTGTTCGCGCGTGGCGCCGAGGAGGCGGCCGCCCTCGTCGCCGCCGGCGTCGACTACGAGATCGTGCCGGGCATCACCTCGGCCATCGCCGTGCCCGCCTACGCGGGGATCCCCGTCACCCTGCGGTACTCCTCGACGAGCGTCACGATCGTGACCGGGCACGAGGATCCGGCCAAGGGGCGGACCGACGTCGGCTGGGAGGCCCTCGCCCAGGTGGGCGGCACGATCGTGGTGCTGATGGGCGTCAAGCACCTGCGGGAGATCGCGGCCCGGCTCGTCGCCGGCGGCCTGTCGCCCGAGACGCCGGCCGCGGCGATCACGTGGGGGACCAGGTCGCAGCAGTCGACGGTGCGGGCCACGCTCGCCACCCTCGCGGACCACCCGCTGCGCGCCCCGGCCACCATCGTGATCGGCGACGTCGCGGCCCAGCACCTCGACTGGTTCGAGTCCCGCCCGCTGATCGGTCGGTCGGTGGTCGTGACCCGAACCCGGGACCAGTCGCCCGAGCTGGCACGTCACCTCCGGGAGGCCGGCGCGGACGTCGTCGTCGCCCCGACGATCCGGATCGGTGAGCCGGCGGACGGGGGCGCCGCGCTCCGTGCCGCGGTCGCGGTCGTGTCGTCCTACGACTGGGTGGTGCTCACGTCGCCGAACGGCGCCGCCCGCTTCTGCGACGAGCTGCGCGACGGACGCGACCTCGCCGGTGTGAAGGTGGCGGTCATCGGCCCCGGGACAGCGGCCTCGATGGGCGCGGCGCGGATCACCGCCGACCTCGTTCCGCCGCACTTCGTGGCCGAGTCCCTGCTCGAGGTGTTCCCCGACCCGCCTCCGGGCGGGGGCCGCGTGCTGCTGGCCCGGGCCGCGGTCGCTCGGGACGTCCTGCCCGACGGGCTCCGGGCCAAGGGCTGGGACGTCGACGTGGTCGAGGCGTACCGCACCGAGTCGGTCGACTACGACGACGAGACGCGGGCCCGGGTCCGCCAGGCGGACGCCGTCACGTTCACCTCGAGCTCGACCGCCCAGCACTTCGTCGCGGCCATGGGTGGACCCGCGGCGGCCGCGGCGGGCGTCCCCCCAGTGGTGGCGTGCATCGGTCCCGTCACCGCCGCCACGGCGCGGGAGCTGGGCCTCACGGTGACGGCCGAGGCCGAGGTCCACTCGATCGCCGGGCTCGTGAAGTCGGTCGTCGACGCGCTGTCGGACGAGCCAGGCTGAACCGATGGCGGAACTGGGTGCACTGGCGGCGGTCGTCTTCGACTTCGACGGCCTCGTGATCGACACGGAGTGGTGCGAGTACCTCACCGCAGCCGAGCAGTTCCGCGACCACGGGACCGAGCTGAGCCTGGAGCTCTGGAAGTCGTTCATCGGGTCGCTGGACCACCCGCACTGGTCCGACATCCTCGAGGAGCAGATCGGCCGCCCGGTCGACCGCGACGTGATCGTGCCGGCCCGTCGGGCGGCGAACGCCGACTGCATCGGCGACCTGGCGCCGCTCCCGGGCGTGCTGCCGCTGGTCGACTCGATCGTCGCCGCCGGCATCCCCATCGCGGTGGCCTCGTCGTCGCCGACGGACTGGGTCGAGGGTCACCTGGACACCCACGGACTCCTCGATCGGTTCCCCGTGCGTGCCACCGGCGACGAGGTGCCGCGCACCAAGCCGGACCCGGCCGTGTACCTGCTGGCGTGCGAGCGCCTCGGTGTCGACCCCGCCGCGGCCGTGGCGATCGAGGACTCGGTCAACGGCGTGGTCGCCGCCAAGGCGGCCGGCATGGCCGCCGTGGCCGTGCCGGGGTCGATGACGATCGGCATGGACTTCTCCGCGGCGGACCTGGTGGTGGCGTCCTGTGCGGAGCTGTCCCCGGCCCGCCTCGCCGCCCTCATCTGAACGGAGTCGTGGTCGGTCGGATCGCGATGGGGGCCGGTGGGGCGGCGCCCGTAGGATCGGGCGGTGAGCTTCCCGCAGACCCGACTCCGCCGCCTGCGCCGTACGCCCGCCCTGCGCCGGCTGGTGGCCGAGACCCGGCTGGGTGTCGACGACCTGGTCGCCCCGCTCTTCGTCAAGGAGGGCATCGACGAGCCCGAACCCATCGCGTCGCTGCCCGGCGTCGTGCAGCACAGCCGGTCGTCGCTCCGTCGGGAGGTCGCCGAGCTGGCGGCGCTCGGCATCGACGCCGTCGTCCTGTTCGGCGTGCCCGCCACCAAGGACGCCGACGGCTCCGGGGCGTCGGACCCCGACGGCATCGTGCAGGTCGCGCTCCGGGATCTCCGCGACGACCTCGGCGACTCCATCGTGCTGATCGCGGATCTCTGCATCGACGAGTACACCGACCACGGCCACTGCGGCCTGCTCGCCCCCGACGGCACGGTCGACAACGACGCCACGCTGGAGGTCTACGGCCGGGTCGCGGTGGCCCAGGCCGACGCCGGGGCCGACGTCTGCGCCCCCTCCGGGATGATGGACGGCCAGGTGGCCTCCATCCGTGAGGCGCTCGACGGCTCGGACCACTCCGACACCGCCATCCTGGCCTACTCGGCGAAGTACGCCTCGGCCCTGTACGGCCCGTTCCGCGACGCGGTCGACGTGTGCATCGCCGACGGAGGCGACCGCACCGCCTACCAGCAGGACTGGGCCAACGCCCGGGAGTCGCTCGCCGAGATCCGCGAGGACCTGGCCGAGGGTGCGGACATGATCATGGTGAAGCCGGCGATGACCTACCTCGACATCGTCACGAAGGCCCGCGCCGAGTTCGACGTGCCGATCGCGGCGTACCACGTGTCGGGCGAGTACGCGATGGTCCACGCCGCGGCGCAGCGGGGTTGGATCGACGGCGACGCCGTGGCCGTCGAGCAGATCACGGCGGTCAAGCGCGCCGGCGCCGACATGGTGCTGACCTACTTCGCCCGCTCGCTCGCGGAAGGCATGCAGTGACCACCAACGAAGAGCTCTACGAACGCGGCCGACGGGTCATCCCCGGCGGTGTGAACTCGCCGGTCCGGGCCTTCCGCTCGGTGGGCGGAACCCCGTACTTCGTGGCGTCGGGGTCCGGATCCCGCGTCACCGACGTCGAGGGCAACGAGTTCATCGACTACGTCCAGAGCTACGGGGCGTCGATCCTGGGCCACGCCCACCCGCTGGTCGTCGACGCCGTCCGGGAGGCGGCGACCCGGGGCTCGACCTTCGGCGCGCCGACCGAGGGCGAGGTCCGGATGGCGGAGGAGCTGGTCGCCCGCGTGCCGGGCATGGAGCAGGTCCGCCTGGTGAGCTCGGGCACCGAGGCGACCATGTCGGCCATCCGCCTGGCCAGGGGAGTGACCGGCCGCGACCGGATCGTGAAGTTCGAGGGCAACTACCACGGCCACTCCGACGCGCTCCTCGCCGCGGCGGGCTCCGGCGTGGCCGAGGCGGTGCTCGGGACCGAGGCGCGCCCCGACTCCGGCGGTGTCACCTCGGGTGCCGTCGCCGACACGCTCGTCCTGCCCTACAACGTCGTCCCCCGCCTGGACGACTCGGTGGCGGTCGTCATCGTCGAGCCGGTCGCGGCGAACATGGGTCTGGTCCCCCCGGTCGACGGCTTCCTCGAGGGTCTGCGCGCCGAGTGCACCAGGGCCGGGGCGCTGCTGCTCTTCGACGAGGTCATCACCGGCTTCCGGCTGGGGGTGGGCGGGGCGACCGAGTGGTCCGGCGTCACGCCCGACCTGTGGTGCTTCGGCAAGGTGATCGGCGGCGGGCTCCCGGTCGGCGCGTTCGGTGCCTCCGCGGAGATCATGTCGGCGCTGGCGCCGCTCGGGCCCGTGTACCAGGCCGGCACCCTGTCGGGGAACCCGCTGGCCACCGCCGCCGGCCTCACCGTCCTGTCCCAGCTCGACGCCGCTGCCTACGACCAGCTCTCCGGCATCGCCACGACCCTGGCCGACGGGCTGCGCTCGGCCTTCTCCGATGCCGGAGTCCCGGCGCTGGTGCCCCGGGTGGGTCCGCTCGTCGGCCTGTACTTCGTGCGCGACGCCGGCGACCCGGCGCCGGTGGACTTCCTCACCGCAGCGGCCTCGGTCGACCTCGGGCGGTACCCCGCATGGTTCCACGGGATGCTCGACCGGGGCATCGCCCTGGCGCCCGGACCGTACGAGGTGCTGTTCCCGTCGCTCGCCCACACTCCCGAGGACATCGAGGCCACGCTGGTCGCCGCCCGCGAGGTCGCCGCCCTCCTCTGACGTCGCCGGCCCTCTCCGGGTCTGCCGGTCGTGCAGACCCACGCGACGGACCCGGAGCAGACCGGCCCCGTACGCTGGTCGGCGTGTCCGCCGGCGCTGCTGCCCAGCAGCCCCCCTCAACGAGTGCAGCGACGACCCGGCTCGACCGGGCGTCGGATCGCGCCGGCCGCAGCGCGGCAGAGAGCAGGGTGACCGGCGAACAGCGTTCGGCGAGCCGACATCGCACGACCGGATCGGTCGATCCCGGGCGCCTGCACCGCGACGCGGCGGAGCGCGTCCTGCGTCGGGCCGTGCAGCTCGACGACCCGGCCGAGCCGGATCAGCGGGTGTCGGTGCAGGCGCTCCTGGACGCCGCCGACGAGCTCGGCATCGACCGCGCCGAGGTCCGGCGCGCCGTGGTGGAGGAGGAGCTCGGCCTCCTGGACGACGACCGCCGTCGGTCGGACGCGCTGGTGGGGCCGGAGCGCTTCGTCGTGGCCCGGGTCGTGGACGGGCGCCCCCAGGAGGTGACCGACCGCGTCGACGCCTGGATGCGCCGGGGCAGGGTGCTGCGCCGCAGCCGCACCGCCGCCGCCACTGCGGACGGCACGAGCGGGTTCGTCGAGTACTCCCGGCGCAACGACCCCGTGGCCGGCGCGCAGCGGGCTCTGCGCGCCGTCCAGGGCAGCGAGCGCCTCGCCCACGTCCGGCGGGTCCGCGTGGTGGTCGGCGAGCTCGACGACCGCCGCTGCGTGGTGGGCCTCCTGGTCGACGCCTCGCGCAGCCGTCGTAACGCCGTCGCCGGCGCGGCCGCGACGACCGCCACGGGAGCCGGCGCCACGGTGGTGGCGGTGACCTCGACGGCATCCAGCCCCGGGTGGCTCGCCGTCGGCGCCGCGGCGTCGGCCTGCGCCGGTGCCGGCGTGATGTGGTCCCGGAAGGCGTGGACGTCCGAGGTGCCCGACGAGCTCGAGTCGGTTCTCGACGCCGTCGCCTCGGGCGAGCACCCGCCCTCGGTGATCGAGGGCGTCACGTCGCGGCTGGGGCGCCCGATCCGCCAGTGACGGCAGCGCCGCCGGGAGTTCCGTGCTCGGCCGCATCCCGGATCGCATCGGCGGTCGCGTCGGCCGTCGCGTCGATCGTGCCATCGATCGAGACCGCGTCCGGGGAGCGGTCGAGCCGCTGCAGCAGCGCGAGGACCAGCACCCCGCCGACCAGCCCCAGGAACAGGCCGGTCACGCCGTAGAGGCCGAACCCGACGATCGTCACGACGAGCGTGGGGAACAGCCCGAACTCGGTCGATCGACGGTGGATCCGGGGCTGGACCACCAGCGAGTCGACCGCCTGGGCCACGATCGCCACCGCCACGATCACCAGCGTCTCGGTCGTTCCGTTGAGGATGGCCAGCAGCGCGAGCGGCACGGCGCCGGCGACCAGCCCGATGAACGGGATGTAGGCGCAGATGAAGGCGATCGTGGCCAGCAGCGTCGGCATGTCGATCGACAGCGCCGACGCCGCCACGTACACCACGGCGCCGACGACCAGAGCTCGCACCGTCGTCAGGCCGAGGTAGCGGATCGAGTCGCCGTACGCCCTGTCGAGCGCGGGGCCGACCCGGCGCTGCGTCCGGTCCGGCAGCGCCCGCACGCCGGCCCGCACCATCCCCGGCCCGGTGAAGACGAGCATGACCGACAGGACCCAGATGATGAAGCCGGTCGACATCTTGCCGCCCAGCGCGGTCGCCAGGCCCGGCAGATCCTTGCCGATCTCGAACCGCTCGGAGAGGCTCGAGGACAGGCGGTCGACCTGGTCCGCCACCTTGAGGTCCTCCAGCACGCCGCCGAACGGCTTGTCGTCCTGGAGCTCCCGCACCGCTGCCGGGACGTTGTCCCTGAACCGATCGGCCTCGGCGTGCAGCTCGGTGAACGCTGCAGCCCCGATCACCCCGACGACGAGGAGAGCGGCCCCGGTGAGGGCCAGCACCGCGACCCACGCCGGCATGTGGCGACCCATCCGCTGCACGAGCGGCCATGCCAGCGCCGCCACGACCGACGCCTCGACGAACCACATCACCGGACCTGCCGCCCGGGCCGCGATCGCGGCGATCAGCGCGACGACCCCGACCACGACGATCGCCCGGAACAGCGACGACGGGGTGAACCTCAGCTCCTGCACCGGGACGGCCGCGGATGCGGCCGCGTCCGGAGCGGCGCTGGTCGTTTCGGAGCCGCCGGCGGCGGTGCCGTCGGGCGGGGGAGAGGGGGACTCGACGTCGATCCGGCGATCCTACGATCGACCCCCTTCGGCCCCGAGGATGCACGGCCGTCGGCACCTGGCGGAGCAGGGCGCCGGGGTCGGCCGGCCCGGGCGCGGCGAGCGCGGTGGGATCGACCGGTCCGCACGGTCGCGCCCGTAGTGTTCGCTGCCATGTCCGACGATCCTCCGGTGTGGGCCTCATCGTCCGAGCCCACCGGCGCGGGCGTCGCTCCCGAGCCCCGCGATGCGCCGTCGGAGCCGCTGGTCGTCGACCTCGACTGGCGCAGCGTCGCCGTCGTCGTGGTCCTGCTCGTGGCGCTCGGCCTGGGGGCGGCTGCGGTGCGCCAGGCATCGGTGGGGGTCACCCTCGTCGTGGTGGCCCTGTTCCTGGCGCTGGCGCTGGACCCCCTGGTCGACCGCCTCCAGACCGTCCCGCTCGGACGTGCCTCGGAGTCGGGCGCTCGTCGGCACCTCGGCCGTGGGGTGTCGGTCCTGATCGTCGTCCTCCTGGTGACGGGCGCGTTCGGCGTGTTCGTCGCACTGGCCGGGCCGCAGCTGGTCAGCCAGTCCCGCCAGCTCGGTGAGGAGCTGCCCCGCACGGTCGACTCGCTCAAGGACGTCCCCGTGCTGGGTCCGCACCTGGTGGAGTGGGGCGTCCCCGACAAGATCACCGAGTTCCTCTCGTCGCTGCCGGAGAAGATCAGCCAGCACGACGCGAACCTCGGGGGAGTGGCCAAGGGGGTCGGCTTCGGTCTCGGGGCGTTCGTCCTGGGAGCGCTCGTCACGATCGGCGCCCTGGTGGACGGCCCACGCCTGGTCGACACCGTCCGATCCGCCGTCCCGGTGGCCCACCGTCGTCGGGCGGACGACATCGGGAGGATCGTCGACGCCGTGATCGGCCGCTACTTCGCCGGGTCGCTCCTGATCGCCCTCCTCAACGGCATCTGGGTCTCCATGTGGGCGCTCATCGCCGGTGCTCCGCTCAGCCCGGTCCTCGGCGTCTGGGCCGCGTTGACGTCGCTGATCCCCCAGATCGGCGGGCTGATGGGCTTCGCCGTGGTGGTGGTGGTGAGCGTGGCCGCCGGCCTGGTCCCCGCCGTGGTGATGACGGTGGCCTTCCTGTTCTTCATGCTCCTGACGAACCACATCCTGCAGCCCACGATCGTCGGCAAGGCCGTCGAGCTGTCGGCCCCGGTGACGATGTTGGCGGCGATCGCCGGCTTCACGGTCGGCGGCGTCGTGGGCGCGCTGTTCGCCGTGCCGACGGTGGGGGCCGTCAAGGCGGTCCTGGCCTACGTGCGGGACCCCGAGCACCAGCTGCCGGCCCGCCCGGAGCCCCACGGTCGGTTCAGCGTGCAGCGCTTCCGCCAGTGGCTGCACCGGCGGCGTCACCCGGAGCCGTCCGCTCCGACCCCGACCGGCGCCTGACCGCGGACCGGTAGGTGGCGTCGGGCGCCGGTAGGTGGCGTCGGGCGCCGGCCGCCGGGCGGTGCCGAGCACGTCGTCGCGGAGATGCTGTCCCGAGCAGCGTGGGATCGCCGCGTCCGGGTCAGGAGGCGGGGGTGATCACCAGTCGGACCCGGACGCGGTCGCCCTCGGGCACCGTCTCCACGGCCCGGACGACCGCCGAGGTCCCGTCGGCGGCTCCCTCGGCGGGGAAGCGGTCCGTGGCCCCCGAGACCGTGCCCTCGGGGTTGAGCTTCCACAGGGGCGACGAGTGGGTGATCACCGCCTGGCCCTCGGCGAGGGAGGGGAAGCCGGACCCGGACACGAAGGCGGCGATCTGGTCGCTCGGCAGGGTGAAGGTGACGTCGAGCTGGGCCCGGTCCTCGGTCGCCGCGCTCAGGAAGTCCGACACGCCGTCCGGGACGACGAGCCCCGCCAGGGAGCTGACCCCGGCGATCGAGGTGTCGTCGGCCGCGAGCGTGACCCTGGGTGCCTGACCGGGCGTGGTGGTGGTCGTGGTGGTCGACGGACCTGCGGGCTCGTCGTCCTCCGCCGTCACCACGAGGACGACGCCGACGACGACGAGCACGATCGCGACCAGCCCGACGATCCGGGCCTTCCACGCGTTGCTCATGTCCAGGGGGTGGGCGTCACGCCGGAGGCGTGGTCTTCCACTCCTCGAGCACGGCCATGTAGGCGTCGGCCTCGTCGGGCACGTACTTCTGGAGCGTCTCCTCGAAGCCGTCCTCCCACTTGGCGGCGTCGAAGGTCTCGCCGTCGAGGGTGGTGCGCTCGTGGAGCACCACGGCCATCAGGTCCTCGGGGGCCAGCGACGCCTGCCAGGACGGCATGCCGCCGGCCACGGCGCGTCCGCCGGGGAGCTTCTTCTCGCCGGCTGCGGTCCAACCGGCGGATCCGAGCGCCACCCAGGCGACCTGGTCCGCGGGCTTCTCGAACTGCTTGGTCACGCCCTCCTCGCCGACGAGGGCGGGGATGTTGCCGCTGCCGCCGCCCGAGGCACCGTGGCAGGTGGCGCAGTTGGTGCCGTACACCTCGGCGCCGATCGTGATCGGGCTGTCGGCGTTGGTGGGCGGGTCCAGCGTCAGGGCGTACACGACGGCCCAGAGCGGAAGGAGGAACAGGACCGGGACGGCCCACACCGGGATCTTCTTGCGGGTCTCCGCCGCCTCGACCCACGGGGGCGTCGGCTCGACCGTGACCTCCACCGGGGCCGCGGGTGCTGCGGCCGGCGTGGCCGCGGCGGCCGGTGCCGGCGTGGCCGCGGCGTCCGACGTCGCCGGAGTCGCAGCTGCGGGGGCGTCGTCGCCACCGCCACCGCCCATGGCGGCGCGCCGCGCCTTGCTGCGGGCCAGAAGGTGCTCGGGGATCTCTGTCAACGCTGCCTCCGCCGCGTCCGGTGCTCTGCCGACCGGGCGTGCGCGTGGCCGCCCGGACGTTCCGGCCCACTCTAGGCAGATCGCCCCGCACTCGACCAAGACGGAGCCGCTCCTCTCCGCGAGCCGGAGCCCGTCCTCTCCGCGAGACCGAGCCCGTCCTCTCCGCGAGTCGGCGCCGGTCCCGTCCACGAGAGGAGCCGGTCCGCTCCAGATGTGCCCGGCGAGGTGCCGTCGTGGTAGACCACGCCCTGTTCGTCCGGAGGGCCCGACTGCGGGTTCCCCACGGTCGACGTAGTCTGGTGAACACCTTCACGAGCGGAGGAGCTCCGTGGTCGCGTTCTTCACGTCACTGCTGGTCACAGTCCTGCTGGTGGCGCCGATCTTCCCCTATGCCAAGCGCCGACCGGTGGGTACCCCGATCACGTGGGGCGAGGCCATCCTCGCGGGCACGTACGTGTTCTTCATCCTGTTCTGGATCTACGGCGTGGTGCCCCACCACTTCCTGACCTGGGCCGACTCCGAGCTCAGCTGGCGGCCGGACCGCATCTGGCTCGGGCCGAACGGCATCATGGTCATGCCGTTCACCGGTTGGACGCTCGAGACGCCGTGGTTCCCCGTCAAGGTCTCCGCCCAGGCGATCCGCGACATCATCGCCGTCGTCATCTACGTGGTCTTCCTCGGCCTGCAGATGTGGATGTGGGTCTGGTGGCAGAACCGGGGCAAGCGCGCCGAGGCCGCCTCCGCCGTCGAGCCCGTGTCGGCCTACGGCCGTCCGCTGATGAAGCGGGCCTGAGGAGTCGATCGTGGGCGCCACAGATGCCAACCCGCCGATGCCGGAGTTCCGCGACGACTACGTCCTCCAGGAGGTCGACGCGGACTACCTGGCCAAGGCCGTCAAGCCCAAGCAGTTCATCCACATCGACCAGTCCGAGTGCATCATGTGCGAGGGCTGCGTGGACATCTGCCCGTGGAAGTGCATCCACATGGTGCAGCCGGACTCCATCGAGGAGGCGGTCAACACCGACCAGCCCGGGGTGGACCCGTCGGACCACGTCGTGTTCCTGATCGACGACGACGTGTGCACGCGCTGCGCCCTGTGCGTGGACCGCTGCCCCACGGGCGTGATCATCCTGGGCAAGGTCGGGGATCCCGCCGCCGGCGGCGACCCCCACCAGCGCACCAACACCCACGGCTACGGCTACGGGATGAGGTTGGGCTGATGACCCCGATCAGCGGTTCGACGACCGTGGCCGCCGACGCGGCAGAGGTGCAGACCATCGCGTCGATCGCGGAGCACGCCGTGATTCGACGCAGCGACGCCGAGCGGACTAGGGAGTAGCCCGTGGCCAAGACGATGCAGGGCTCGGGCAAGCCGAAGCTGTCCGACAAGATCTCCGATCTCACCGACGCGGTCCAGGGCTCACAGGCCTGGAACTCGATCTTCCGTCCCGGTTCCATCTTCCGGAAGGGCTACTCCGACAGCCCCAGGAACCGGTCGTACGTGATCATGAACAGCGTGCTGTACCACCTCCACCCGGTGAAGGTGAAGCGGCACGCCGTGAAGGTCAGCTACACCCTGTGCCTGGGTGGGCTCAGCTTCTTCCTGTTCATCATGCTCACGGTGACGGGCATCTTCCTGATGTTCTTCTACCGGCCCACGGCCGCCCAGGCCTGGGACGACATCTACGCCCTGCAGACCTCGGTCACCTTCGGCCTGCTGGTCCGCAACATGCACAGGTGGTCCGCCCACCTGATGGTGATCTCGGTCTTCCTGCACATGGCCCGCGTCTTCTACCACGGCGCCTACAAGGCGCCACGGGAGTTCAACTGGGTCATCGGAGTGGTCCTGCTGACCCTGACCCTGCTGCTCTCGTTCACCGGCTACCTGCTGCCGTGGGACCAGCTGGCGCTCTGGGCGGTGACGGTGGGCACCAACATGATCGGCTACACCCCGGTGTTCGGAAACCAGGTGCGGTTCGTGCTGCTGGGCGGCGCGGAGATCGGCACCGACACGCTCTTGAGATGGTACGTGCTGCACGTCCTCTTCTTCCCGTTCATCACCGTCATCTTCATGGCCATCCACTTCTGGCGGGTGCGCAAGGACGGCGGCATCTCCGGACCGCTGTGAGGGCTGCACCCGTGACCGTCCCGTTCCGTCCGATCCGATCCTCCGTGGGGGGTGAGCGCGCATGACAGAGGTACCCGAGCACCTGCTCAAGCGGGCCCAGGCGGCCAAGGAGAAGGCCGCGGCCGCTGCCGCCGCCGACGCACCGGCCGACGCTCCCGCCGAGGAGGCCGCAGCCGCGCCCACCGACAGCCGGATCCCCGCGCACCTGCTGGCCCGCTCGCAGGCCGCCAAGGCCAAGAAGGCCGGCGGTGACGCCGCCGCCGAGTCCGCACCCGCCGGGGGCACCGCCACCGCGGTCGCACCGGTCGCCGCCTCGGGCGGAGCCGTCGCCACCGCCGGAGGCCCGCCGCTCGCGGCCGGCCCGGGCGGTCACACCCAGCGCCTGCTGACCGTCGTCAAGTCCGGTTCCATCCAGGACGTCAAGGCCAAGCCGCAGGACAAGGTCCACGTGTGGCCCCACCTTCTCATCGTGGAGTTCGTGGCGGCGCTCGTGTGCACCACGTTCCTGCTGATCTTCTCGTGGGTGGTCAACGCACCGCTCCTCGAGCTGGCGAACGTCAACCAGACCCCGAACCCCTCCAAGGCCCCCTGGTACTTCCTGGGCCTCCAGGAGCTGCTGACGATGTTCCACCCGATGGTCGCCGGCGTGACCATCCCGGGTATGGGCATCTTCATCCTGATCCTCGCCCCGTACCTGGACAAGAACCCGTCGAACAAGCCGGAGGACCGGAAGTTCGCCGTGTCCCTCATGACGGTGTTCCTCATGTTCTGGGCGGTGATCGCCATCATCGGGTCCTTCTTCCGGGGCCCGGGGTTCAACTTCACGCTGCCGTGGATCGACGGCGTGTTCTTCGAGTTGTGATGTGAGGTGAGCTGACCATGTCCGGAATCTTCATCGTCATCGCCGTCGTCGTCCTCGTCGTGCTGGCTGCGGTCGCCCTGGTGGGCGCCGCCCGTCGCCGCGACGCGGACTCCGCCACCGGGTCGCTGTCGCGCGAGTCGGTCAAGCGGGACAAGGCCGCCCGTCGTGCGTCGGCCGAGATGGTCGCCACCGGTCCGACCGGCAAGGAGGTCGAGCGGTCCGTCGCACTGGAGCGCCGTGGTGGCTCCGACCTCGAGGCCGTCTCCGCCGCACCGCCCGCCGTCTTCGTCCCACCGGATCCCGAGACCTTCGACGTCACCCGTCGCCAGTTCCTCAACCGTGGCGTCATCGCCATGATGGGCCTGTCGATCGCGGCGTTCGGGACCGCGGTCATCGGCTTCCTCTGGCCGTCGGGCTCCGGCGGCTTCGGGTCCAAGATCAACATGGGCAAGGTCAGCGACCTGCAGGCCGACGTGTCGAAGAACAACGGCTTCCTCTACAAGCCCGACGGACGGCTCTGGATCACCAACTACCCGGCCGCGGCTCTGCCCAAGGCGGAGCAGGTCTACGCCCCGGCGGTCCTCAACTCGCTCAAGGCGGGCCTGTCGGTGCTGTACCAGAAGTGCCCCCACCTGGGCTGTCGAGTGCCGAGCTGCAACAGCTCGCAGTGGTTCGAGTGCCCGTGCCACGGCTCGCAGTACAACCAGAACGGCGAGAAGAAGGGCGGTCCCGCCCCCCGGGGGATGGACAGCTTCGCCACCGAGATCTCGGGCGGCAGCCTCATCGTCAACACCGGTTCGATCATCCAGGGTCCGCCGATCGGCACCAACACCACCGGCCAGGAGGCCGAGGGTCCGCACTGCATCGGTGCGGCCAGCGGCGGGCACTGACCCCCGCGTCGCACACGTAGCGACCGCACACACGTAGGGCCTGCGGTCACTCAGGTAGAGAACGCCAGAAGAGCAGCGGGCGGCCGGTGGTCCGTGCCGCCAGGGAGCAGGGTGACCGGCACCGCCGGGTCACGAGGAGACGTACGGGAACCACATGATCGTCGCAACATCGACACAGCGAGCCTTCGGCTTCGTGATCCTCGCCATCGTGGCGATCGGATTCATCGTGTGGTTCTTCGCCAACCTGCGGGCCGCCAGCAAGGAGGTCGGCTCGGAGATCGAGCTCGCCCCCAACCGCAAGCCCTACCTCACCGACGAGGAGCTCGAGGGCAAGAAGCTCAACATGGCGCTGTTCTCGGCGCTGGGCCTCCTGGCGATCATCGCCGTGGCCCTCCCGCTCTACTGGCTGGCCGAGCCCGGCCGGCAGGAGGGCGCCAAGGAGACCTTCGACGAGGTCTTCATCGAGCGTGGCCTCGCGCTGTACGAGACGGGTGCCCAGTGCGTCGCCTGCCACGGTGGCGCCGGCGTCGGTGGTGTCACGACGTTCATCATCAACGACCAGAACGGGCAGTTCGTCGGCCAGGTCACCTGGAACGCCCCCGCCCTCAACAACGTCCTCTACCGCTACAACGAGGACCAGGTCCGCTACATCCTCAACTACGGCCGGCCCGGCACCCCGATGGCGGCGTGGGGCACGCCCGGCGGTGGACCGCTGACCACGCAGCAGGTCGACGACCTCATCGCCTACCTGTGGTCGGTGCAGCTCAAGACCGACGACATGCGCAGCCAGGTGGACGACGCCGTCAAGGCGATCGACCCGGCGCTCTACGAGCGGATGCTCGAGGTGCGCAAGTCCAACGCCGACGTGGTGCCCAACGGCGACGTCGAGGCGGTGAACGCCAACCGGCTGTCCCGGGCCGACGAGCTGGCGCTCGGCGAGATCCTGTTCAACAACCAGTCGATCGCCCAGGGCTCGTACTCCTGCGCCCGCTGCCACGTCGCCGGTGCCCCCTACGGACAGGCCTGGCAGCCGTTCCTCCGCCTGCAGTACGGCTCGTTCGGCCCGAACCTGATCGGGATCGAGAACGAGGCGACCGAGCAGCAGCACTTCAACCTCGTCTGGAACGGCATGGACGAGGGGAAGCTCTACTTCTCCCGCAAGCAGGGCAACCCGCAGATGCCGGGCTTCGGCGTGAACCGCAACACCGGCAAGGAAGCGGAAGGGGTGCCCGACTTCGGGCCCGAGGGGATGCTGACGCCCGAAGAGGTCTGGGCGATCATCACCTACGAGCGCAACCTCTCCAACGACTCGACCGTCAAGTCCCCCCTGGCCGGCACCATCGAGTCGCCGACGTTCGTGAACGTCCCGCGTGACGATTCCGGGAGCAACTGAGTTCCATGAACACCCTCCTCGCAGCCATCCAGTTCGACCCGCACATCCGCGGCATCCTCGTGGTGCTCGTGGGCGTCGGCGTCCTCATCGGCTCCGTGTACCTCCTGCTGGCGACCAACACGGGCATCCGCAACGGCTTCCTCATCGCCATGGCCGGCCTGACCGGCTGGATGATGTCGATGGGAGCCATCTGGTGGATCTACGGCATCGGCCTCCGCGGCAAGGACCCGTCCTGGGCGCCGATCGAGATCAACTACTCGCGCAGCGGTGAGGCGGTGCACGAGCAGCTCGAGGAGCTGCCCCGCAGCGAGGACCTCCCCAACTCCGTTCAGCTGCTGGACGACTACCTCGCCGACAACCCCGACGTCGCCAAGAAGGTCGAGGAGACCGAGGGCGAGGGCTTCCAGGCCACCACGCTCACCAAGGCCGTCACAGCCGCCCCGGCGCTGAAGGCGAAGCTGGACGACGAGCTCAACGGCTGGAGGATCCTGCCCGAGACCGACTCCCGTCGGGGCGAGGCGGCGGCGTCCGCGGACGCCACACTCATCGCCAACCAGGTGTTCGGCTCCGACACCGCCACGTCGAGCTACTCGGTGAAGGACGTGTTCTTCCTGGGCGGCAAGCCCGGCGCCGAGCCCGAGACGGTCAAGGGCGAGCGCTCCACCGTGTCGCAGGTGTGGCACCGGGTGCAGACGGTCTTCCAGCCCAAGAACCCGCCGCTCTACGCCGCGGTGACGGTCCAGCAGAACGTCACGCCGGTGGTGGCTCCGGGCGAGGCCGTCCCGCCGGCGCAGATCAACGAGCAGGCCGACACGGTGACGGTCCTCCTGCAGCGCAACCAGGGCAACCGGCGGCTGCCGTCCGCGCTGTTCACGATCTTCAACGCGATCATCTTCTTCGTCCTGGTGTGGATGCTGCACCGCCGGGACAAGCGCGCCATGAAGGAGCGCGCCGAGTGGGATCCGTCCGCACAGCCGCCGGCCGTGCGTGATCCGGAACCGGTGGGCTGACCGTGGGCCAGTACCTGCCCATCGTGGCTCTCCTGGTGCTGGTCGCGCTCTTCGCGGGCATCAGCCTGATCGCCCAGCGCATCCTGGTGCCGCCCCGGCCGAACGAGACCAAGGTCGCGCCCTACGAGTGCGGCATCCTTGACACCACGGAGCCGCCGGAGCGCTTCCCGGTGCGCTTCTACCTGATCGCGATGATCTTCATCGTGTTCGACATCGAGATCATCTTCTTCTACCCCTTCACCCAGGTGTACGGGGCCCTCGGTTGGTTCGGCCTGGTCGCCATCGGCATCTTCACCGTGGCGGTGTTCGAGTCCTTCCTCTACCTGATCAGCAACGGCGCCCTCGACTGGGGGCCGCCGCAGCACCTGCGTCGTTCACGCCTCCACACCGCGCCCGAGCGCACCACGGCCAACACCGTGCGACGCGTCGGACTGGAAGGGCGCGAGCCCGAGGTCGCAGCGGCTGTCGCTCCCGAGCCGGCACCGGTCGCCTCCGAGCCCGAGCCCGTCGGAGCGCACTGATGGGCGGGTGTTCCTGATGGGTCTCGTCAAGAACGTCAAGGACGACGGCTTCGCCGGACTCGAGCACAACTTCCTCACGGGCCAGCTGGAGGACCTCGTCCGCTGGGCCCGTCGTCGGAGCAGCTGGCCCGCCACGTTCGGGCTGGCCTGCTGTGCGATCGAGATGATGGCGGCCGGCGGTCCCCACTACGACCTCGCCCGCTTCGGCATGGAGGTCTTCCGCGCCTCCCCGCGCCAGGCCGACGTGATGATCGTCGCCGGTCGTGTGTCCCAGAAGATGGCTCCGGTCCTGCGCACGATCTACGACCAGATGATGGAGCCCAAGTGGGTCATCTCCATGGGAGTCTGCGCGTCGAGCGGCGGCATGTTCAACAACTACGCGATCGTCCAGGGCGTGGACCAGGTCGTCCCGGTCGACGTGTACGCGCCGGGCTGCCCCCCAGGCCCCGAGACGCTCATGCAGGCGATCGTGACCCTGCACGGCAAGATCGAGACGGGCGAGATCCTCCGCCGCCGCTCCGACACCGGGGCCGGCGCGCAGATCGTCGTCGAGCAGCTGGACGGCCAGACGGCGGGCGGCACGACCGCCGGTCGGCCGAGCGGCCTGCTCACCCCGGGCAGCTTCGACGTCGAGGCCCGCTGATGGCCGACGAAGAGAGCACCGCGCCCGACGACACCACCGCTCCCGAGGAGACCGCTCCCGAGGACGCCGCCCCCGAGCTCCCCGAGCCGGAGCTGCTCTTCGGCGTGCCGGTGACCACCTCCCGGGGCCAGGTCGTGCTGCACCCCGACCTCGACGGCTACGTCGGGCTCGTCGAGACGCTGCGCACCGAGGGCTACTGGGTCTGCGTCGACCTGTGCGGCGTCGACTACCTCGGCCACTCCGCCGGCCGCTGGCTCCCGCCCGGCGTGGCGGCGGAGCGCTTCGAGGTGGTTCTCAACCTGCTCAACCACACCGCCCGCACCCGCATCCGGGTCCGGTTGCAGGTGCCGGAGTCGGACCCGGTGGTCCCGACGATCACCCACCTCCACCCGGGCGTGAGCAACCACGAGCGGGAGACCTTCGACCTGTTCGGGATCTCCTTCGACGGCCACCCCGACCTGAGCCGCATCCTCATGCCGCCGGAGTGGGTCGGCCACCCGCTGCGCAAGGACGACCCGTCCGGTCGCATCCCCGTCCAGTTCAAGGGCGCCGCCTCGTGAGCACCGACCTGCATCCCGTCGCCGGCCCCGGCGCTGCCGACGAGGTCGGCCTGGAGGCGCTCGACGCCGCGCTGGTCCGCCTACGCGAGGACGGCGCGACCCTGCACCTGTCGGAGTCCGAGGCCGAGGAGCGCTCCGGCTACCACCCCGCCACCGACGAGGGCGTGGGCGAGCGGATGCTCATGAACATGGGCCCGCAGCACCCGTCGACCCACGGCGTGCTGCGCCTCGTCCTGGAGATGGACGGCGAGCTCATCACCCGGTCCAAGCCGGTGATCGGGTACCTGCACACGGGCATGGAGAAGACGGGCGAGCAGCTCACCTACCTCCAGGGTCCGACCAACGTCACCCGGATGGACTACGCGGCTCCGCTGTTCAACGAGCTGGCGTTCTCCCTCGCCACCGAGGAGCTCCTCGGCATCGAGGCGCCCGAGCGGGCGCAGTGGATCCGCATGCTCATGTGCGAGGTCAACCGGCTCAGCTCGCACATGCTGTTCATGGCGACCAACGGCATGGACCTCGGCGCCGTGTCGATGATGATCTACGGCTGGCGCGAGCGCGAGGAGCTCCTGCGCTTCCTCGAGATGGTCACCGGCCTGCGGATGAACCACAACTACATCCGCCCCGGCGGTGTGGCTGCGGACCTCCCCGACGGCTGGCGCGAGACCCTCGAGCCGCTCCTCGACACGCTGCCCGCCCGGCTCGAGGAGTTCGACGTCCTCATGACCGGCCAGCCCATCTGGCGGGACCGGCTCCAGGGCGTCGGGACGATCACGGCCGAGGAGGCGCTGAGCCTGGGCGCCACCGGACCGTTGCTCCGCTCGACCGGCTACGCCTGGGACCTCCGTCGCGACACGCCGTACCTGCGCTACGACGAGGTCGACTTCGACGTGGTGGTGGGCTCCTTCGGCGACAGCTTCGACCGGTACGCCATCCGGCTGGCAGAGATCCGCGAGTCGATTCGCATCATCCGCCAGTGCATGGACAAGATGCCGAACGGCGACTACCGCCTCCAGGACAAGAAGGTCACCCCGCCCCCGCGTGCTCGCATCGACGAGTCCATGGAGGCGCTCATCCACCACTTCAAGATCTTCACCGAGGGCTTCAAGGTGCCCGAGGGCGA
>JAEYSR010000030.1 GCA_023434535.1 Actinomycetes bacterium
CCGTGTCAGGAGTCCCGAGCTGTCAGAAGTCCAGTGCGGACAGGTCCTGGTGCCACCCTGCGGCGCGGTCGACGGCGTCACGCCAGCGGTCGCGGTCGGTCGGCGTCCCCGGCTCGTAGCGCCCGGACGGGCGCCAGGTGGCCGCGACGTCGTCCCAGTCGGACCACGTGCCGACGGCGAGTCCGGCGAGGAACCCGGCCCCGAGGCCCGTCGCCTCCTTGACCGGCGACACCTCGACCGGTCGCTGCGTGGCATCCGCGAGGTGCTGGACGAAGACCGGGTTGGCCGACATCCCGCCGTCGATGCGCAGCGTCTCCAGGCTCACGCCCGTGTCGGCCTCGGCGGCGTCGACCAGGTCGGCGCCGCGCTCGGCGACCCCGTCGAGGACGGCTCGCACGACGTGGGCCCGGGTGGAGCCGCGGGTCAGGCCGAGCAGCGCGCCTCGGGCGCCGTAGTCCCACCGGGGCGTGCCCAGTCCGAGCAGGGCCGGCACGTAGACGACGCCGTCGGCGTCGGGGACCGCGGCCGCGACGTCGGCCGAGTCCTCGGGTCGGTCGAGGATCCCGAGGTCCTCGACCAGCCACTCCACGTTCGTGCCGGCGGAGAGCATGATCGCCTCGGCGCCCCAGACCGTCTCCTCACCCCGCCGCCAGCAGGGGATCGGGAAGGTGCCGGCCGGACCCCGTCGGGGATGGGTCGGACGCGGGCCCAGGCAGACGTCGAGCATCGCTCCCGTGCCGAAGGTGATCTTGGCGGTGCCGGGGTGGACGCCGCCCTGGCCGATGAGGGCGGCCTGCTGGTCGCCCGCGATCCCGGCGATCACGGGTGCACCCGCCAGCGCGGTCGCCTCGCCGATCGCTCCCGAGGAGTCGACGATGCGGGGGAGGATCGACGCCGGGATCCGCAGCCGCTCCATCACCTTGACGTCGTAGTGGGTGCCGTCGGTGCCGAGCAGGCCCCAGATGGCGGCGTTGGTCAGGTCCGACACGTGGTGGGCGCCCTCGGTGAGCTGCCACACGATCCACGAGTCGGGGGTGCCGAAGCACAGGTCGCGCCGGCGGTCGGGGTCGACCGAGTTCAGGATGTCGGCGAGCTTGGTGGCCGACTGGTTCGGGGCCAGGTGGACGCCGTCGCCGGCCAGCACGAGGCAGTCGCCGACGGTGCGCAGGTCCTGCCAGCCCTGGGCGGGAGCGAGGGGCTCCCCGGTGGCGCGGTCCCACACGATCGTGGATCCCCGCTGGTTGGTCACCCCGACGGCGTCGACGGGACCGTGCGCGTCGAGCGCCGCCCGGGCGCAGTCCAGCGCGGCCGCGGCGTAGGCGGCGGCGTCGAACTCCACCAGGCCCGGAGCGGGGGAGTCGGGCAGCGTCGTGGCCCTGACCTCGTGGGTGACGGTGGCGTCGTCGTGCACGACGGCGGCCCGCACCGCGCTCGTCCCCAGGTCGATCACCAGGATGCTCACGTCGTCCCCCTCGTCGGTCCGGCTCCGTCCCGGGTGCCCGGACCAGTCGCCCGAGTGCTGTCAGCCGTCGGCGCCGTCACCGTAGCGACGGGTCATCCGTCCTGCGTAGATGCCGCCCAGCAGTCCGCACGTCGCCATCAGGAGGGCGAGGAACGGGTAGGCGAGCCAGCTGATCGGTTCGTCGGAGATCAGGCGTCGGACCACCCCGATGGCCTGGACCACGAGGTAGGCCGTGGCGCCGGCCGCCGCCGCCCAGGCCAGGTGCGAGGCGGGCGAGAGGCGTCGGACCGCCCACCCGCCGCCCGCGGCGCCGAACATGATGAGGACCCAGAACAGGATCGCCCACGGCGAGCCGGCCTCGATGTCGCCGCCCGACACGAGCACCTGGTTCATGATCCCGGCCGGGAGCGCCACGACCAGGGCGGTCACCGTCCCGCGCCAGTAGGCCTGCGGCGGGCTCAGCTCCGGGAGGGTGCGGATCTGCGGTTGCACTCATCCATCCTCGCGGTCCGGGCCCTCGCCGGTCCCATCGCCGGCGGAGCCGAGCTCGACATCGGAGCCCGCGTCGAGATCCGTGGCGCGCACGACCGTGCCGTCGGAGTTCGGGAGGCCGTGCTCGTGGCGCACGAAGGAGCGGGTGTCGGCCCAGGCGGTCGTCTCGTACGTCACGAGGCCCCACGTCACGACGGAGACCCCGAGGAGGGCGACCCAGGCCGGCACCGCGGTGGCGGCCGGGATGAACGCGAGGAGCAGCACGGCGACGCCCAACCGCTCCCGGTTGATGCCGCTCGCGAACCGCAGGCGGAACGCCACGAGGGCCAGGAGGTACAGCGCCACGCCACCGCTGAGCGCCGCCGCGATCTGGATGTGGAGGTGGTCGGTCACGTGGGCGATCGTCGTCTTGAGGCCCAGCGCCATGAGGACGATCCCCGCGACCATGAAGAGGTGCACGTAGGAGTAGGCGTCCCGGGCCAGGGCGTTCTGCTCCTGGCCCGGCTCCATGGCCGACAGCCGTCGCTCCGCGGCCAGGGCCACGACGTCGAAGTAGAGCCACCACAGCGCGGCGGCGAGGAACACCCCGAGGACGGCGACGCCGATCACCGGACCGTCGATCGCCACGTCGGCCGCCCCCACGCCGATGGCCACGATGGACTCGCCGAGGGCGATGATCAGGATGAGGCCGTGCCGCTCGGCGAAGTGACCGGGGACCAGGCGCCAGCCCTCCGAGCCGAAGACGAACGGCCCGGCCATGTCCAACGCGATGGCGAGGGCCCACAAGCCGCCCTGTGCGACGCCGTCCAGGAACGACGCGCCGACCAGGAGGCCGACGCCGATCGCGGTGCTGACGGCCAGGCCGAGCACCGATCGGCGCAGGTCCGGATCGTCGGGGCTGGCCAGGGAGAACAGGACGATCTGGATGATCCGCACCGCGGCGTAGGCGACGGCGAACGTCAGGGCGAGGTCGCCGAAGGCCTCGGGCACGCACAGCGACGCCACCAGCATCGCCGCCATGGCCGCGAACATCGTGAGCCGTGTGGCGTCCTCCTCGGGGTCGATGACCGAGGTGAGCCAGGCGTAGGCGGTCCACGCCCACCACAGCACGGCGAGCACGAGCATGCCGCGGGCGATCCCGGCCCAGGTCGGCTGCGCTGCGGCGATCGCCGTGCACTGGGTGACCGCCAGGACGAAGACGAGGTCGAAGAAGAGCTCGAGCGGGAGGACCTGGGCGTTCGACCGGCGGATGAAGTGGTGCCGCTCGCCGCCCGCCGTGGTCATGGGCAGGACACTACGAGGTGATCAGCCGCTCGAGATGCGTCTCGGGCAGGTCCGCCGCCGAGCGCTCGTGCGTCACCGAGTCCCGGTACTGCTCCGCGGACGACGCCGCGGCGGCGTGGTCCCATCCCAGGTCCTCGGCGATCAGCGCGGCGACTGCGTCGGCCGCCGCGGCCGAGTCGTCCCTTCCGAGGAGACGGGCCCGGGTCCGCCGCGAGAGGACGTCGTCCACGCTCAGCGCCATCTCGTGGCGGACGGCGAACAGCGCCTCGGCCTTGAGGTAGGGCAGTCCCTCGACGAGCGGCTCGCCGAGCGACGGGTCGCTCTGGATCGAGGCCATGAGCACCCGCGCCTCGCCGCCGTAGCGCCCGGCGAGGTGGTCGAGGTGGGACGGGTCGACCTCGGGGTAGACCTCGGCGGCGCGGTGGACGGTGTCGTGCCCGGCGGCCCCCCGCAGCGGGAGGTCCCGCGTGGTGCTGTCGCCGTAGCCGGCGAAGCCCGGTCGGCGGGCGAGAACCGACTCCACGATCTCGTCGACGGTGTCGGCGGCCATCTCCCGGTAGGTCGTGAGCTTCCCGCCGGTGATCGTCACCACTCCGGAGTCGGACACGGCGACCTTGTGGCGTCGGGAGAGGTCCGCTGTCCGACCGCTGGGCTGGTCGTCGGAGCCGGGTGCCTTGACCAGCGGACGCAGGCCGGCCCAGGTGCCGAGGACGTCCTCGGTGGTGAGCACCTCGGTCCCGGCGCCGTTGATGGCCGACAGCAGGTAGTCGACGTCCTCGGCGGTGCACTGGGGGTCGTCGACCGGGCCGTCGTAGTCGGTGTCGGTGGTGCCGATGTAGGTGAGGTCCCCGTTCGGGATCACGAAGACCGACCTCTTGTCCCCGGGAACGGGGATGACGGCGGCCACCTTGTTGCGGACCTTGGCCCACGGCACGGTGATGTGGATGCCCTTGGCGGGACGGATCGAGTCGGGGTCGATGCCCTCGTCCAGGGTCCGGACCTCGTCGGACCACACGCCTGCGGCGTTGACCACCGAGCGGGTGGAGATCGTGAACTTCTCCCCGGGGTTGCCGTCGGGACCGGTCGGGATCACCTCGACGCCGTCGACGATCCCCTGGCCGTCCTTGCGGAGCCCGACCGCCGCCACGTGGTTGGCGCAGGCGGCGCCGAACTCGAGCGCCGCGGTCCGCAGGACCGTGACCACCAGCCTCGAGTCGTCGGCCGCGGCGTCGTAGTACAGGTAGGCCGACGCCAGCCGATCGGCCTGCAGCGTCGGCATCAGCGCCATGGCCTCGTCGTGGGTGAGGCGCTCGTGGCGCTTGCCGACCCGCCAGCCGCCGGTCAGGTCGTAGCCCCACATCGCCGAGCCGAGGAGACGGGAGATCTTGGCGGGGATGACGCCGCCGCTGCCGAACATCGGGATGAGGAACGGCAGCAGCTTCACGAGGTGCGGTGCGTTGTGCAGCAGGCGCTGACGCTCGGCGAGGGCCTGGTACACCAACCCGATCTCGCCCTGCTGCAGGTAGCGGAGTCCGCCGTGGATCAGCTTCGACGACTTGGACGACGTCCCGGACGAGAAGTCGCCGGCGTCGATCAGGGCCACGCGCATGCCGCGGGCGGCCGCGTCGAGCGCGACCCCGGCGCCGGTGATGCCGCCGCCGATGACCGTCAGGTCGAACTCCTCGGAGGCCAGGGCGTCGAGCGCCGAGGCGCGCACGAACGGGCGGGGGGTGGGAACGGCCGGGAGCACCACGACAGGTTACGACGCCGCCCCTGCCGACACCCGTGAGCCCGGCGTGACGGGTGTGACACGGCGCTGGGAGAGCGGTCGGGACCTGTGGGAGGGGGGTCGCGACGTGTGGGAGAGCGGTCGCGACGCCTGGGAGGGCGGTCGCGACGCCGCGTCCGGTGACGAGTGACACATGACCGGCCGGGATGCCGGGAAACTCGCCAGATCTTTGGACACCCGCGACCTCAATGGGCAGAATCGCCCGGCATGGACCGCGGTTGGCTGAACGAGTCCGCTTGTCGAGGACTCGATCCTGCGATCTTCTATCCCCTCACCGACGACGAGGCCGAGGAGGCCAAGGCGGTGTGCGGCGCGTGTCCTGTGCAGGAGGCCTGCCTCGAGCACGCGATCGGCCATCGGGAGCACAACGGCGTCTGGGGTGGAGCGACCGAGCGTGAGCGCCAGCGCCTGATCCGTCGCCGTCGCCGTCTGCGCGCCATGGGTGCCTCCGCCACCGGCGTCCCCGCCGCCGCGGGTGAGACCGCCGGCGCCGTCGGCAGCTGAGCGGACGGGACCGGACATGGGTGCCTTCGCCGCGGCCGGAGCGTGGCCCGGCGTCCTCGCGAGCCTGATCGCCGGCGACGACCTGGCCGCGGACGTCGCCACAGGCGCTCTCGAGCGGATCCTCGGCGGCGAGGCCACCGATGCGCAGATCGCCGGCTTCATGGTCGGGCTCCGGTCCAAGGGCGAGACGCCCGACGAGGTCGCCGGTCTGGTCGCCGCCATGCTGGCCGCCGCAGCGCCGCTCGACCTCGACGACCCTGCTGGCACCGTCGACATCGTCGGCACCGGCGGATCCGTCGCCCTCGGCGGCCAGGCGTTCAACGTCTCGACCATGGCGTCCATCGTCGCGGCCGCGGCGGGAGCCACCGTCTGCAAGCACGGGAACCGACGCGCCAGCTCGACGTCGGGGTCGACGGATCTCCTGGAGGCGCTCGGGGTCGAGGTGGACCTCGACGGACCCGGGGTCCACGCCTGCGTGCGTGAGGCCGGCGTCGGCTTCGCGTTCGCCCGGATGTTCCATCCCGCCATGCGCCACGTCGGCCCCGTCCGCACCGAGCTGGGCATCCCGACGGTGTTCAACCTGCTGGGCCCGCTGTCGCACCCCGGTCGCGTCGGGCGTCAGGTGCTCGGCGTGGCCGATGCCGGTCGCGTGGAGCTCGTGGCCGGTGTCCTGGCCCGTCGAGGGGTGGCTCGGGCGTGGGTCGTGCGGGGCGCCGACGGGCTCGACGAGCTGACCACCACCGACGTCACGGACGTCATCGAGCTGGTCGACGGCACCGAGGTGAGGCGATTCCAGGTGACGCCCGAGGAGCTCGGACTGACCCGGGTGACCACCGACGCGATCGCCGTCGGCGACCCGGCTGCGAACGCCGCCGCAGCCGACTCGGTCCTGGACGGCCGCCCGGGACCGGTGCGCGACATGGTGGTCCTGAACGCCGCTGCGGCCCTCGTGGTCGCCGAGGTCGCCAGCGACCTGGCCGATGGGCTCGAGCGCGCCGCCCACGCCATCGACGACGGCGCCGCCGCGCGGACGCTCGGCGAGCTCGTCGCAGCGAGCCGGGCGATCGTCGCGTCGGGCGACTGAGCCGCCGCGACCGCAGAGATCGGGCTCGCTCGGCCCGCGCCCGGATCCGGCCGCGGATCGGTCCAGCGGTCGGTTCGATCGCAGGGGGCCTCAGGTGCGGGAGCGGCCTCAGGTGCGGGAGCGACGGGGGGACCGGCCGGGAGCCCGGCGGGGCCGCACGTCGGGGAGCCGGGGGACGGCCGACGCGAAGGTGCCCTGGGCGTGCTCGAGGCGGACCCGCTCCGAGTGCTGGTCCAACCACGATGCGACGCACGCGAGCTCGTCGGCCAGCTCCCGCGACACGGCGGTGCCCGGCGGTGGAGGCGAGTCCGGCTGCATCTCGACGGTCCGCGCCACCGGAGCGAGCTGCGCGGCGCGGTCCGAGGGCCACATCTGCCACAGGACGCCGCGCCGCAGCTCGGCGACCTCGCCCGACTCGACCTCGACGAGGAGCCTGTCGCACCCGAGCAGCTGGTCCATCCGTCGTTGGCGCCCCAGAGCGGAGACCAGGACGCCGAGGCGGTCGCGTGCGGCCGCGGCCTCCTCGAAGCGCTCGGCCCGGGCCATCTCCTCCATCCGGGCCGTCAGCGGTTCGACGAGCAGGTCGGGTCGGCCGCTGAGGCCGTCGACCACGCGCCGCACGTGCGCGGCGTACTCCGTGGGGCTCACACCTCCGGCGCAGGGGCACAGGGACACGCCGAGCTGCGCCGACGCGCACGGCGCCGAACGGGTCGGCACGGGCTCCGTGACGGAGCCGCCCGCGTCGCTCCCGCCGGAGTCGCCGTCGACCTTGCGCACCCGCACCCTCTGGGTGCAGCGGCGGAGGGGGACGACCGACTCGATGGCCTCCGCCAGCGTCCGTGCCTGCGCGGTCGAGCGGAGAGGTCCGAGGTACAGGCCGCCGTCGTCGCGCACCGCGCGCACGACCGACAACCTGGGGAACGCCTCGCCGAGGGTCAGCTTGAGGTACGGGTAGCGGCGCCAGCGGGTGCCGTGGGAGTTGAAGCGCGGCTCCAGCTGGCGGATGAGCCGGGCCTCGAGCACCGAGGCCTCCAGCGTCGACGGACAGACCTTGTGGTCGATGCGGGCCGTCTCCCTGAGCAGCGAGCCGATCTTGCGTCGCTCGTCGGTGGAGAAGTAGCTGCGCACCCGGCTGCGCAGGTTGGTGGCCTTGCCGACGTAGAGGACCCGACCGTCGCGGGCCCGGAACAGGTACACCCCGGGGCGACGCGGCAGCCGTTCGGTCAGGCGCAGCTTGTCGGCCTGGGGGTGGCCGGCCATCGACGGCAGACCGACGAGGTCGTCCAGGCCGGTCACGCCCATGGACCCGGCCCGCTCGAGCAGCACGTGCAGCAGGTCGGCCGTGGCCAGGGCGTCGTCGAGGGCGCGGTGGCTGGGGCGGTGCGACAGCCGGAACCTCTCCGCGAGCGTGCCGAGCCGGCAGTCGGGGACCTCGTCGCGCACGAGCCGCCGGGCGAGGGCGACGGTGTCCACGGTGGGCCCGGTGAGCAGCGGCCGACCGTCGCGCTCGAGGGCGGCCTGGAGGAACCCGACGTCGAAGCGGACGTTGTGGCCGACCACCACTGCGTCGCCCATGAACTCGACCAGGCTGGGGAGCACCGTCTCGATCCGCGGGGCACGGGTGACCATCGACTCGGTGATGCCGGTGAGCACGGTGATCGTCGGCGGGATCGCCCGGCCCGGGTTCACGAGGGTCTGGAAGGTGCCGAGGACGTCGCCGCCGCGCACCTTGACCGCTCCGACCTCGGTGATGGCGTCGGTGGTGGGGGACCCGCCGGTGGTCTCCAGGTCCACCACGACGAAGGTGGTGTCCACCAACGGGGCGCCGAGGTCGTCCAGACTTCCCTGGCGGAACACATCGGGACGGGTCGGTTCGGGACGGACGGCCGGACGTCCTGTCCCGGCTGCAGGACGGTGCATCCGTCGATCATGGTCGAACATGTGTTCGATCGTCAACGGCTCGGGTGGGGACGCGGCCGGGTAGGCTCGGCGGCGATGTCGAACCCGTCCGATGCCTCCGCTGCGCCCGTCGTCGCCACCCGCTACCGCTGCACCTCCTGCGGCAACCTCACCCGGTTCGACGTGACCACGACGCGTCGCACCCGGGCCTTCCACCACTACAGCGTGGGCGGGGACCTGGACGTGGAGGACGTGACGGTCCTGGCCGAGGACCTGGAGTCCGTGGAGTGCCGTTGGTGCGGCCCTCCCGGGGTCGTGGTCGAGATCGACGCCGAGGCGGCCGCGGAGCTCGAGGCGTCCGGCGGGTCCGGTCCCGGCGACGAGGGCTGAGCGGTCGACGCCCGACTCGCCCTGCTCGGCGAGGTCGGCGAGCTGGCGCTCGTCGTCGCCCGCCGGGACATCGGATCACCCGGCGCCGCCCCACCCCCGGGAGCGATCCGCCCGCTGCTCAGGTTCAGGGGTCGGCTGAGCGCCCGGGCGCTCGACACGATCCTGCGCTCCCTCGACGACGACCCCGGGTTCCGGTCCAGGGTCGCCGAGGACGTGACGGAGGACGGCATGGGCCGGGCCGGCTGGCTCTTCCTGCATCGGCCCGAGGGCTGGGACGACGAGCTCGCCGTGCTCATGGCCGCGGAGCAGGACCGGTTGGAGCGGGACCGCACCGAGGCCGACGAGCGCTCGGCGACCCGGCGCGTCGCCCAGCTCGAGCAGGCGGCCGAGGAGCTGCGCCGCCGTGCCGACGGTGCCGCCGCCGAGCTGGCGAAGGTGCAGGACGAGCTCGACGTCGAGCGCTCCCGCCGCCGCGCCGCGGAGCGGGCCGCCGAGCAGCTCCGCAGCCGATCGGAGGCTCTCGTCGTGGAGCGGGACCGGGCGGTCGCCGACATGGCCGCGGCCCGACGGGACGCCCAGGACCGGTTCGACAGGCTCCGACAGGCCGAGCGCCGGCTCGGCGCGCTCGAGGCGGAGCGGGCCCGGTCGGCCGCGCCGGTCCACGAGGCGGTCGCCGACGCCCGCGCCGCTCTGGGGGAGGCGGCGGCGGCCCTCGACGCGGCCGAGTCGCGGCTGCGCCGGACCGCGGGCGCCGCCCCTGCCGTCGACGGCGCCGAGGTGGGTCGCCCGGCGGTCGACGGCGGTTCCGGCCGCACCCGACGCGTTCCGCACCGGCTCGAGCGCGGCGCCATCGACGGCTCGGTCGAGGCCACGGACCAGCTGCTGCGGCTGGGAGGCGTCGACGTGGTCGTCGACGGCTACAACGTGAGCATGGAGGCGTGGCCGCACCTGGACGCGGCGTCGCAGCGGGAGCGGCTCCTGGCCCTGCTGACGGCCGCCACGGCCCGCTCCGGTGCCCACGTGCACGTCGTCTTCGATGGCGACGACGACGGCCGACGCCCGTCGGTCGCCAGCCCCCTCGCGGTGAGGGTGCACTACACGCCGGCGGGGGTGGAGGCCGACGACCTGGTGATCGCCATGGCCAACGACCTGCCGGTCGACCGCCCGGTCGTGGTGGTCAGCTCGGACCGTCGTGTCCAGGACGGGGCGCGGCGCGCCGGCGCGAACGTCGTCAGCTCGTCCGCGCTGCTCGCCTGGGATCGCCGCTGACGACCGCAGCGCCGGCCGAGGGGGACGGCGTCCGGGCGCTCTCGACCTCGCTCCCGACGCCGCTCCCGGCGTCGTCGCCGTCGGATCCGACGAGGCAGACGAGAAGGGCGCTGTCGGCGCTCGCGGCGTCGCCGAGGGCGTCGTGCAGCGGGCCGACGACGCGGCTCCACGCCGTGGTGTCGAGTCGGTGTCGGATCGCCTCGATCGCGGTGGCGACCTCGCCGGTCGCGGCCGGCGTGAGGACGGTCGGCATGTCCCGCGTCGCCCGCCACCACTCGACCAGGCCGGCGAGGGTGGGCTGGGTCACCGTCGTGCGGGCCAGGCCCCGGGCGATGTCGACGTCGCGCTGCAGCGTGACCCACACGCAGCCGCCGTCGCCGTGCTCGAGCAGCTCCGCGACCTTGGCGCTGCGACCCCGGAGGCGGACGCCGGGAGGGAACCGGGACGGATCGGCGGTCGGGGGCGTGGCCGAGGCGGTGACCCAGGCGGCGGCGCGATCGGCCCCGGAGCGTCGGGTCGACGCCAGGCCGGCGAACAGCACGGCGGCGAGGACGTCCGCTGTGTCCTGGTCCCGGATGCGGACCGTCGCGCCGTCAATCTCGATCGCTCCCTCGGGGGAGCCGGACGGAGCGAGGTGGGCGACCGCTGGGACCTGCTCGGGCCCGTCGACCGAGGTGTCGGTCGGAGCGGTCGACGTGTCGGTCTGTGCCGCCGGCTCGGGTGTGGTCTCGAGGGGTGCGGTGCCGAGGGGTGTGGTGTCGACGGGCGCGGTGTCGACCTCGTCCGCGGCCGGCGCCTCGACGCGGTCGCTCCCGACGTCGCGGACGGGGATCGGCACGACGAGGTGGCGCCAGTTCTCGGCGACCATCGTCGCGACGACCGAGGCGGTCATCACCGCGAGCAGCCCGAGAGCGGCGAGGAACGGGTTCACGGCCCTTCCGATCGGCCGCGAGACGGGATCCATGAGGTTCCCGGAGCGTCGGCCGCAACGTTGGACAGCAGCGGTCGACGGGAGTCGTGGACGGCAGCGGTGGACGGTCGTCGGGCCCCGGCGTCACACCCCGTGCGTAGGTTGCGCGCATGACATCGGACCGGCACGACGAGCGGAGGACGGCGGTGGAGGACAGCACGAGGAACCCGGAGAGCGGCCGATCCGACGCCGGACCACCGGCGAGGTCGGCCACGGTCGTCCCGATCGGGTCGGGGCCGGCCACTTCGAGGGCGGGAGCCGCAGCGCCGGGCCTCGACGACCGGGCCGGGTCCACCGGTGCGGGGACCTACGACGTCGGGGCCGACGGCAGCTCGGTCCTGCGCATCGACTGCGCCGACTGCGACCACCAGGACACGCCCGTCTGCCGTGACTGCCTGGTCACGTTCCTGTGCGACCGTGAGGACGACGGTGCCGTGGTGGTGCCGATCTCGGAGATCCGGGCGGTCCGCCTGCTGCAGGGTGCCGGCCTCGCTCCCCAGATCCGGCACCGGTCCCGTCGGGTGGGCTGACCCGCTGCGACGTCGCTCGGCCACGTCGCGGCGGCCGGCCCGGTCCCGGTGGGCCACCATGGGGCCGTGGGTGGTCTGAGCACGCTCGTGGTGGCCCGGGGTCGGGCCAACGGCCTCGACGCCGTGGGCATCGCCGGAGCCGAGCCGTTCGAGCGCACGCGGGCCGACCTGGAGGAGCGTCGAGCCGCCGGCCTCAACGCCGACATGCAGTTCACCTACCGGGACCCCGCTCGGTCGACGGATCCGTCCCGCACGTTGCCCGGGGCGCGGTCGATCGTGGTCGGTGCGGTCCGCTACGCCAGCGATCTCCTCGACGAGCCCGGGTCGATCGGTCCCGCGTCCGACGGTGCTGCGTCGTCCCCACCGTCGGGTGGCGCCGTCGTCGGTCCTCTCGGACGGGTCGCCCGCTACGCCACGGGGGACCACGACGCCGTGCTGCGCGGGGCGCTCGCGGCGGTCGCCCTGGACCTGCGCAACGCCGGCTACCGCACCGTGGTGCTCGCCGACGACAACGCGCTCGTGGATCGCGCCGCCGCCCATCGGGCGGGCATCGGCTGGTTCGGCAAGAGCTCCAACCTGCTGCTCCCGGGCAGCGGCAGCTGGTTCGTGCTCGGCTCGGTCCTCACCGACGCGCCGTTGGACGCGTCGCCGTCGCCGGTCCCCGACGGCTGCGGCTCGTGTCGGCGGTGCGTCGACGGGTGCCCCACCGGAGCGATCGTGGCGGACGGGGTGGTCGACGCCCGCCGATGCCTGTCCTGGTTGCTGCAGTCGCCGGGCGAGTTCCCCCACGAGTTCCGCGACGTCCTCGGCGACCGGATCTACGGCTGCGACGACTGCCAGGAGGTGTGCCCGCCGAACCGGCTGGCGGACAGGCGGGGGGAGGGAGCGCCGCCGGCGGCCGTGCCGGTCGATCGGATCGACGTGCTCTGGATGCTGCTGGCCGACGACGACGCGCTGATGGCGGCGGCCGGGCGTTGGTACGTGCCGGGCCGGGACCCCGACCACCTGCGTCGCAACGCCCTCCTCGTGCTCGGCAACACGGCGTCGCCCGGCGACCCCGCCGTGATCGACGCCCTCCGTCGGCACCTGCGCCACCGGAACGACGAGCTCGCGTCCCACGCCGCGTGGGCGGCGCTCCGCCTCGGTCGCAGCGACCTGCTCGACGAGCCCGACGTCGTCGACCGGCCGGCGGTCCGGGCCGAGCGGGAGGTCGCTGCGGCGCTGGCCCCGGCGGGCAGCGGCGAGCAAGGATGACCCGGCCATGAGCCCGCCCGAACGACCGCAGACCGCCGCCGAGGCGCGTGCGGAGGTGGAGGCCCGTCGCAGCGAGGTCTCGGCCGCGCGCCGGGCCGCCTTCCAGGCCGCCTACGGCGACTCGGCGCCGGGCCGTTGGGTGATCGTCGCCTCGTGGGTCTGCACCGCTCTGTTCTGCGTGGCGGCGGCGGCCGGCGTGCTGTGGCCCGACGCCGCGGACCAGGCGTTCCTGATCGTGTCGCTGATCCTGTTCGCCCTGGGGTGCGGGCTCTTCTTCGTCGACCTCGTGCTCGCCGCGGGCCGCAGCCGGGACGACGCCATGGGCATCGGCGGGCTCTTCTTCCTCGCCGGGTCCGCCCCGACCGACGTCCAGCGCCACCTCAACGGCTCGTTGGCGGTCCAGGTGGTCGTGTCGATCGCGGCCGCAGCGGTCGGGTTCGCCCGCATCTCCGACGACCAGCTGAACGCACTGGCCTTCGGGATCCTCGTCCCCATGGTCGCACTCGGCTGGTCGGGCCTGTGGGGCGTGCGCTGGGGGCTGTTCTCCCCACGTGTGGCTCCGACGCCGCAGCGACGCATGGGGAAGGAGGCACCGGGGCGACGCACCGGGAGCGGCCCGTCGCCGGGTGCGGGCCGGGGACCGACCCCGTGAGGGTCCTCCTCGTCACCGGCAAGGGCGGTGTCGGCAAGACGACGACCGCGGCCGCCACCGCCCTGCACCTCGCGGCCGAGGGCCACCGGGTGGTCGTGACGTCCGCGGACCCGGCGCACTCGTTGGCCGACTCGTTCGACGTCGCGCTCGGCCCGGTGCCGGTCGAGATCGCGCCCGGCTGCGCCGCCCAGCAGCTGGATGCCCGGCAGCGGTTCGAGGAGCACTGGGCGGAGATCCGCGACTGGCTGCTCCAGGTGTTCGACTGGGCCGGGGTCGAGTCGGTCGAGGCGGAGGAGCTAGCCGTCCTACCTGGTCTGGACGAGCTGTTCGCCCTGACCGAGATCGAGTCGCTGTGCGCGTCCGGGGACCACGACGTCGTCGTCGTGGACTGCGGCCCGACGGCCGAGACCGTCCGGCTGCTCTCGCTGCCCGACGTGATCGGCTGGTACATGGAGCGGCTCTTCCCGGCCTCCCGACGTCTGCACCGGGTGGTCGCACCGGTCCTGTCCCGGGTGGGTCGCCTGCCGATGGCCGACGATGCGGTGTTCGCCGCCGGCCAGCGCCTCTACGACCGGCTCGACGCCGTCCACCAGATCCTCGCCGACCCGGTCGTCACCTCGGCCCGGCTGGTGGTGAACCCCGAGCGGATGGTGGTCGCCGAGGCCCGGCGCACCTTCACCCAGCTGTCGCTGTTCGGCTACCAGGTGGATGCCGTCATCGTGAACCGGGTGCTGCCCGACGACGTGGCCGACCCGTGGTTCGACCGGTGGCGGCGGACCCACGCCGAGCACCTCGACGCCGTGCGGGCCGACTTCTCGCCGCTGCCGGTGCTCCAGTCGCGACTGGCCCCCTCCGACGTCGTCGGCGTCGAGGCGCTCGAGGCGCTCGGTCGGGAGCTGTGGTGCGACCACGACCCCTACGACCGGCTGGTCGACCGTCGGCCCATCCGCCTGTCCCGCGTCGGAGCGGGCGACGGATCGGCCGGTGACGACGTCGAGCTCACGGTCGACCTGCCGTTCGCCGACCGGTCCGAGGTCGAGGTGGCCCGCAGCGGCGACGAGCTGCTGATCACGCTCGGGGCGCAGCGTCGTGCGCTGGCGCTGCCCGAGTCCCTCCGACGTCGGGACGTAACCTCCGCGTCGGTGGACGACGGGGCGCTGCGTGTCCGGTTCTCCGGACGCGCCAAGATGGGTCGGTGAACGACAGCGACGGTCCCGACGTTCCTCAGGACGGCCCACCGCAGGAGGGTCCCGATCAGGACGCCCGCGACCAGGACGCCCGCGATCAGGACGCCCGCGATCACGGCGCCCGCGATCAGGACGCCCGCGATCAGGACCCCGGCGCCGCCGGCGTGGAGCACCTGCAGCGGGCGGCCCGGGAGATGGTGGCGGCGGCCCGGTCGTTCCTGGACGCCATCGAGAAGGTCGTCGACGACCGCGACGCGCTCAAGGAGGTCTCGGCCACCGTGACGGGACTCGCCGCCACGGTCGGGGAGACGTTCAACGAGGCCGTGCGAGGGCGTCCCGCGACGTGGGCCGACGCGGCGTGGAGCGAGCCCGACGACGGCGATGGTCCGGACGAGAGCGACGGTCCGTCGGCGGACCCGGACGGGGTGTCGCCGGACGATCCCGTGGATCGCCCGGTCGACAGCACCGGCACCGCCGGAGCCGAGACCGGCAGCGACCAGACCGACGACAGCGACGACGACACGGAGGACTGGGCTCGTCCCCTGGTCGACCCGACCGCGCCGCGGCGGGCCTCCCGGGTGCGCCGCATCGCCGTGGAGTGATCGCGGTCGTGTGAAGGCGTCGCGTGATGGCGGTCGTGTGATCGAGGCAGAGTGACCGACGCCGGGCCGGGGAATCCTCACCACCGACGCCCCAGCGGCCGACAGTGGGAAGTGGACCATGAGACTCGCACGCCTTGACCACCTCCCCGGGGGCCGTTCGATCGAACTGCACCCCCGTCTGACCGTCCTGCACGGCGCGCCCGCGGACGTCCGCGAGCGGCTCGCCGAGGTGCTGCGCTCGATCGTGTCGGGGGAGCCGGTGCCCTACGACGGCCAGGCCGAGCTGCACGGCATCCTCGTGTCCCTGCGGGACCGGGCCTTCGACCTCTCCTCGGGTGCCGGCGTCGTGGATCCGGTGCTCGACCTGTCGGCCCCAGGACCCCTGCGCCCGGTGGGCGGCTCCAACCGACGCCGGAGCGCACCGGGCCCGGACGAGGCTCCCGCGGGTCGCCGTCGCGTCGACGGCCCGGTCGTGGAGATGCGCTCGACCGAGGACCCCTCGCCGATCGACGCGTTCTCGGCCACGAGCGGCCCCCGTCGCACCGACGATCCGGCCCTCCGCGATCCGACTCTCCTCGATCCGACCGGCGCTCCGGCCGCCGGAGGCCCACCCGACGCCGCGCCCGGCGGGGTGGACGACCGCACGCCGCCCGTCGGCGTCGGATCGACGTCGGCGCCGCGCCCGTCGACGGATCCGGACCCGGCGATCCACACGCGGCGCATCGCCAACGACGACCTCGTCCGGCTGAGGGCGGAGCTGCGGTCCCTCGACGGCGAGCGGACCGTGCTCGCCCGGGCGACGGAGGAGGCGCGTGCCGACCTGGACTCGTTCGCCCGGGCGACGCTCGACGTGGCCGTCCGGCAGCTGGACTCGGTGCAGGCCCGGCGTGACGCGGCCGAGGCGGACCGTGCCGGCTGGCTGTCCGAGCACGGCGGACGCCGCGACGAGCTGGCCCAGCGCATCGACCTGTTGCGGGCCGAGCTCGACGCCCTCCCGGTGGGCGGGGCCGACATGGTGGCCGAGACGCTCGACCGGCTGATCGTCCTGAGCGAGCCCAGCACCGTGCCCGACCCGGAGGCCCAGGTGCTGGCGGCCGAGCTCGAGGACCTCCGCCGCTCGATGGAGGGGCTCGAGGCCCGCCGGATGGCCGTCGAGGGCTTCCTCGCCGACGCGGAGGAGCAGCTGGCCGAGGCCGAGCGGGAGCTCCAGGCGGCCCGCAGCTCCATCCGGTCGCCCGAGCTGCACCCGGCCGTGGTCCGCCAGCTGGAGTCGGTCCGGGACGAGATCTTCGAGCTCGAGGAGCGTGGCGGTCGCGTCGCCGCCGTGCGGAACCGTCGGCGCATCGACGAGCTGCGGAGCGAGGAGGCGCTGCTGCTGGACCAGCTCGGCTTCGACACCTACACCGCCTTCGTCATGGGCACGCCCAACCGGGAGACCGAGGCGGGCCGGGCCATGCGCGAGGACCGGGCCCGGGCGCGCGTCGACCAGCTGACCGACGAGGTCCGCCGCCTGCGGGAGGAGCTCCCGGGTGGAGCGGAGGACCGCTGGAACCGCACCGAGCGCGATCGGATCGTCGCCGCCGCGGCCGAGCTGCTCGGCTCCACCCCCGACGGCCTCGGCCGCCTGACGACCCCGGAGCTGGTGGACCTGCTCGGCTCGCAGGTCGAGCGACCGACCCCGCAGGCCAGCGCCGACCTCCTGGCGGCGTCCGGTCGGCTCGCGGCCGCGCTCGTCGCAGCGGGGGCGCCCGCACCCGACTCGGCCGCCGATCCGGCCGCGATGCGGGACCTCGCGGAGCGGTGGCTGTCGGAGGAGCGGGATCGCGTGCGGCGCCGCGACGAGATCGGACGGACCCTCGAGGACCTCGAACGCGAGCTCGAGCAGCTCGACGAGGCATCGCGACGGGCCGACGACGGCGGCCGGCTCGCCGACCTCGACGCGGAGCTCCGGACGCTGCGCGCCAGGATCGCCGAGGGGGAGGCCGCCGTCGAGCGCCACGAGCGCGCCACGCTGGAGCTCGCCGACCTCCGGGCACAGGAGCTCGAGCTGCGCGACCGCGAGCGCGACCTGCTCGTGCGGATCTCGGACCGCGAGCGCCTGCTCCACGTCCTCGGCGCCGACTCGTCGTCGCCGGTTCCGCCGCCGACCGACCTGGTCCCGCCGCCGGTCGACCCCGCCGACCCGTCGGTCCCCGCGACGCCGTCGCTGCCTCCGGTCCCGAGGGCGGCGCCGACGCCGGACCGTCGACGGGTGCCGCGGGCCCACGAGAGCGAGCCGGTCAGCGCGGCGAACGCCGAGGCCCTCCGCCGGGTCGTGGACCGGGACGCCTCTGTGGCCTGGCCGGTCGACCGCGAGTGGCAGCTGCTGGCCCGGCTCGGCGAGGTCCGATCGGTCGGGCCCGCCGGAGCCGTCCCTCTCCTCGTCGGTGGCATCGACGCGGCGTCGGTGGACACGCCGGCGCTGCTGCACCGCATCACGTCGATGTCCGAGCTCGTGCAGTCCGTGGTCGTCACCGACGACGAGCGCCTCTGCCGTTGGGCCGAGGGACTCGGGCCGGACGCCCACCTGATCCGCTGGTAGCGGCCAGACTGCGGGCGTGACCGACCGCTCCGGCCCCGCATCCGTCCGACGCAGCGTGGGCATCGACGTGGGCGGGACCAAGACCCTGGGCGTGCTCGTCGAACGGGGCCCCGACGGCGTCGTGGTGGTCGATCGCGAGCAGCTGCCCTCCGACGCCGGTCGCCCGGAGGCCGTCGACGCCATCGTGGCGGTCGCACGGACGCTGCTCGACCGCCATGTCGCTCCCGGCGGCGGCGACCCGGCGATCGACGGCGTCGGGGTCGGCCTCGCGGGCTTCGTCGACCCGTACGGGGTGGTGCGGTCGGCTCCCAACTCGGTGGGGCTGGTCGGCCAGGACGTGCGCGGCCGCCTGGAGCGCGAGCTCGGGCTGCCGACGGTGGCCGACAACGACGCCAACTGCGCAGCGGTCGCGGCCCAGGCCATCTCCGCTCCCGAGGCCCGGCACCTGGTCGCCGTGACGTTCGGGACCGGCATCGGCGGCGGCCTGATCGTCGACGGCCGACTCGTGCACGGAGCGCGGGGCTTCGCCGGGGAGCCGGGTCACATGGTCGTGGATCCCGACGGCCCGCTCTGCCCGTGCGGCCAGCACGGCTGCTGGGAGCGCTACGCGTCGGGATCGGCGCTCGGGTGGCTGGCCCGCCTGGCGGTCGAGAGCGGGGACGCTCCGGCGCTCGCCGCCGCGGTGGACGACCCGGCGCAGCTGCGCGGCGAGCACGTGACGGCGCTGCTCGCCGCCGGCGACCCCGGCGCCACCGCGGTGTTCGAGACGTACGCGGGATGGGTGGCCCTCGGGGTGGCCAACCTGATCAACCTGCTGGATCCGGACGTCGTCGTCCTGGGGGGCGGGGTGATCGCGACGGGCGACGAGCTGCTCACCCGGGTCCGACGCATCGTCTCCGAGCGGTTCCCCGCCGCCGGCGACGCCCGACGCGTCCCGATCGTCGCGACCCCGGGCGGACCCGAGGCGGGGGCGCTCGGAGCGGCGCTGCTCGTGCGGGTGGGAGCGCGCGGCGGCTGGAGCGGTGCGGGCTGAGCGGTGTGGGCTGAGCGGTGCGGGGCTGAACCAGCTCCCTCGCCGGCGGCGCGGCGTTCTGGCGGTGGTGTCCGTCGTCCGACGACAGGAACCACCGCCGGAGCGGGGGTGGTCGCGGCGGGATGACGACCGAGGCGCGTGCGGTCGTGAGTCACGCCTTATGGGTGCCGGCCCCGACCGGGGTGAGCGGTAGCGTTGCGGCCCATGGAGTTCCGCCGGATCACCTCGTTGCCGCCGTACGTCTTCACGATCATCGACTCGCTGAAGGTGGCGGCGCGGCGCGACGGCGCGGACATCATCGACCTGGGCTTCGGCAACCCGGACCTCCCGTCGCCCCAGATCGCGGTGGACAAGCTCTGCGAGGCCGCCCAGAACGAGCGCAACCACCGGTACTCCGCCTCCCGCGGCATCCCCAAGCTGCGAGAGGCCGCGGCGAACTACTACCGGCACCGCTTCGGGGTGGAGATCGACCCCGAGACCGAGGTGATCTCGACGATCGGCGCCAAGGAGGGCTTCAGCCACCTGATGTGGGTGCTGCTGGAGAAGGGCGACGTCGCGCTCGTCCCCTCGCCGAGCTACCCGATCCACATCTTCGGCCCGCTGTTCGCCGGCGCCAACGTCCGGGAGATCCCGCTCGGCACGGGCGACGAGTTCTTCGGGAACATGGTCGAGCAGTGGGAGTACTCCCACCCCAAGCCCCGGGTCATCGTGCTGTCCTTCCCGCACAACCCGACGACCACGTGCGTCGACCTGGAGTTCATGCAGCGGGTCGTCGACTTCGCCCGCGAGCACGACGTCCTCCTGGTCCACGACAACGCCTACGCGGACCTCGGCTTCGACGGATACCGGCCCCCGTCGATCCTCCAGGCCGAGGGCGCCAAGGACGTCGCCGTCGAGCTGTACTCCATGACCAAGTCGTTCTCGATGGCGGGGTGGCGGATGGCCTTCCTGCTCGGCAAGCCCGAGGTGGTCGCGGCGCTGGCCAAGCTGAAGTCGTACCTGGACTACGGCACGTTCCAGCCGATCCAGATCGCGGCCACGGTCACGATGAACGAGGAGATCGACTACCCGCGGGAGGTCAACGAGATCTACCAGTCCCGCCGCGACGCCCTGTGCAGCGGGCTCTCCCGCATCGGCTGGGAGATCGAGCCGCCCATGGGCACGATGTTCGCCTGGGCTCCGATCCCCGAGCCGTACCTGGAGATGGGGTCGGTGGAGTTCTGCTCGTACCTCGTGCGGGAGGCCCAGGTCGCCCTGTCGCCGGGCGTCGGCTTCGGGCCCGGGGGAGAGGGCCACGTCCGCTTCGCCCTGATCGAGAACGAGCAGCGCACGAACCAGGCGGTCCGGAACCTCAAGCGGGCGCTCACCAAGCTGGGCTGAACCCCGGCAGCGAGTGGCGGTGGGCCGAGGGCGGGACCGGTCGTTCTTGACCGCGCGGTCAAGAGAGTGCGCTAGCGTCGGTCCCCATGCCGTCCCGACGTCTCACCCCTCGTGGAGCGGAACGCAGGGCGCAGCTGATCAGCTACGCCACCGAGCGGTTCGCCGCCGACGGCTACCACCCGACGTCGGTCGCCGACATCGTGGACGGGCTCGGCGTGGGCAAGGGCGTCTTCTACTGGTACTTCTCCTCGAAGGAGGAGCTGTTCGTCGAGATCCTCCGCTCGGCGCAGAAGGACCTCCGTCGCACCCAGCTGCGGGCCATCGAGGACGAGCCCGACCCGGTCCGACGCCTCGAGCTGGGCATCCGTGCCGGCGTCCTGTGGATGGCGGCGCACAACCAGCAGCGGAAGCTGTTCGAGTTCGCCCGCACGGAGCCGACGTTCGCCGGAGCGGTCATGGCCGGCCAGCGGGTCCTGGTGTCCGACGCCGTCGCCCACCTGAAGGACGCGATCGTGCAGGGCGGGATCCCCGACCGGGACCCCGAGGCCCTGGGCTGGGGGATCCTGGGCGTCACCAACGTGATGACCCGCATCTACATCGACGAGCAGGGAGCGGATCCCGACGACGTCGCGGACATGGTCGTCGCCTTCTGCATGGAGGGCATCGGCGGGCACCGCTGATGGGTCGGGGGAGCATCGGCGGGCACCGCTGATGGGTCGAGGGGGCATCGGCGGCACCGCTGATGGGTCGAGGGAGCATCGGCGGGCACCGCTGATGTCACAGGGGGAGCGCTGGGTCGGCGGGCGCTCCGGTGGCCGGTTCACGCGCATGTCACGCGGCGGACACACCTGGTGTGTAGCTTGCCCGCCGTGGCCACCCTGGTACTCCGCGTCTGGCTGCCCGACCGGCCGGGCGTCCTCGGTGCCGTCGCGTCCCGGATCGGAGCGGTCCACGGCGACGTGATCGGCATCGACATCATCGAGCGTGGGGCGGGTCGCGCCGTCGACGAGCTCGTGGTCAGCCTCCCCGACGAGAGCCTGGTCGACCTGCTGCTCAGCGAGGTCGGCCACGTGGAGGGCGTCGACGTCGAGGACGTCCGGATGCTGGACGGCCCTCCCGAGGACCCGATGGTGCTGGCGCTGGAGATGGCTGCGGCGCTGCGGGGGGACGGCTCGGACGACGTGGACAGCCTCCCCGTGCTCGTCGCCGGTGCCCGCCAGCTCCTCCACGCGGACTGGGCGGCGATCGTCGACGTGAGCCGCGGCGAGGTCCAGATCTCCGACGGCGAGGGCATGCCGGGCGAGGGGTGGTTGGGGGCGTTCGTCCTCGGCGCCCTGACCGACGGCGGTCCGGCCGACCTGCAGGAGCTCGCCGTCGCCCGCATCGGAGCCGACGGACCGGCCCTGGTCGTCGGGCGCGAACGTGTGCCGCTGAGGGCGAGCGAGCGCGAGGTGCTCGCCCTGATCGCCCGCCTCGCCTGACCCCGTCCCCCTCACCGCTCCCCGTCACCGGTCGGACGGCCGGGGAGTGGAGTTCCCCTCAGTCGGGGGACTCCCAGGCGAGCGAGCGCTCGACGGCCCGGCGCCACATGGCGTGGCCCTGGTCCGCTGCGGCACGGTGCTCCTCGTCGGTCCCCGGTCGCACCTCGGCGTCGGAGCGCCAGTGCGTCGCGAGCTCGGCGGCGCTGGTCCAGGTGCCGGCGCCGAGGCCGGCCAGGAACGCGGCGCCGAGGGCGGTGGTCTCGGCCACTGCGGAGCGCAGGACCGGCACGCCGAGCTGGTCGGCCTGGACCTGCAGCAGCAGGTCCATGGCGGCGGCGCCGCCGTCGACGCGCAGCTCGGCCAGGTCGACGCCGGCGGCGTCGGTCATGGCCTGGACCACGTCGCGGGTCTGGAACGCCATCGACTCGACGACGGCGCGGGCGATGTGGGCCCGGGTGGTGCCGCGCGTGATGCCGACGATCGTGCCCCGGGCGTACGGGTCCCAGTCGGGTGCTCCGAGGCCGGTGAAGGCCGGGACGACGAAGGCGCCCCCGGTGTCGGGCACCGACTCGGCCAGGGGCCCCACCTCGGCGGCGTCCGAGATGATCTCGAGGCCGTCGCGCAGCCACTGCACCGCCGCGCCCGTCACGAAGATCGCCCCCTCGAGCGCATGGTGGGTCACGGTGGCGCCCGACCCGCCGCCGGACGGCCGGTCGGACGCTTCCGCCGGATCGACGTCGAAGACCGAGGCCGGCACCTCCCACGCCACGGTGGTCAGCAGCCCGTCCACCGGAGCGGGGCACGTCTCGCCCACGTTCAGCAGGATGAAGCTGCCGGTCCCGTAGGTGTTCTTGGCCATGCCGGGACGGAGGCACGCCTGGCCGAAGAGGGCGGACTGCTGGTCGCCGGCGATGCCGGCGATCGGGATGTCGGCGCCGAGAGGGTTGTCGGCGGCGGTGCGTCCGAACACGCCGCATGACGGCATCACGGTCGGCAGCGAGTCGATCGGCACGCCGAACAGGTCGCACAGCTCCTGTGACCACTCGCGCCGGCCGATGTCGTAGAGCATCGTGCGCGACGCGTTCGACGGGTCGGTGGCGTGGACCGCTCCCGAGTCGAGGGTCCCGCCGGTCAGCTTCCAGAGCAGCCAGCTGTCGATCGTGCCGAGGCGGAGGTCGTCGTCGGCCGGGACCGCCCCCTCGGTGAGGAGCCACTCGAACTTGGAGCCGGAGAAGTAGGGGTCCAGCACCAGGCCGGTCAGCTCCCGGATGCGGGGGAGGTGGCCGTCGACCTCGAGCTGGCGGCAGCGGTCCGCCGTCCGGCGGTCCTGCCACACGAGGGCCCGGTGCAGCGGCGCACCGCTGCGGGCGCTCCACGCCACCGCGGTCTCGCGCTGGTTGGTGATGCCCACCGCGGTGATCGGCTCGTCACCCAGCTCCGCCAGCTTCTGGCGGGCCTCCTCGAGCACCGCCAGCGTGGTCTCCCAGATCTCGTCGGCGTCGTGCTCGACCCACCCCGGCGTCGGGAAGTGCTGGGTGAACTCCTGGTACGCCCGTGCGACGGGCGCACCGGAGCCGTCCACCACGAACGCCCTGATCCCCGTCGTCCCGGCATCGATCGCGAGCACCGCCACGGGTCGGGACAGTAGCGGGCCCACGAGCCGGTCCGGCGCCCGCACGACGTCGCCCTACGCTGTCGGGGTGCGGATCGGGATGTTGACCTCCGGCGGCGACTGCCCGGGACTGAACGCGGTGATCCGTGCGGTCGTGCGCAAGGTCGAGCGGGTCCACGGGGGCGAGGTCGTCGGGTTCCGCGACGCCTGGAGGGGCGTGCTCGACGACGACTGGGAGGTCCTCGACGTCAACCGCTGCCGGGGCATCCTGCCACGCGGCGGGACCATCCTCGGCACCTCGCGGGTGCAGCCGTACCAGTTCGACGACGGCGTGGAGCAGGTGCGGGCCGCGGTCCAGCGGCACCGGCTCGACGGCTTCGTGGTCATCGGCGGTGACGGCTCGCTCGGTGCCGCGAACGACCTGCAGTCCGACGGCGTCAACTGCATCGGCGTGCCGAAGACGATCGACAACGACATCGCGTCGACCGAGATGACCTTCGGCTTCGACACCGCGGTCCACGTGTGCACGGCGGCCATCGACCGGCTGCACACCACGGCGGAGGCGCACGACCGCGTGATGGTCGTGGAGGTCATGGGTCGCGACGCCGGCCACATCGCGGTGCGCGCCGGCATCGCCGGTGGGGCCACGATGACGCTGATCCCCGAGGTGCCGTTCGACATCGGAGAGGTGTGCGACGCGCTCCAGCGTCGCCACGCCGGCATGTCCTACGCATCCATCGTGGTGGTCGCCGAGGGCGCCACGCCGCTGCCGGGCACCATGGACGAGCCCGAGTACGAGGTCGACCGGTTCGGGCACCGCCGGCTCGGCGGGATCTCCCAGCGACTGGCCGAGGAGATCGAGGGTCGGACCGGGATCGAGACCAGGGTCACGATCCTCGGCCACGTCCAGCGGGGCGGGACGCCCACTGCGTTCGACCGCGTGCTGGCGACGCGGTACGGGACCGCGGCGGCAGATGCCGCGGCCGAGGGTGCGTGGGGGCAGATGGTGGCCCTGCAGGCGGACCGCATCGTGAGGGTGCCGCTGAGCGAGGCCACCGGCACCACCAAGCCGGTCGACCTCGACCTGTACGACCAGGTCGCCAGACCGTTCTTCGCCAGCTGAGCCGGACCCTTTCTCGCCAGCTGAGTCGGACTCTTCTTCGCCAGCTGGGCTGCCGGACCGTTCTTCGCCAGCTGAGCCGGGACCGCCAGGTCGGGTGCGGGCCGACTCAGTCGGCCGTGGGGCAGGACTTCTCGAGCTCGGCCAGGCGCTCCTGGAGTCCGACGATCATCGTGTCGTCGGTGACGTCCTGGGCGAGCTCGACGGGATCGGCGAGCAGCGACGCGTAGTCGCACGCCGTGACGGTGGCGGCGTCGCCGCGGGTGGGGGTGGCCACCTGGATGGGCGTCCCGTCGACCTGGAACCTGACCCGGTTCACGTTGGAGAAGTCCGTCGCCGTGAGGACGATCTGCGCGATGGCCTGCTGGCGGCTGGGACCGATGACGTTGTCGAACTCCTCGGACAGGTCGATCGTCAGCGTGCCGTCGACCAGGTCGACGCTGCGCAGCGACGTGTCCACGGGGATCGACGTCGTCAGGTCGTGGGCCTCCACCGCCGGGTCGGGGGCGTCGAAGATGGCGCCGACGACGGTGGACAGGAGGTGGTCGGGCAGCGACAGCGACACCGGCACCAGGGCGCCGTCGCTGACGTACCAGAGCTCGGCGCTGGCGCCGCCGCTGGTGGGCGCCGCCGGCGTCGAGGTGGTCGTGGTGCTGACCGCCAGGGCGCGCGGCTCGTCGTCCGCGCCGATCGAGCACGAGGTCGCGACGACCAGCACCGCGATCGCGACGAGAGCGCTCCACGCCGTCGTCCGGACCGACGGACGGAACGTCGCCACCCACCGCTCCCGCCGACGTCCGGCTCGGGCGGTCACGGCGCCGACCCCGGTCGGTCGGAGCCGAGGAGGCCGACCTGGACGGCCTTGTGCTCGCCCGTGAGCGTGAGAGCGCTGGCGGCCTCGGGGGTGGCCTCGGACAGGTCCTCCTCCACGTCCTCGACGGGGAGCAGCGGGAGCTCGACCACGAACCGTGCGCCCTGACCGCCGTCCTCCCGGTCCTCGACCCACACGTTGCCGCCCTGCAGGCGTGCGTGCTCGGCGACGAGGGCGAGACCGAGACCGACGCCGACGCCGGACCCGCGGCTCCCGCCCTGGTCGCCCCGGTTGAAGCGGTCGAAGATGCGCTCGCGCTCCGCCTCGGGGACACCCGCGCCGCGGTCCTCGACCGCGATCCGCAGCGTCATCTCGTCCGCCGGCATCCCGGCGGCGATCTCGTCCGCGTCGGGCCGGTGGCGCTCGACGAACACGCCGGTGGCGCCGTCGGCGTACTTCTCCGCGTTGTCCAGGTAGTTGGCGAGGATCCGCACGACGCGCCGCTTGTCGCAGGCGACCACCGCGTCCTCCAGCACCGGATCCGCGTCCACGGCCACGGTGCCGCCGGTCAGGTTGGCGACGGTGCTGCGGACCAGCGCCACGATCGCGACCCCGTCGAGCTCGAGTCGCACCGCACCGGCGTCGAACCGGGAGATCTCCAAGAGGTCCTCGACCAGCTGGGTGAAGCGGGCGAGGTCCTTGCGCAGGAGGTCCAGCGCCTGCTGGGAGCGCTCCGGCAGCTGGTCCCGGTTGTTCGACAGCACCTGGATCGCGGCGTTGATCGTGGTCAGGGGCGAGCGCAGCTCGTGGCTGACGTCGCTGGCGAACCGGGCGTCGCGGTCGATGCGCTCCTGCAGGCTCTCGACCATGGCGTTGAAGTTGGCGACGAGGGGGGACAGGTCGGCGTCGTGGGCGTACTCCTCGTAGTCGAGCCGGGTGTCGAGCTGGCCGAGGGCCACGGCCTCGGTGGCCTCGTTGATGCGGGTCAGCGGTCGGAGCGTGTACCGGCTGGCCCAGTAGCCGATGGCGCCGGCGGCGATCGTGGAGAGGGCGGTGGCGAGCACGAGGGTGAAGCCGAGGGTCCGGAGCCCGGTGTCGATGTCGTCGAGCCGGTAGACCTCGAAGTAGGAGCCGCCGGTGACACCCAGCGGCACGCCGATGGCCACGACGGGCTGGCCGTCGATGACGAAGCGCATGATGCCGCTGTCGCCCTCCTGCACCTGGTCCCGCAAGGTGCGCGGGATGGCGTCCACGCCGAAGCGCGGGTCGAGGCTGGCGGTGACGGTGCGGTCGTCGCCGGGGAGGACGACCGACGGCTTGCCCGCGTCGGGCAGCGACGACAGGACGGACTGCACGTCCTGGGTCGGGGCCCGTCCGATCGAGCCCTCGACGGTCCGGGCGTTGGCGAGCACCCGGCGCGACACCGACTCCTCGCGCTGGTCGATCAGCGTCCGACGCGTCACGGTCATGGTGGTGACCGCCACCGCGACCGACGCCAGGAGCGTCACCAGCGCGACGGAGATGGCGATCCGGGCCCGGAGTCCGGGGTGGATGCCGTGGCGGAGCCGGCCGTCGATCGACGGCGCGGCGGTCTCGTTCACGGCTGCAGTTTGTAGCCGAGGCCGCGGACCGTCACCACGTGGCGGGGGTTCGCCGGGTCCTCCTCGATCTTGGTCCGCAGGCGGCGGACGTGGACGTCCACGAGCCGGCCGTCGCCGAACACGCCGTGGCCCCACACCTTCTCCAGCAGGTCCTCCCGGGAGAACACGGTGCCGGGGTGGTTGGCCAGCTCCACGAGCAGCCGGAACTCGGTCTTGGTGAGGTGCACCGGCTCGTCGGCCCGGGTCACCACGCCCTCCTGCGGGACGACCTCGAGGTCGCCGAAGCGCAGCCGGGGGTTGCCGGGGGCGGTGGGGCGGGCCCGACGCAGCAGGGCGCGGATGCGGGCCGAGAGCTCCTTCGGGGCGAAGGGCTTGGTGAGGTAGTCGTCGGCCCCCGCCTCGAGGCCGGCCACGACGTCGTGGGTGTCGGAGCGGGCGGTGACCATGATGATCGGCACGTCGCTCAGGCGGCGCACCGACCGGCACACCTCGAAGCCGTCGATGCCGGGCAGCATGATGTCGATGAGGACCACGTCGGTGGGCTCACGGGTGAAGGTGGAGATGGCGTCCTCGCCCGTCTCGGCCTCCGCCACCTGCCATCCCTCGTCCTCGAGCGCCAGCTTGACGGAGGTCCGGATGCGTTCGTCGTCCTCGACGGTCAGGATGCGAGTGCCCACACCGGCCATTGTCCACCATCTGAACCACCTGCGGGTGACAGCGGGAGCCGGTGACCCTGTGGTGGCTCAGGCGGTCGCGTCGCCGCTCTCCTGCAGGAGGTCGACCATCTGGTCGTACAGCGCGGGGTGTGCGGCGAGGACCGAGCCGGGTCGGACGTCGCCTCCGTCGATGCCGCCGACCTTCGCCCCGGCCTCCCGGGCGATCAGCGCACCGGCGGCGAAGTCCCACGTGGACAGCCCGGCCTCGAAGAAGGCGTCGACGCGCCCGGACGCGACCGAGCACAGGTCCAGGGCGGCCGCTCCCATGCGCCGGATGTCGCGGATGCGGGGGAGCATCGCCGCGACGACGAGGCCCTGCCGGCGACGCTGCTCCGGTTCGTAGCCGAACCCGGTGGCCACCAGAGCGTGCGCGAGCGGCGGGGGGTCGGCCAGTCGGAGGAGGCCCGGACGGTCGTCGCAGGTGGCGCCGCCGCCGAGGGTGGCGCGGTAGGTGCGCCCGTGCGTCGGGTCCGCGACGACGCCGGCGACCACCGTGCCGCCCACCGCCGCGGCGATCGACACGTTCCAGCCGGGGTGGTCGTACACGTAGTTGGTGGTGCCGTCGATCGGGTCGACCCACCACGTGACGGCCCGGTCGGAGGGCTCGGGAGTGCCGGTGCCGCCGTCGCCGAGCTCCTCGCCCATGATCACGTCGTCGGGTCGCTCGGCGAGGATCACCGCGCGGATGGCCTCCTCGGCGCCGCGGTCCATCTCCGTCACCAGGTCGGTGGACGACGACTTGGTGCTCACCTGGAGGTCGGCCGGACGGCGGTCGCGCACGAGTCGGACGGCGGCGTCGGCCGCCCGGGAGGCCAGGTCGAGGAGGTCGCGGTGGTCGCCGGCGCCGGCGCTCACCGGGATCCGCCGCGACGGGACCCGGTCGCAGCACGCTCCTCGCGCCGGCGGATGGTCTCCCACTCGCCGAGGGCGCGCAGCGTCAGCACCGCCACCACGGCCACTCCGCCGGCGCCGGTGATCGCGCCGAGGAAGGTGACGAGGCCCACCGCAGCGCCTCCGAAGCCGCCGAGGTCGGCGAAGGCGTAGCCGATGAGGCCTCCGGCGACACCGCCGATGAGGATCGAGGCGAAGGCGAGGACCCGGGCGAACACCGGCGGCAGCGCGGACTCCGGATCTCCCTCGCCGAGTCGGTCGGGGGCGGAGGGTCCGGGCTCGGCGGCTGGCATGGCCCCGATGATACGAGGGGAGGTCGCCGGGGCAGGAACCGCCAGGGCGGTGGGAGCGGCTCGATCGGGGGTCATCCGCGGGCCACGCAGTGGGCCGAAATGTTCAACATCGCACGGATCGCACCGATCGGATCCCCATGGAACTCCTCGTGCCACCGCGTCGACTGGGCCGCCTCCTCGCCGAGGCCCGACTCGAGAAGGGTCTGACCGTCGCCGAGGTCACCGAGGACATCGGCGGGTCGCTCGACGAGATCGACCTCCTGGAGATCGAGACCGGCCGGCGTGCCATCTCCGACACCGACCTCGCCACCCTGTCGGAGCTCTACGGGCTGACGACGACGGCGCTGGTCCCGAGCCGGAGCCAGCTGGTGATCGACCTCGACGAGGGCCTCATCACCGCCGACGGCTCGATCGCCGAGCTCGACGACGCGGGCACCGAGGCGGGCCGCCAGCAGGTCCTCGCCAAGTACCTGGCGCTCGTCTACTCGATGCGCGGGCAGGAGCCCGGCACGTCGATCACGCTCCGCCTCGGCGACCTCGACGTGCTGTCGGAGGCGCTCGAGCTCGACCGCCGGACGATCGAGGACGAGCTGGTCGAGCTGATGGTCGCCAAGCCGGAGCCGGTCAAGAAGCGCTTCCGGCTGCTGCGGGGCCGCACCGTCGTGCCCGTGATCGGCGTGCTGGTGGCGAGCACCACCGTCGGCGCGCTCGTGCTGGACATCCAGGACTCGTCCGCAGCCCAGTCGGAGCGGCCGGCAGTCGAGCAGCAGGCGAACGACAGCGCCACGACGACCGACAGCCCCACCACCACCGACGGCGTGGTCCTCGGCGACGCGACCGTGCTCGAGCGCCAGGCCGACGGGACCCCCGGCGAGGTGCAGATCCGCCTCGGCGACTGACCCGACGACGATCGGGCCGACACAGGAGCCTCCCCGGATCGGGCAGGCTGTAGGGGTGCGCAACTGGACCGTCGCGAGCGCCGTGATCGAGCCGTGGGCGGTCGCCCCGGCACCGGCCGACGTGCCCGCCGGCGCGGTCCTGCTCGTGCAGAACATGCGCCGCAACGGCACCGCCGACTGGACGACCCCCGGCGGCGTGGTCGACGACGGCGAGCTCCCGCTCGAGGGGCTCGTCCGCGAGGTGGCGGAGGAGACGGGGCTGGTCGTCACCGACTGGGGTGGGCTGCTCTACGACATCCGTGCCGAGGCACCCGACCTCGGCTGGCACCTGCGGGTCGAGGTGCACCGGGCCGCAGCCGTCGACGGCGAGCTGCTGATCGGCTCCGACCCCGACGGGATCGTGGTCGGCTCTGCCTGGGCGGCCACGCCGCAGTGCGTCGACCTGCTCGGCGACGCCCATCCCTGGGTGCGCGAGCCGCTGCTCGACTGGTTGGTCGAGCGGTGGGACGAGCCCCGCTCGTACTCCTACGTGATCCGCGGCTCGACGCTCGCCGACATCGAGGTCGAGCGGGCCTGATCGGGCCGCCGTCCGGACGGGTGCACGAGGCGCCGGCGCCCGCCAGCGCTCGCCCCCGGCGCCTCGGGGTCAGCGACCGATCGCCTCGATGCGGCTCCGGCCGGCCCTGAGCCTGCTGCGCTGGCCCCGGGCGTTGCCCGCGGCGCGGTACAGCTCGGCGATCCGGGTCCTGAACACGGGCCGGTCGAAGCGCTCACGGGCACGCTCCCGGCAGGCGTCCGACATCTCCCGGCGCCGTTCGGGGTCGGCCAGGAGCTCCTGGACGGCGTCGGCGACCGCCGCGGCGTCATGGGTGGGCACCAGGCGTCCGTGGGTGCCGTCCTCGATCATGTTGGCGATCGCCTGGATGTCGGTGGCGACGAGGGGGACGCCCGACGCCAGCGACTCGATCACGGTGAAGGGCTGGCCCTCGGTGAAGGTGGGGAAGACGTAGAGGTCCGCCTCGGAGAGGTTGCGGTACACCTCGGAGCGCTCCAGCGGACCGGTCAGCGCGTCGCCGTGGCCGCGGGCTCGTACCAGCGCCACCATCTCGTCCTTCAGAGGGTCGAGCCCGGGCCGGTCGTCGCCGATGATCCGCAGGTCGTAGTCCGTCCCGGCGACGAGGCCCCGCTCCGCGAGCAGGTCCACCGCGTCGAGGAGGACCACCAGGCCCTTGCGCTCCAGGAGCTCCCCGATGAAGAGGACGACGGGCGGCTCGTGGACGGCGCTCGACTGCACCACGTCATCGACGACGATCGAGTTGTGCACGACCGGCAGCGGCGTGGTCGGCATGTAGCGGCGCAGGTTGGGGACCCCTGCGGCGGCGATCAGGATCGTCGCCTCGACGAGCCGGTCGAGGACGGCGAACCCCCACGCGTTGAGGCGGCCGACCTCCCACTGGCCGGGGCCCTCCATGTAGGGAGGCTGGGCGTGGTTGTGGTTGAGCACGGCGGCGCCGCGCAGACGCGCGGCCACGGCCACCGCCACCTGGCGCCAGACGACAGGAGCCGGGTAGTGGACCGAGTGCGTGTGTACGACGGTGCCGGGCCGGCTGCGCCGGAAGGTCTCGGTGGCGTCCCGGGTGACCCGGCGCACGTTGGCCAGCGAGAACCGGCCCCGGGCCTCGTCGTTCTGAGCGGTGTTGAGGAACTCGAGGTCGAACTCGGCGTTCAGGCCGGGGTCCTCGACCAGATCCATCGCGACGGTGGCGATGCCGCCGCGCAGGGGCGGGCCGTGGGCGACGACGAGGACGTGGACGGCGTCGCTCCCGCTCATCGTCGCCCCTCGCTGGTCCGCACGACGCGGGCGGGGTTGCCGACCACGGTGGCGCCCGCGGGCACGTCGTCGACCACGACGGCTCCGGCGCCCACGATCGCGTCGTCGCCGACCGAGATCGGCCCGAGGACGATCGCCCCGGCCCCGATGCTCACGCGGTCGCCGATCGTCGGCCCTCGCGTCTCGTCGTCCGCCCCGCCGTCGCCGAGGGCCCCGAGCGTCACGCCGTGACGCAGGAGCACGTCGCAGCCGATGACCGTGCGGGGGTGGACGACCAGGCCGGTCCCGTGGAAGATCGCCAGGCCCGGTCCGACCTCGACGTCGGGGGGCAGGTCGATGCCGAGCACCCAGTCGACCGCCAGGCGGTACGCCGCAGTGGCGAGCTTGGCGACGATCGTCGGCCCGGCGTCCCGGGCGGCAGCGGTGGCGCGGAACGCGACCATCACCACGCGACCCTTGGCCGACTCCCGGTTGGCCGCCAGATCGGCCCTGAGGTCTGTGCTCGTCCGTGCCATGTCGGGCTGACGGTAGCGGGACCTGGGGCGATGTCGGACAGCCGGTCGCGAGAACTCGGGGGAGCGACGTCTCCGGAGCGACGGGAGCGCCGTGCCGGGGTGGCCGTCCCGGGGCGGTGCGAGACTGCCCGGGTGTCCGAACCTGCCGGGGCCGGCGACGAGCGCACCAACCGGGACGTCGACCGAGCGATCCTCCACGTGGACATGGACGCCTTCTTCGCGTCGGTCGAGCTGCTGCGCCGTCCGGAGCTGAGGGGACGCCCCGTCGCGGTGGGCGGGACCGGCGACAGAGGGGTGGTGGCCGCGGCGTCCTACGAGGCGCGCGTGTACGGGGTGCGCTCGGCCATGCCGTCGGTGCGGGCCCGACGGATGTGCCCGGACCTCGTCATGCTGCCCGGGGACCACCACCACTACGGCGAGGTCTCGGCGCGCCTGATGGAGCTGTTCCGCACGATCACACCGCTCGTCGAGCCCCTGTCGCTGGACGAGGCGTTCCTCGACGTGAGCGGCACCCGGCGGCTCCACGGCGAGCCCGAGCAGGTGGCCGCGGACCTGCGCCGCGCCGTGCTCGACCAGGAGGGGCTCGGGTGCGCGGTGGGCGTGGCGCCGAACAAGTTCCTGGCCAAGCTCGCCTCGGCGCGGGCCAAGCCGCGGGTCGGGCCGGCGGGCCTCGCCCCGGGGGCCGGCGTGCTCGTGGTCGAACGGGGTCGGGAGCTCGACTTCCTCCACCCGTTGGCCGTGTCGGACCTGTGGGGAGTCGGACCCGCGACGCTGTCCAAGCTGGAGCGGATCGGGGTCCGCACGGTCGGCGACCTGGCCGCGCTGCCGCTCGCCGCGGTGACCGCTGCGGTCGGCAAGGGCGTCGGCGGGCACCTGCACGCGCTCGCCCACGGCATCGACGACCGCCCGGTGGTCCCCGACCAGGAGCCTCGCTCGATCAGCCGCGAGGAGACCTTCGCCGTCGATCGGCACCGCACCGACGAGCTCCGCGGCGACCTCGTGCGCATGGCCGACTCGGTCGCCGAGCGCCTCCGCCGGCACGGCTACCGCGGCCGCACCGTCCAGTTGAAGGTGCGCTACGCGGACTTCTCCACGGTGTCGAGGTCGGTGACGCTGCCCGCGCCGACGGATCGGGGCACCGATCTGCGCGACCACGCGTGGCGGATGCTGTCGGCCCTGCCCGTGGAGCGCGGCGTCCGGCTCCTGGGCGTCGGCGCGACCAACCTGACCAGGGAGGCGCCGGTCGAGCAGCTGAGCTTCGACGACGTCGTCGATGGCCGCGGCGGCCGGGAGCGGGTCGGCGATGGCCTCAGCGGCCGGGAGCGGGTCGACGCTGGCCTCGGCGACGCGGGCGACCTCGCGGGAGCGACGCTCGTGTCCGACGCCGAGTGGGACGCCGCGAACCAGGCCGTCGACGAGATCCGTCGTCGGTTCGGCTCGACGAGCATCACGCCCGGTCGGCTCGTACGGGGACCCGACGACGAACGGGGAGGTCGCGGTCCGTGGGGGCCTGACCGCCCATCGTCGACCGACTCCGACCACGGCTGACGCCATTCGACGCGTCGGTGCGCCGATGGCGTAGAAAACAGCTCGACCGACGGCGGCTGCCGTGGCAGACGCAGGTAGCGTGTGGGAGCATTCGGTCAGCACGGCCGGAGAAGCCAGCCGAGTCACGACGTCAGCCGAGTCAGAAGCCAGCACAGTCAGAAGCCAGCAGAGCAAGTCACACCAGCAGAGCCAGTCCTACCAGCAGAGCCAGATCGACGAACGAGGGGGCAGGGCCCATGCCGCTCTCCGAGGAAGAGCAGCGAATCCTCAGCGAGATCGAGAACCAGCTGCGCGCGAGCGATCCCGACCTCGCACGTCAGGTGGGTTCCACCACGATCTACTCCCACGCCCTGCGTCAGCTGCGGTGGGCGTGCGTGGCGTTCGTCGCCAGCTTCGCCGCCACCGTCGCTCTGCTCACCATCAGCTTCCTGCTGGCCTTCCTCGGCTTCCTCGCCATGGTCGCGTCGGCGGTCGTCATCGAGCGGGCGGCCCGTCGCATGGGCCGTGCGGGCATCGGCGACGCCAACCAGGCCATCCGCGGCGGCGGGTTCCGGGGCTACGTGAACGGAGCGGGCAAGAAGGCCCGCGACCGCTTCAAGCGCGCCGACGACGACGTCTGAGCCCCATCCCGCTCGAACCGGCGCTGTGATCCGGTTCGGTCCGGTCAGCCGACCAGGTGGCGGACCTTCTGCCGCGTGCTGAGCAACGTGCGGGTGGCGCGGTGCAGGACCGCGGCGCACTCCTCGGCCTCGTCGGCTCGGGATCCGTCGGTGGCGCTCCGGCCGTAGCGGCGCTCGGTCTCGAGCCGGGCGAGCCGATCGACCGCCGCGATGACGGACTCCCGGGAGGGAGCGGAGTCGGGGTCGGGGCCGTCCGCTGGCGCCGCGGCACCGGGCGGAGCGACGACGGGCTCGATCCGGTCCAGGACGTCGGAGGTGGCGAGCCGGTCGGCCACCTCGGTCGGGGTGTCGGAGGACCGGACGACCACGCCGAGGGCGGAGAGGTCGTCGGCGGCTCGCCTCCAGGCCATCGCCACCCGTCCGCCGATCGGGTCGTCGCCGAGCACCCGGCGACGTCGGCGTCGACGCAGGAGCACCGCCGCCATGGCCGCGACCGCCGCCAGGGCGGCCGCGCCGCCGACCACGAGCGGCCACCTCGGAGC
>JAEYSR010000045.1 GCA_023434535.1 Actinomycetes bacterium
ACGTCCAGCTGGCCATGCCGGCGGGCGGTGAGAACCGGGCCGCCGCGTTCTACGAGGGCGTGCTCGGCATCCCTCGGGTCCCCAAGCCGCCTCACCTCGCCGTTCGTGGAGGCTGCTGGTTCGAGGCGGGGAGCCTGAAGGTCCACCTGGGCGTCGACGCGAACTTCCGACCGGCGACCAAGGCGCACCCGGCGTTCCTCGTGGACGACGTGCGGGGGCTGGCCCGAGCGGCTGCGGCGGCAGGCTTCTCGGTCGTCGACGACGAGCCGCTGGAGGGATACGACCGGGTGTACGTCGACGATCCGTTCGGCAATCGGATCGAGCTGATGGAGCCCCTCGGCGAGTAGTGGCGCGCAGCTCGCCGGTTCGTGGGTCGACTCGACAGCCATCCCGCTCCTCGCTCGCCCGGTCGGCTTGGCTGATGGCGTGACGGAGCCCATCCCAGCCGATGTCCAGAGCTACCTCGATGGCATCGACGCGGAGCACCGCCCGATGTGGGACCGCGTGGAGCGGATCGTCCGTCAGCTGCATCCCGACGTCGAGATGCGCATCACCTACGACATGCCGACCTTCGTGGTCGGCGACCACCGCCTCCCGGTCGGCGTGTGGAAGCACGGGCTGTCGCTCTACGGGCTCCACGAGTCGAACGACGCCGGCTTCATCGCTCGCCATCCGGACCTGTCGTCGGGGCGTGGCACGGTGAAGCTCCCCACCAAGCGAGCCGCCGAGTTCTCCGACGACGAGCTGTCGGCGATGCTGGCGGCCGTGCTCGGATAGATGACTCCGCGCCGCATCCCACCGATCGTGGTGTGAGGACCCGTGCCCGGGATCACCCACGACTTGTCAGCGGATCGACGTGAGCTCGGACACGATGGTGAGCAGGCCGATGGCGAAGACCGCCAGCGCCAGCAACAGGGCCACGATGCATCCGGCGCCAGCGAATCTCGACGTCGGACTCCGATCGATCGACGAGCGGTCCCGACGCCGACCGGGTGTCCAATCGAGACCGTTCTGCTCCTTCGCCTCCGAGCGGAGGGCGATCAGGCGGGCCTGCACCGGCTCGGGAAACGCCGGGATCTCATCCCGAACGGGCAGCGCAGCGACGAGGTCGCTCGGGCGCGGGTACCGCTCGCGCAGTGCCGTCATCGCCAGGTCGACGTCGTCGCCGGATCGCTCGGTCAGGTACCAGAAGGACGCGGCGCGCGGCAGGTCGCCCATCCGGAAGTAGACCTCGCCGGTCAGTGCGAGCACCTCCGGGTCCGTCGGTCGTGCCGCGGCCAGTCCGGTCGCCCGGTCGCGGGCCTTCCAGAGCCGACCCTCCCGAAGGTCGCCCTCGATGCGGTCGATCGCTGGACTTCCCACGGGCGCATTGTGATCGACGCCCAGCGACCACGGGGGACGAATTCGCGCCGGTGGGTCCACTGCCGGGCCCACGCCACCCACCGGGTGGCTCGACTGTCACCGGTTCCGAGCGGGCGAGTTCCTACACTCGGCCCGTGACGACGGAGGCGGCTGGTCAGTCGGTGTGGAGTCGGCTCCGGAACCTCACGTTCGGTCCGGCCGATGAGCACCCCTACCGCCGCCGCACCAGCGACTGGATCCGCGTCTCCATCGCCATCGTCTTCCTGGCGGTGGCGATCCCGCGCCACGCCGACCTGTCGTCGCTGGACAAGAACCTCTTCACCCTCCTCAACGGCCTCCCCGACGGGATGCAGTCGTTCTTCCGCACGCTCTACGCCCTGGGCAGCCTGTGGGCGCTGCTCGTCGTGGTGGTCGCCGCACTCGTGGGTCGACGGTGGCGCCTGGCGCGCGACCTGACCCTGGCGGGCGCGCTCGCCTGGATCCTCGCCCGGGCGATCGGTGGGCTCGTGTCCGGCTCGAGCGTCAGCGACGCGCTGAGCGTCACGGTCCGCATCGGCGACTCGTCACCGTCGTTCCCGATGGTCCGCCTGGCGGTGATCACGGCGGTCGTCGCCACCGCGTCCCCGTATCTCGCCCGGCCGTCGCGTCGCATCGGCTTCACGCTCATCGCGACCACGACGGTCGGTGCGATGTACCTCGGCGTCGGCCTCCCCAACGCCGCCGTCGCCGCGATCGTCCTCGGCTGGGGGATCGGCGCAGCGGTCCACCTGGCGTTCGGATCTCCCGGTGGACGTCCGTCGGTGGCGCAGATGGCGCGCGGCCTCTTCGACCTGGGCATCGAGGCGCGCGACGTGAGCCTGGCTCCCGTCCAGCCGTCGGGCGCCACGCTGATGACGGCCAGTGACGACCGGGGCCCTCTGGCGATCCGGGTGTTGGGCCGTGACGCCGCCGACGCCCAGGTGTTGACGAAGGTCTGGCGCAGCTTCCTCTACAAGTCGGGCGGCCAGCGGCTCTACCACTCACGCATCGAGGAGGTGGAGCACGAGGGCTATTGCGTCCTGCGAGCCGATCGCGCCGGTGTGCGCGTGCCCGAGCTCGTCGTGACCGGGATCGCCGGTCCCGGGGCCGCGGTCTACGTCGAGCGTCCGCTCGACGGACCCACGCTCTCCGACGTCGACGCTGCCGAGCTGACCGACGAGCACCTGGTCGACCTGTGGTCGCAGGTCGACAAGCTGCACCGGGCTGCTGTCACGCATGCCGCGCTCTCCCCCGACAACGTGGTGCTCACCGACGACGGCCCGGCCCTGCGCGACTTCTCCCACGCCTTCGGCATCGACACTCCCCAACGACGAGCCACGGGCCCCGGGCCCGACGTCGTGTCCGATCAGTTCGGGGCCGCCGACACGGCCACCCTGCTGGCGGCGATGGCGGATCGAGTGGGTGCCGAGCGAGCGGTGAAGTGCGCGGTCGACGGCCTCGGCACCGCTCGCCTCGCACCAGCGATCCCGATGATCCAGACGGCGGTCCTGCCGGCTTCGATGAGAGCCCACGGCCGAGCGGCAAAGCGGGCGCAGGTGGACTCGCTCACCGCACTCCGCACCGCGGCAGCCGCAGCGGTCGGGATGGAGGATCCGCAGCTCGAGCAGCTGCACCGCCTCAACTGGCAGACCGTCGCCATGGTCGTCGGCACCTTCCTGGGTGTCGCCGCGCTCCTGTCGATGGTCGGGAACCCCGAGCAGATGGCCGAGACCCTCAAGGGCGCGGACTGGTGGCTCATCGGCGTGGCGCTCGCGGTGTCCTTCTCCACCAACTTCGCGTCCGGGCTTTCCCTCGTCGGATCCGTCCGCCAGCGCGTGCCGTACCTGCGGACGGTCGAGCTCCAGCTGTCTCTGTCGTTCACGAACCTGGCGGTGCCCGCCGTCGGTGGTCTGGCGTCGGAGATCCGCTACCTGCAGAAGCAGGGAGTCGACCTCGCGTCGGCCGCGACGGCCGGCGGCGTGGTGCAGGGCGCGGCCGACGTCATCGCCACGGTGTCGGTGTTCCTCGTGGCGCTGTACCTGTCGCCGGTCCACTTCAGCTTCGGCAAGGTCGACACGAGCAGCGTGATCCAGATCGCGCTCATCGCCCTGGTCGTCGTCCTGGTGGCGATCGCGGTGATCTTCGGAGTGCCGAGGATCCGCAAGAAGGTGATGGCTCCGGTCCGCGACGCGTGGGCCACGCTCTCCGACGTCGTCCGCTCGCCCCGTCAGGTGACGGAGCTCCTGGTCGGCCAGACCGTCAACAACCTGCTCTACGGCCTCGTGCTGTACTTCTGCGTCGCCGCCTTCGGGCCGCCCGTGAACTTCTGGGCGGTGCTGGCGGCGAACATCGGCATCTCGTCGATCGCCGACACCGTCCCCGTCCCGGGCGGGTCGACGGCGGTCGGCTCCGTCGGCGTGGCTGCTGCGCTGACCGCCGCGGGTGCCACGCAGGAGGCCGCGGTCGCGGCGTCGCTCGCGTACCAGCTGGCGTCGACGTTCATCCCCGCGATCGCCGGTTGGTTCTGCGTCCGCAACCTGCTCTCAGAGGACTACCTCTGACGGGAGTCGGTCACCCGTGTTGTGCTCCCAGTCGCCGGCTCGCCGGGTCGACCCTGGTTCGACGCAGACTTGGACCGTGGCCTCAAGCGATCGGGAGTTCCGCGTACGAGGCGTCGTGCGGCTCGGCACCCGATCGAGGGTGATCCAGTCCGTGGCCTTCGTCTCGACGTCGGAGATCGTGCTCGACTCGGGGGCCTGTTGGCTGCACCTTCCGAGGAGCTCGCCGCAGGTCGTGGTGAGCAACGGCGAGTTGAAGGCCACCGTGCCGACTTTCGGATGGGCCCACTTCGTGCCGTGGCGCCATGGACGCTGGGCCGAGGTCCTGCGGCAGACCGGGTGGCTCGAACCCAGCTGACTCCACCTCTCCAGAGATCCGCCAGGAACGCAACGAGGTCGGCTCGGTGACCTTCGACCCTGTCAGCACGCGACCTGGGGGCGCGACGATCGGCGCGAGCGGTCATCTCGGCAGGGCGGCGCTCGCCGATGAGGAGGGGATCGATGGCAGATCGGACCGGACGCGATGGGTCGTCGGCGATCGGGGAGGCAACCGCAACGTCGAGACGGCTGCGACGGCGCCGATGGGCGGTCGTCGCAGCAGCTGCACTGATCATCGCCCTGGCTGGGTGTGCGCCTCCGCCGAACCACAGCGTCGACCAGTCCAACACCGGAGGCCTGAACGGCTTCGCCTCGGTCGCGTGGGCGGCTCCGTGCTTCGGCACGACGGTCGACGCCGAGGTGGCCCAGACCTTCACGGCCGGGCGAACGGGTCTGCTCGATCAGGTGTCCGTCGCAGCGATGCCGATCGCCCCGGGGTCCCAGGCTCCGTTCCTGTTGACGATCCGAACGGTGCGCGCTGACGGCGCCCCGGGCGCCACGGTCCTCGGATCGGGAACCTACTCAGGGCCGGGTTCGCCGACGGCGTCGACGCTCATCCAGGTGCCCCTCGCGTCGCCGGCTGTCGTCCTCGCCGGTCACCGCTATTCGATCGTCATCAGCTCCGCCCCTGCTCCCGAGTGCACCGACGATCTCGGCTGGTCGGTGTTCGGTGCCGCCGACAACTACACCGGAGGCGAGGCCTGGTACCGCGGGACCGCCTACAACACCCCGGACTGGGTGACACCGGATCCGAGCCAGGACCTCTTCTTCATCACCTGGATGTGCTGAGCAGGAGTTGATCCTGAGCCCACGGAATCGGCGTCGGCGGGCTGCAGGTTCCCACAGCCCGTCGACCCCGTCGCATCCGCTGGACGGCCAACTCTCCTCGGAGGTCGTTACGGTGGAGATCGCCGCTGTGCATGCGTCGACGCCGTGGGAAGGGAGCGTGGAGTGGCCGGCACGATTCCCTTCCTTGCTGCGGTCGCAGTGATCCTCTTCTTTGCTTGGCGGACCGGGCAGGTGCGTGCGATGCGGCTCGCGGTGGATCCTCGCAACACGTCGTGGTCGGACGTCGTGCCTGCTGGCGTGCCGGCGCCGGCACCTTCCGGCTCGTTGACCGGCGTCATCGCGAGCGGCACCCGGGTGGCCGCGGCGAAGGAACGTCTGTGGGTGGTGTTCGACGAAGAACACCTCATGGCGACACGGTTCGGCAGCTTGGGACGCGACGAGCCGCTCATTGTGGACAAGGACCGAGCATCGCCGGTCACCGTCGCGGGTGCGGGGTGGAGGCAGAGGGTGTCGTTCGGTGGTGGCGTCGTGGCCCTCACCGCTCCGCGGACCACGACGGGCCCGTTGGTGACGCGGCTGCAGGAACGAGGGTGGGCTGTCCTGGATCCGGACGGGGCGCCGATCGGCGGCTGGTATCCCGATCCGTGGGACCCCCGCCACCTCCGCCTCTGGAGCGGGACCGAGTGGACTCCCCAGGTGCGCAACAGGCTCTGATGCAACGGTCGGTCGTCCGCTGGCGGCCCGATCGGGTGTCGGGGCGAGTCCGACGCCGGAGTGGGGCTGCTCAGCCGAGCAGCGTCCGCGCCAGCCGCGCTCGGGTCGCTTCCATGTCGTCGTCGACGTCGAGGACCCTGAGGACCACCTGATCGGCTCCGGCGGCCCGGTACTCGGCGATGCGCTCAGCGATGGTCCCGGGCTCGCCCCAGGCCGTGATGCCGTCCAGCAGGTGGTCGCTCACGCCGTCGATGTCACCTTCACCGAAGCCGAGGCGGAGCAGGTTCCTTCGGTAGCCACCCTGCTGCGTGAGGAATGCGAGCGGTTCGGCGGCAGCTCGGCGCACCACCTCACGGTCGGTGCTGGGCACCGTCATCAGCAGGACCGCGAGCAGGTGGTCGTCACCGAGGCGGGCCCGCGCATCGGACACGAAGGACGGTGTGACGAGATATGGATACGCGCCGCCAGCGCGTTCTCGAGCGAGCGACATCATGTTCGGGCCAAGAGCGGCGAGCACCCGGGAGTCCGCCGGGATTCCCTCGTCATCCAGCACGTCGAGGTAGGTGTCGAGCGTCCTGAGCGGGTGTGCATCGTGGGCGCCGCCGAGTCCGACGACGAAGCGGCCCGGGTGGGAACGCTCCAGACGTCGAGCGGTCGCGACGACATCCGCTGCAGGCACGTTGGAGACCGAGATGATGCCGGTCCCGATGGGGATCCGACGGGTGGCCTCGACCGCCGCCTCGACCATGGGGAGCACGCCGGAGCGCCAGAGCATGGTGAACCCGAGCGCTTCCACGTGCCGTGCTTCGTCAGTCACGGCGGACACGTCATCGGTGAATGGCGTGCTGCTCGCGATGCCGATCCCTTGCAGGGCGTTGCGATCGATGCTCATGACCCGCAGGCTAAGACTTCAAGTACGCTTGAAGTAAAGGGGGGCCGGCCATGCGAACGAAGATCGGCGGTCGTCAGCGTCGGGGGTTCATCGACACGGCACCGTAGGTGTCGACGTGCCTGCCGAGCCGTTGTTGCAGCAGAGACAGCATCTGGACTGTCGACACCAGGTGAAGGCGCCGCGGAGGGATCGGTGACGTGAGGATCGTGGGCGAGGTCCACAGCCAGTAGATGCCCGCCGTACCCGGCACTCGGATGGTTCGACCGTCGGTCAGGTCGGCCCTCAACAGGGCGCGCCCCCGCAGGTCTCGAGGCGTGTGCTCGTAGCGAAGCGCGACCACGTCCGACATCGGTAGGTGGTGCCATCGGAGGCCCTTCAAGTACTCGAGCTGTGGCCCGCGGGCACCGGTCGAGAGTCGGAACGGCCGCCAGCTCACGACAGCAAGCAACAGGACCAGAGGTCCCCACAGCACGCCGACGAACCATGACTGCCCCAGCACTCCGACCGCCACCGTTACCGCCATGACGACCAGTGGCGCCGAACTGAAACGGATCACCCATTCGTTCTCCGGCGAATCCTTGCTCTCCACCCTGCCGAAAGGTACCGGCACCGCCCACGCCCGCCTCGGCGGCGAGGGGTGCCGACAGCCGGTCGCCTACTGCAGGAGATGCATGACGTCGGCCGGTCCGGCTCAGCGGTCTGGCCCGACGGTCCGTCTCACCCGGACGCGGTCTCGGCGTCCGCCGGGCCAGATTGATGCGGCTGCTGACGCCTCCGTCGCAGGGAACGACTCGCTGGAAGCACCAACAGGAAGCGGCCGACGGTCGCCGTGATCACGGACGAAGCGAGGGGAGTCCTGCTCGTCGTCCAGCTGCTTCCTGTGGCGAACCCCGTGGCGATGCAGGCGGCCATCAACAGCCGCTGACAGTTCCGCTCGCTCCACAGCCACGGGGAGACGAGGTGGGCGAGGGCCGCCGCTCGCGTTCGTCTTCAGTCCGAGTTGGCGCAGTCGTGCGTTCTTCACCATCGGCAGAGGGTCCTCCGCCGATCGTTCGGCCCGGGCTGCAGCGAGTCTCTGCTGGGACCCGTGCCTCTGTGGGTCATCGGCGCCGTCGTGCTTCTGTACATTCGGCCCGCAGGTCCGGATCAGCGAGATCCTCGACCTGTGCTCCGGGCAGGCGACGGACGCGATCGGGATCGAACATGCCGCTGTCGGATCGCGTCGCTACCCAGACCTCCCAGATCGAGGGGTCGCTGTCCTCGGAGTAGTCGATGACCGCGCGCACGACCCCGAGTTCGGATGTCCCGGCATCGTCGACGACCTCGACGATGTCTCCGGACTCCAGATTCGGGCGCTCCACGGGATGCACGGTACGGCTCTGACCCGATCCTCGACACATGCCAATTGCTGCCGTTCGCCCGGGAGCGGGTCCGACATCAACTGGCGTTGTGTGCAGTGTCCGAGATCATGACGACGCTCGGTTCGAGGAGCAGCTGCCTTCGGCCCATCGATCCACGCCGCGCCAGGTTCGTGCCGGCCAGGCTCCTGTGACTTCTCCTGCACGTAACCTTGCGGGCCCGGGGCCTCTAGCTCAGTTGGCAGAGCAGCGGACTTTTAATCCGACGCGCGTGGGTTCGAGCCCCACGGGGCCCACCCAGCCTTGCGCCTCAGTCGAGGCCCAGACCGCTCAGCACCGTGATGCTCATCGTCGTGCCGGCGGGAACGTGGCCCACGTAGAGGCCGGTCGAGCCCTCGCTCGGCACGGAGTCCGGAAGGGTCGTCGTGTGCACGGCCTGCGGGTCGTCCCACGACGGTTGCGGTTCGGCGCTCGGCCACATCACCGACGTGAGCTGGTCGCCGATCGTCCGGGCGCACATCGACCAAGGGTTCGGGCGGACCGATCCGTCGGGGAGCTCCACCTGCTCGGCGACGAAGGTGTCGATCGTCTCGGGCTTGTCGGGGTTCGCCGTGTCCCACAGCAGCACGTTCACGTGGCTCGTCGCTTGGCCCCACACGTTCTTCATCACGGTCAGGATCCGGGTGCTGCCGTCGACCTCGGCGATCCGCAGGGCGATGCCTTCCTGGGACGGCCATCCGCCGTCGGTGAAGGAGATGCACGTCTCGCCGTCCCGCTCGGCGGGCCGGTCCTCCGGCCAGAACACCATCCGGCTGTTCGAGTCGGAGTTCCCGTCGCGGGCTGTGACCGACAGCGTCGAGCCGTCGAGGTCTGCGGTGAAGGTGTCGACGCCGTCGCGTGACAGCTCCTGCACCTGCCACCCCTCGGGAACCGTCGTCAGCTCCGGGTCGATGCTGCAGGCGACGGCCGACCCGACCAGCAGGCCGGTGAGAGCCGACATCACGACGACCAGCGTCCGGAGGGGCGCCGATGGGGCGGGGTGTCGCCGACGGATCATCGCCGACATCGTCGTCGATCGAGCGGTCCCGGTCGGAATCCGGCAGGGGAGCGCGCGGTTGTTCAGTCGGGTGCCTCGCCGGTCCTGTAGTCGCCGAAGGGCTCGTCCCGGCGCTGCAGGGCGTCGGTCAGGTTGCCGCCGGTGCTCTCGCTGCCGATCGCCGCGGCCAGGCCGGCGTCGCGGGCGAAGGCCTGGAAGCTCGGCTGGTGGATGGCCAGTGCGCACAGCTCGGTGCCGGCCCGGATGGCGGTCCGCAGACCCATGACCTCCATGGCCCGGTGCACCGTCCGCTTGTTGAGCTGCGCGATGTCGGGCGGCACCATGGCGATCCTCTCGGCGACGGCCAGCACCTCATCGTCGAGCCGGTCCGCCGGATAGGCCCGGTTGGCCCAGCCGAGGCGCACCGCCTCGTCGCCGGAGATCCAGTCGCCGGTGAGCACCATCTCCATGGCGGCCCGCGGCCCCAGGAACCAGGCGTGGAACTGCATGTCGGGCACACCGAAGCGCACCGCCGGGTACCCGATGCGGGCGTCGTCGGCCACGTAGACCAGGTCGCAGCCGGTCGCGAGCTCGCTGCCGCCGGCCAGGCACCACCCGTGCACCTGGGCGATCACCGGCTTGGCCAGGTCCCAGATGCCCATCCACGCGTCGGTCACGTGCCGGGGCCAGTAGCCCTCGCCCTCGGCCGTGAAGTAGGGCGGGTCCTGGCCCTCGTTGCCGTCGCCGAGCTCGTAGCCGGCGCTGAAGCAGCTCCCGGCGCCGCGCACGATCGACACCCGGATGTCGGGGTCGCCGTCGGCCTCCTGCAGTGCGGCGAGCACGCCGCCGCGCACCGCGTGGTTCAGGGCGTTTCGCTTCTCGGGTCGGTTCAGCGTGATCCGACGGACGCCGTCGGCCGGCGTGTCGACGAGCACTGCATCGGTCATGGACGGCTCCTCCGGTGCGGGACGGCCCGCCTCCGGAGGCGGGCCGGGGTCAACCTACGTTCCCGTCAAGGTCCGCGCCGCTCGTGCCGACCATCTGCGCCATGCCCCGCGTCCGCATCCCCTCGACCCGCCGCGTCCGACCACTGCACGACCGGTGGGGTCGCAGCCTCCTTGCCGCGATGGGTGCGGTGGCGGCGCTCGCCGTGCTCGGCGCCTGCGCTCCCGCCCCGCCCAGCTCGGTGGCCGGGCCGGCCGATCGGGCCATCGTGTTCCCGGTGGCCGGCAAGGTCAGCTACTCCGACACGTTCGGAGCGGCACGTTCCGGCGGACGCTCCCATCAGGGGCAGGACCTCATGGGTGCCCGCCACACCCCGCTCGTGGCCGCTGCCGACGGCACGGTCACGTCGTTGACGTGGTCGAACAGCGGGCTGTCGGGCAACTCGCTGACGATCACCGACGCCGACGGCTGGCGCTACGTCTACATCCACCTCAACAACGACACGCCCGGCACCGACGACGGCAGCAACGTCTACGAGCGGGCGTTCGCCGACGGGATCGCCAAGGGCCAGAAGGTCAAGGCCGGCGAGGTCGTCGGCTTCCTCGGCGACTCCGGCAACGCCGAGTCCACCAGCCCGCACCTCCACTTCGAGATCCACCGGCCCGACGGCTCCGTCATCAACGCCTACGGCTCGCTGCGGGCCGCCAAGGTCCTGGTCCGCACCGAGGCCCAGCGCGTCGCCGACGCCCCGACCGGGGCACTCGACTCCGTGACCGGCGGCGGAGGCACCGTGACCGTGAGCGGCTGGGCGCTCGACGCCCACGTCAGCTCGTCCATCAAGGTGAGCGTGTACGTCTGGGGCAACCCGGCCTCGACCGCGACGGCGTCGGGCAACCGCCCCGACGTCGGCGCGGCGTTCGGACGGGGGTCCGCCCACGGCTACACGATCTCCGGCGTCCCGGCGGCGACGGGCTCGCTGGTGTGCGTGATCGCCCACAGTGCCGGCGGCGGCGGCAACTCCCGCGTGGGGTGCGGAATCGCGCCCTGAGGTCGGGAGGTCCCGGTAGCTTCGCCGCCCGTGACCGACACCATCGATCCCCGGACTCCCGTGCTGGTCGGCGTGGGGGAGGCGCACCGCCCGGTCGACGGCTCGGGTGCCGTCGAGGCGCTCGAGCTCATGGTCGAGGCCGCGCTCGCCGCCGGCGCCGACTCCGGAGCCTCGCACCTGCTCCCCGACGCCGGGGTGGTCGCGGTCCCCGAGGGGACGTGGACCTATCCCGACGTCGCCCGCCTGGTGGCCGACCGGGTCGGGGCGATCGGGGCCCGGACGATCCGCGCGGACGTCGGCGTCCCCCAGACCCAGCCGCTGTCGGTGGCGATCGACCGCATCCGTCGCGGCGAGCTCGACGTCGCCCTCGTGGTGGGCGGCGAGGCCATGGCCAGCTCCCGCGCCGCGCAACGTGCGGGGATCGAGATCGTCGAGACCGCGCAGCCGGGCGTCGAGGCCGACGAGCGGTGGTCCCCGGTCGGCGAGATCATGGCCGAGGCCGAGGTCCAGGCCGGCATGTGGGCCCCGGTCGAGCAGTACGCCTGCATCGAGAACGCCCTCGGCCACGCCGAGGGCCAGCCGTTCGACGAGCAGCTCGACGACATCTCGGTCCTGTGGGCCGAGTTCAACCGGGTGGCCACCACCAACCCGCTCGCCGCCTTCGGCGAGTCCCGGTCGGCGGCCGAGCTCCGGAACCCGAGCGCGTCCAACCGGGCGATCGCGTCGCCCTACAACAAGTGGCACGTCAGCCAGTGGGCGGTCGACCAGGCCGCTGCCCTGCTCCTCTGCTCGGCCGGCGCCGCTCGTCGGGCCGGCGTCCCGACCGACCGATGGGTGTTCCCGCACGCCTGCGTGGACTCGTCCCACATGGCGTCGCTGTCCCGACGAGGGGAGATCCACCGGTGGCCGGCCATGGCGGCGGTCGGCGAGGCCGTCGCCGCTCACATCGGGCGGCCGCTCCGCGACGTCGAGGTGCAGGAGATCTACAGCTGCTTCCCGGTGGCGGTCCGGGTGCAGCAGCGGGAGCTGGGACTGGAGCGGCGGCCCGGGGTCGGCGTCGCCCCCACGGTGACCGGCGGCATGGCCTTCGCCGGCGGGCCGCTCAACAACTTCACGTACCAGGCCACCGTCGAGGTCGTGCGGCGCATCAGATCCGCTCCCGACTCGCTGGGCATGGTCACGGCCGTCTCGGGTCTGCTCACCAAGCCCGGCATCACCGTCTGGGGCGGGAGCCCGGCGGGGGAGGTGCTGGTCGCCGACGTCGGCGACGAGGCGGCGGCTCGTACCGAGGTGCGCGAGGTCACCCACGACGCACGGTCGACCGCCACGGTGGTCACGGCGACCGCCACCTACACCGACGGCTCGCCGTCCGCGGCCTTCGTGATCGCGGACCTGCCCGACGGACGGCGCTGGGTCGGCACGTGCGGTGACGCCGGGTTCGCAGCAGCCGTGGCCCGGCGAGAGGTCATCGGCTCGACCGTCGACGTCGACGGCGGGGAGTGCCGTCCGCCGTCGTGACGGTGGCCGGTCGTGAGGGCGGGCCGGCGCCCCTCGCTACATGCGGGGTGTCTCGTCCAACCCGTCGTTGAAGTCCCGGTACATCGTGTAGATGTCCTTGCACTTCTGGCAGACCGGCAGCTGCTTGGGGTCCCGGGACGGAACCCACACGTGGCCGCACAGCGCCTCGAGCGGCGTGCCCTCGACCCGAGCGGCCAGCACCTTGGCCGCGGCGTCCTCGCCCGGCTTGGTCCGCACGATGTGGGCGACCGGACCGTCCTCGGTCTCCTGGTCCTCGTCGGTGCGCGTGATCGTGGTCGTGGCCGGCCCGGAGGTCGTGGGGGCGGTCATCGGTGCGGTCATGCGTGGCGCTCCTGGGCGTCAGTCGGTGGGGGAGCCGGTGCTCAGCTCCCGGAGCTCCAGCGTACGTCCGGCGGGGGAGTCGATCTCTGCGACGGCGACGAGCCCGCTGCGCCTCAGCGAGTCCCGGACGAGGGCGTCCACGGTGGCGGCGTCCGCGGGGCGGCCGTCGATCGTGACGCCGCTCGGGATCGTCAGCGTGGCCGATCCTCCGTCCCGGGCGGACTCGGCGACGTCCGCGATCGAGGCGATGACAGCTTCAAGCTGGGGGCCGTCCGACTGCTCGGGGGCGTCCTCGGGTTCCGGCTCCTGTGGGACCCGACCGGCCAGCACCCGCTTGCGCACCAGGAACCACACGGGAGCGATGAGGACCACCGCGATCAGGAACGAGCGCACGAGGACACCGCCCTGGACCTCGGCCAGGACGACGGCCGACAGGGCGGCGGGAACGGTCTCGATCAAGGCGGTCACCGGGGGCAGGAGCGTACCGGGACGGCGACGCTACGCTCGCATGCCGTGGAACCCAACGAGCACACCGGCGACGACGCGGAACCGATCGTTGATCTCACCCGCGCCCCCGCCGTCGACCCGGTGACGCCCGAGGTCGACGGGGTCCCGTCGGAGCTCGACCCGGCCCCGTCGGAGCTCGACCCGGCCCCGTCGGAGCTGGACCCGGCCGCGTCGGACGAGCCCGTGGTGGACTCGGTCGACACCGTCGACGCCGCTCCCGACTCCTCGGCCCCGCTCGTGGCCGACCAGGGCGGTTCTGTCCCGACCGATGGCGGGTCCACCCCCGACGCGCTCGACGAGCTGACCGTGCTGGCCGGCATCGAGGACGACTTCGCCGCGGCCGAGGCGGCGATGGCGGGCCTGGATCGGATCGATGCACGGGAGATCGGCGGCGCCGCGGCGGCCGCCCAGGTCGAGGCCATCGTCGGCTCCGGCCGCTTCGACGTCGCCGGCTGAGCTTCGCTCCCGACCGACGCCAGATCGGTGTCTCAGATCTGGTCGGGGATGGTCTCGGAGATGAGCAGGTGGACGCGCTCGCCCAGCTGCCACTCGCCGTCGGAGTGGACGAGCCAGCGGCCGCCCAGGTTGGCGAGACGCTCCCACTCCGCCCCGAACGCCGCCTCCGCGGCGAAGATCACGCCGGCGTGCGCCACTGCGACGACCGTGCCGTACGGGTGCTGCGCCGCGATCGCGTCGAACGCGCCGAGGACCCGGGCCTGGACGTCGTCGTCGGGCTCCCATCCCGGCGGACGCCGCCCGCTGTCGAGGTAGCCGGGGTACGCGTCCTCGATCTCGTCGCGGGTCAGGCCCTGCCACTCGCCGGCATTGCGTTCCATGAGCCCGTCGAGCGTGATGACCGGGCCCACGCCGAGCTCCTCGCTGAGGATCGCCGCGGTGGTGGCCGCCCGGTCGAGCGGCGAGGCGAACAGGGCGTCGATCGCGCCGATGGCCCGGGCCGCCTGGCGGGCCTGCTGGAGGCCGAGATCCGTCAGCGGCGGGTTCTCCTGGCCCTGCCAGCGCCCGTCGGCGTTCCACTCGGACTGGCCGTGGCGGACGACGAGGAGCTGGGTCATGGGTCGAACCTATCCCGACCGGCGAGGGGCTCGTTCCGACCGGCCCCGGGGCAACGAGAAGTGCCCGTCGGAGGCCCGGGAGTAGGCTCGCTCGGTGCCAGTCGTCCGTCTCTTCGCCCAGGCCCGGGAGGCCGCCGGGACCTCCTCCGAGGTCGTGGCCGGCGACACGGTCGGCGCCGTTCTCGCCAACGCCGGCGAGCGGTTCGGGGACGGGTTCGTCGCGGTTCTCGGCACGTGCGGTGTGTGGGTCAACGGGGAACCTGCGGGCGAGGACGACTCGGTGGGCGAGGACGACGAGGTCGCCGTCCTCCCGCCGGTGTCCGGTGGCTGAGCAGACGGGGCGCACGAGCGCCCGCACCGCGTCCGGCTCGAGCACTCGCAAGCCCGTGTCGGACACGCCGCCACCGGTCCGGCGCCGCCGACGGGCCGAGGCCTCCGGCGGTGACTCGTCGCGATCTGGGTCCGCCGCGAAGGGTGCGACGTCGAAGGGCGCGAAGTCGAAGGGCGTGAGGTCGAAGGGTGTGAGGTCGACGGAAGAGCCGTCGAAGGGGCGAGGGCGAACAGCTGGCTCTGCCGACGGCACTGCTGCGGGCCGCCGGCCTGCCGACGCATCCGACGCCCCGCGACGAGGCCTGGCCCGCCTGGCCATCAGGCCGTCGTCGACCGGCCCCAAGGTGCGGCTCGGCGTCCTCTGGTTCTTCGTGGCCCTCGCCGCGGTCACGGCCGGTCGCTGGCCGACCGCGATCCTGTGGGGCCTGGTGGCCGTGCTCGCCGGGCGGGAGCTGGTGACGCTCTGGTGGACCGGTGCGGCCGACGGACGGGTGAGCGGGTCCGAGCCGGTGGTGCCGCCGGCGGGCGTCGTCGCCGTCGTGGCGGTCCTCATCTTCGTCGTTCCGGCGGCGGCCGCGGTCGGAACCGGGCTGGCGGGCGCCGCTCTGCTGCTGGTCGTGGTGGCGCTGGTGGCCTTCTCCGTGGCCGGCCGGGCCGGAGCCGCAGGGCTGACGTCGGCCCAGGCGGGGGCGATCGCCATCGCGGTCCTCGTCCCTGCGATCCCGGCCGCTGCGATCGTCCTGGTGGTCGGGGCACACCTCTGGGCCGGTCTGTTCCTGGTCCTGGCGGTCTCGCTCTACGACGCCGGCTTCTTCATCGGCGGTGCGGAGTCGGGGAGCCTCGTGGAGGGCCCCGTCACCGGCATCATCGGCGTGCTGGCCGTCACGTTCACCATGGCAATGTTCCAGGCGCCGCCGTTCGACACGGCGAGTGCGGCGATCGTGGGCGGGCTGTGCGCCGTCGCCTGTCCCGTCGGGCAGTGGACGGCGTCGGCCGTGCTCCCGACGGCCGATTCGCCCGCCCGCGCGCTGCGCCGGCTCGACACCTACATCGTGGCGGCTCCGGTGTTCCTCGGCGCGGCCTGGATGCTCGCCTGAGCCCTCGGTCAGAGCGACCGGTCTGGTGACGGATCGCGGTCGGTCGAACGCGATGCGGGTTCGACTCGATAGCCTGCGGGGCGTGGATGTCACGGTCGAGCAGCTGATCACCTTCGACGAGCCGGCCGACCTGGCCGACTGCCCGCTGGGAGAGCTGCGCGCGCTGCGCGACGCCTACCAGGAGGTCGAGCACGGCCTGTCCTACGCCCGCCGCATCGTGCAGGGTCGCCTGGACACGGTCGCCGTGGAGTTCGAGCGTCGTGCCGAGAACGACCCCGACACGGACCTCGTGCATCGCCTGCCCTCCGCCCTAGCGACCCACACGCGCGGCCCCGGTCTGCCCCGTCCGGGCCAGGAGCTGGACCCGCCTGCGTGGGCCGACGAGATCGTGTCCGAGGCGGACCGCATCCTCGGCTCCTCGGCGATGGCGGGCCTGTCCACCGTCGCAGAGGCCGAGCTGCTCGAGAACATGAACGCCCTCGCAGAGCTCGAGCGGGACGTCTCCACCGTCCGGAGGGACGTGCAGAAGCGCATGGACCGCGTCCAGGACGAGATCGTGGCCCGCTACCAGGCGGGCGCGTCGGTCGACGACCTCCTGATCTGATCGCCTCGCCGGTCAACCGACGGCTCGTCGTCGGCGATCGTCGGACCGGCCCGCGCTTGCCGGCGCGAAAAGGTGGTTCGCGGATGTCGCGGTACCCTCGGGGGCATGAAGGACGATCTCGACCGCCGGTGGCGTGACCTGGGCGAGTTCATCCGCGAGCAGCGCAACGTCGGTCAGATGTCGCTGCGCAAGCTCTCCGAGGCCGCCGGCGTCTCGAACCCCTACCTCTCGCAGATCGAGAGAGGCCTGCGCCGCCCCTCGGCGGAGATCCTCCAGCAGATCGCACGGGCCCTGGAGATCTCGAGCGAGACGCTCTACGTGCGGGCCGGGATCCTCGACGAGCCGGCCGAGCGGGTCGATCCGATCGCGGAGATCCGTCGGGATCCGACGATCACCGAGGAGCAGAAGAAGTCCCTCGTCCGGATCTACCAGTCGTTCCGTCGGGAGAACGAGATGGACGCTCTCGACGCGCTGGAGGCGGCAGCGGCGGAGCTCGACGACGCCTCGGCCCCCGACGGCGACGGCCCGTCCGATGCCGAGGACCCGTCGCACGACATCGCTGTCGGATCCTGAACGACCTACCATCCTGTTCCGGCGGTCGGGAATGGTCCCGACCCCAGTGAGTTGAACCTCCCGTGGGCTCTGTCGCCGTCGTCTCCATGCACACATCGCCGCTGGTCCAGCCGGGCACCGGCGACTCCGGCGGCATGAACGTGTACGTGCGGGAGCTCTCGGCGTCGCTGGCGCAGGCCGGTGTCGACGTGAGGGTCTTCGTCCGTAGGTGGGCCGACGGGTTGCCCGATCGGATCCAGGTCGAACCCGGCTTCGAGGTCGTGCACGTGGACGCCGGACCGGTGGACCTCCGCAAGGAGGACCTCCCCGGGGTGGTCGACGAGTTCGCCGACGGCGTGGCCGCCGATCTGGTGCGGTCGCCGGCGCAGGCGCTGCACGCCAACTACTGGCTGTCGGCCGTCGCCGCGCACGACCTGAAGCACCGGCTCGACCTGCCGCTGGTCGCCACGTTCCACACCCTCGCCCGGGTGAAGGCGGAGGCCGGCGACGCCGAGCCGCTCGCCCGAGAAGCCGCCGAGGCCACGGTGATCGGCTGCTGCGACGCCATCTGCGCGTCCAACCCGGTCGAGGCCGATCAGCTGATTCAGCTCTACGGCGCGGATCCGGCCCGGATCGAGATGGTGCCGTCGGGTGTCGACCACGCCTTCTTCTCCCCGGGCGATCGGGCGGGTGCCCGGGCGGCCGTCGGCCTCGACGACCGACCGACCATGCTGTTCGTCGGGCGGATCCAGCCGCTCAAGGGGCTGACCGTCGCCGTCGAGGCGCTGTCCGAGGTCGCGGATCCCACCACCCGCCTGGTCGTCGTGGGTGGCCCGAGCGGCGCCGAGGGCCCGGCCGAGCTGGCCCGGGTCCACGCCCTCATCGACCGGCTCGGTCTCGGCGACCGTGTGCGCTTCGTCGATCCGCAGCCGCACCACATGCTCTCCACCTGGTACCGGGCGGCCGACGTGGTCGTCGTGCCCAGCCGGTCCGAGTCCTTCGGGCTCGTGGCGCTCGAGGCCGCAGCGTGCGGCGTGCCGGTCGTGGCCGCCGCGGTCGGAGGTCTGCGCACCCTGGTCGTCGACGGCGTGACGGGGTTCCTGATCGACGGTCGGGACCCGGGCACCTTCGCCGCCGCGGTCGACCGGGTCCTCGGCGACCCGCAGCGCGCCGCCGCCATGGGCGTGGCCGCTGCCGTGGAGTCCCGGCGCTACTCGTGGGCCACCACCGCCGCCCGCCTGCGCCGGCTGTACGCCGACCTCGCCGTCCGGACCCCGGTGGCCTGCGCGTGATCGGCGCCGAGCGCCCGCTCAGCGCCGAGGAGCTGACCGAGCTCGAGCACCGGATCGACGGGTGGCTCGCCGAGCAGCTCGCCGACAACCCGGTGGTGGAGGCGGTCGAGCGCGACGACCTGTCCGGCGAGCGACGTTGGTTCGTGCGTGTCCGGGGTGAGGAGAAGTCGGTCTTCTCGATCTGGTTCCTGCTCCGCCAGCGCAACCTCCACGTCGAGACGTACCTCATGCCGGCGCCCGAGGAGAACGCGGGCGCGCTGTACGAGCACCTGCTCCGCCGCAACCAGAAGCTCCCCGACCTGTCGTTCGCCATCGGTGACGAGGACGCCGTCTACGTGATGGGCGAGGTGCCCGCCGTGTGGGTGGACGGGGAGGTCGTCGACCGCCTCCTGGGCTCCTGCTACGCCGTGGTCGAGCAGTGCTTCCGCCCGGCGATGCGCATCGGGTTCGCCAGCCGCTTCAAGGGCTGAGCCGCTCCGTCTCCGGTCGGTGTGCGACGGACGCGTCCGACCTCGTCGGCGGCGCGGTGCGACGGCGCGGCGACGGCCGTCAATGGGGACCGGTCCCCGGTGACGTCGGGACGCCGACCCCTTACCGTCAGAGGTGCCGGGGGACGGGCCGTTGGGGAAGCGGTCCGTCCCCCGGCGAACCGGATCTGCGGTGTCACACTGCCGACCTAGGATCGAACGTACGTTCGAACCGGGAGGCGTGCCGTGGAGACCCCATCCGAGCTGGAGACTGCATCGGTCGAGGAACTGGCGACGTCATCCTCGGCGCCGCGGGATCCGCTGTTGGACCCTCCGGCCTGCGGGTCCGGGCCGCAGGCGGGGAGTCTGATGTTCGGAGCGCCCGACGGGCCGCCGGGACCGACCCGGTTGGGAGCGTGCGTGGTCTCCGACGACGCCGCCGTGGCGGCCCTGGCGACGGAGCGGCTCGAGGCGGAGCTGATGTCGACCGCGGCCAACCTGGCGGCCGGGACCTGCCGCTTCCTCCTCATGGTCGCCGAGTACGACCGGCGCGGGGCGTGGGAGTCGTGGGAGTGCCGGTCGGCGGCGCACTGGTTGAGCTTCAAGTGCGGCCTGTCGATGAACACCGCCCGTGACCACGTCCGCGTGGCCCGCCGTCTCGTCGACATGCCGCTGGTCCGCGCCGAGTTCGCACGCGGCGCTCTGTCGTACTCCAAGGTCCGGGCCCTGTCGCGCGTCTGTCGCCCGGCGATCGAGGGGGACCTGCTGACCGTCGCGCTGCACTCGACAGCGTCTCAGCTGGAGCAGGCGTGCTCGCACCTCCGGCGGGTCCAGGAGATCAACGAGTCCGACGCGGCCTCGGCCGATGCCGCCCTGGAGGAGGCGGAGAAGGACGCGCGGATCCGCACGTACCTGACCCTCGACGACGACGCCTCCGGCCACGGTGTCGGTCGGTTCCGGATCTCCGGCGAGGACATGGAGGTGCTGCAACGGGCGCTCGCGACGGCCGCGGTCGACCTGAAGGGTCGCGACCAGCTCGCCACCAACGCCGCGGCGCTGATGGAGCTCGCCCGTGCCTTCCTCGCCAACCCGGACACCGGGCCCGGTCCCCAACCGGAGATCATCCTGCACGTCGACGCCGCCGGACTCGCAGCGCTGCGCTCCGACCCGCCGGTCGGCTCGTGTGACGAGCCCGCCGTCGACGCCGTCGACGAATCGGCCACCGTCGGCAGATCGGCCCGGGGTGTTTCCGCGGAGGCACCCGAGCGGTCCGATGGCGCCGACCCGACGACCGACCCGCTCCCGGCGTCCGACCTGCGGGAGGAGCGCTGGCCGATCCGCTCGGCCATGGGCCGGCTGTTCAGCCTGGCCCTCCTCGCCCGGCTCGCCTGCGACGCCGGCCTGCGAGCGGTGGCGGACCTCCCCGACGGGACCCAGCTGAACCTCGGTCGCCACCGACGCACCCCCACGCCCGAGCAGAAGCGAGCACTGCTGGCACGGGACGTCCACTGCCGGTTCCCGGGGTGCGACACGCGTCGGCACCTCCACGCCCACCACATCCGCTGGTGGTCGCTCGGCGGCCTGACCGACCTCGCGAACCTCCTGATGCTGTGCCCGATGCACCACCACGCCATCCACGACCGGCAGTGGACCCTCACCGGGACCGCCGCCGCCCCGGTCTTCGCCCGTCCCGACGGTCGGGTCGTGCCCGTCACGGCAGAGCGCGTCGACGGTCGCTACGACGACCTGATGGTCACCGCGTCACGGACGGCTGCGGCCCACGGCCACCTCGACCTCGACGTCGAGTTCCCCGGAGGCCGCTGGCTCGGTGACCACATCGACTGGGACTGGTTCTTCGCCGGGCTCTGCAGCCGCAACCCCGACGGCCATCTCTGACCGCGTCGGCAGGGTCGTCGGTCATGGGTGCTTCCGCGGAGACATCGGTGCGCGACAGCCCTGTCGCGCGACGGCCCCGTCCCACGACAGCCCTGTCGCACGACCACGCCGACACGCAGCCTGGTCGTCGGTCACGGGTGTTTCCGCGGAAACATCGGCGGTGGCTGAGGGCCCCGGACCGCCGTGACCCGTGACGGCCGCGCCGACCCGCAGCAGGGTCGTCGGTCACGGGTGTTTCCGCGGGAACATCGGCGCGCGACAGCCCTGTCGCACGGCAGCCCTGTCGCACGACCACGCAACCACGCTGCGCCAGCGAGATCCCGGCGGGATCGGTCCGTCGGAGGCACGCCGGTACGCTCCACCGCATGGTCGCAGTGCAGTTCCTCGGTGGCGGTCGCATGGCCGACGCCCTCCTCGGCGGGATGCTCGCAGCCGGTGCCTCCGCATCCGACATCGCCGTGGTGGAGATCTCCGCCGGACGGCGAGACGAGCTCGTCGCGACGCGTCCCGGGGTGACCGTCCTGGCCGAACCCGGTCCGGCGGAGTCGATCGTGGTCGCCACCAAGCCCGGCGACGTCGTGACCGCGCTGCGGGATGCCGCCGCTGCAGCGCCGGGACTGCGGCGGGTGCTGTCCATCGCCGCCGGCGTCGGCACCGGGGCGCTGCAGTCGGCGGTGCCCGACGGCGTGGCGGTCGTCCGGGCCATGCCCAACACTCCTGCCCTGGTCGGGGCCGGCGCCTCTGCCATCTGCCCGGGCCCCACGGCCACCGACGCGGACCTCGACTGGGCCGACGAGCTCCTCGGGTCCGTCGGCACGGTGGTGCGCGTCCCGGAGCGGTCCATGGACGCGGTCACCGGCCTGTCCGGTTCGGGTCCGGCCTACGTGTTCCTGGTCGCCGAGGCCCTGATCGACGCCGGCGTCCTCGCCGGACTCCCCCGGGACGTGGCCGATCGTCTCACCCGTCAGACGCTGCTCGGCGCGGCGCAGCTGCTGGCCGACTCCGACGACGGCCCCGAGGCGTTGCGTGCCGCGGTCACGTCGCCGGGAGGCACGACGGCGGCGGGCCTGCGCGAGCTCGAGTCCCACGCGGTCCGCGCCGCGGTGATCGACGCCGTCACCGCTGCGGCGGCCCGATCGGCCGAGCTGGGCTGAGCTGAGCTGAGCGATCGACTCTCGGCCTGCCGATCTCGGGGGATCTCGACGTGTGAGGTGTCGGATTCCCCCGAGTTCGAGCGTGTGGCCGATCTCGGGGGATCTCGACGTGTGAGGCGTCGGATTCCCCCGAGTTCGAGGGCGGGGGCTCGTCGTCGGGTCCCCAGGGTCCCCGCGTCTCGTTCCGTCGGGCCGGCGGGCGGTAGGTTCGGCGACCGTGGTCGACGCCGGCTCCTTCGAGCCCACTGCCGAAGGCAGCCCCTCATACGACGCCCCCTCCTCTGACGCTCCCTCCTATGACGCTCCCTCTTACGACACCGTGTCGTTCCTGTCCGACTACGGGCACGCGGACGAGTTCGTCGGTGTCGTGCACTCGGTCATCCACCAGCTCGCTCCCGGCACGACGGTCATCGACATCACGCACGGCATCGACCCGTACGACATCAGGGCGGCGGGGCTGACCCTGGCACGCAGCGTCCAGTACCTGTCGCCGGGCGTCATCGTGGCCGTGGTGGACCCGGGTGTCGGCACTCACCGGCGTCCGATCGCGGTGGAGGTCGGCGACGGTCGGGCGGTCTTCATCGGGCCCGACAACGGCGTGCTGGCGCCGGCCGTGGGCATGCTCGGCGGGGCGACCAGGGCCGTGTGGCTGAACGACCCCGACCACCAGCTGCCAGCCCACGGCCCGCTGTTCGACGGGCGCGACGTGTTCGCACCGGCGGCGGCCCACCTCTGCAACGGCGTGCCGCTGGAAGAGCTCGGCGAGGTCGTGGACACCGCCACCCTGTTCCCCGGCATCCTCCCCATCACCCGGGAGGAGGACGGAGCCCTCGTCGCCGAGGTGCTCTGGGTCGACCGGTACGGCAACGCCCAGCTCAACGTGGACCCGGAGGAGCTCGACGGCCTCGACGCCTCGGGTTCCGGCCACTTCGAGGTGCTGGTCGACGCGGGGCGCCGCACCGCCCGACGCGTCACCGCCTTCGACCAGATCGCTCCCGGAGCGGTCGCTCTCGTCGTCGACAGCTACGGCCTGATCGCCCTGGCCGCACGACAGGCCAGCGCCGCCGAGGACCTGGGCATCGCAGCCGGCGACGGCGTCACCCTGCGCCCGGTCGACGGCGGTGACGAGGACGACGCACCGGTGAGCGCGGTGACCGTGCAGTTCGGCCGCCGCAGCGACCCGAGCCCGACCGACGCTGCTCTTCCGGACGACGCTGCTGTTCCCGACGAGGAGGGAGGTGCCCGATGAGGCGCAACACGACCATCGCCGTGGTCATCCTGATGCTGGTCATCGTGGGAGCTGCGTTCTTCCAACTCGTCATCGCCGCGCCTCGTTAGCTGCGCACGGCCGTCACGACGCCCGTCGTGTCCGGGGACGGACCGGATAACGTCGCCGATGGTGAACCTGGCGACGATCATCGACTCCCATCCCGGCGACGCTCCCGCGCTGATCAGCCGGGGGCGGATCACCGACTACGAGACGCTCCGCACTCAGGTGGCCGGCCTGCGCGGCGCGCTCGTCGAGATGGGGCTGCAGCCCGGTGACCGCCTGGCCATCATCGCCGGGAACAACTGGTACTTCGTCGTCTCGTACCTGGCGGCCCTCGGGGCCGGCCTGGTGGTCGTCCCGCTGAACCCGACCAACCCTCCGGCGGCGATGGCCCACGAGCTCCGGGAGTCGGGCACGGTCGCCATCGTGGCCACGCCGACCGCTCGCAACGCGCTGGGCGACATCGACTGGTCGACGCTCCCCGACGTGGCCCACTTCATCGGGGCCGGCTTCGAGCCCGGGCCACTCGGCCTGCAGTTCGACGACCTGCTCTCCCACGAGCCCACCCCGGTGGTCGAGCGGTCCGCCGACGACGTGGCGGTGCTGATCTTCACCTCCGGCACCGCGGGGTCGCCCCGGCCGGCGATGCTCACCCACGGCAACCTCTTCACCAACATCCGCCAGATCCTGGCCTCCGACGAGCGGGTCCAGGAGGCCGACGACGTGGTGTTCGGACTGCTGCCGATGTTCCACATCTTCGGCCTCAACGTCGTCCTCGGCGTGACGCTCGCCGCCGGTGCGTCGGTGATGCTCATCGAGCGCTTCGATCCCGTCTCGGCCATCGAGTCGATCGTGAAGCACGGCGTGACTACCATCGCCGGACCTCCGACCATGTGGGCGGCCTTCGCCGGCCTTCCCGGAGTCGTCGGCGACGAGCTGACCACTGTCCGCCGTGCCATCTCGGGGGCGGCCAAGCTGCCGACCGAGGTCGCCCAGGCGATCGGGGCGCGCTTCGGGCTCGAGCTCCAGGAGGGCTACGGCCTCACGGAGGCGTCGCCGGTGGTGACGGCGCCGATCGCCGGGGTCACGCCGCCCGGCTCCGTCGGGATCCCGGTCCCCGGGGTTCAGGTCCGCCTGGTCGACCCCGCCGGCGACGACGTGCTCGTCGGCGACCACGGCGAGCTCCTGGTCAAGGGGCCCAACGTGTTCGCCGGCTACTGGAACGACCCCGACGCCACCGGCCGGGTGCTGCTGGACGACGGGTGGCTGCGGACCGGCGACGTCGGTGTGGTCGACGACGACGGCAACCTCTACCTGGTCGACCGGGCCAAGGACCTCATCATCGTGTCGGGGTTCAACGTGTTCCCGGCCGAGGTGGAGGAGGTGCTGCTCGAGCACCCTGCCATCGAGGGAGTCGCCGTCGTCGGCGTGCCGCACCCTCACACCGGCGAGTCGGTCAAGGCGTACGTGAAGGCACGCCCCGGCATGCCGATCGAGGAGGACGACGTGATCGACTTCTGCGCCGAGCGTCTCCCTCACTACAAGTGCCCGAACAAGGTCTGGTTCGTCGACGACATCCCGCGGGGTCTCGGCGGCAAGGTGATCCGCCGACTCCTCACCTGAGCGGCCTGCCCTGAGCGTTCATACCTGAGGGCGCAGAGTTGGCGGGACTTTGTGAACGAGCGCACGAGCCGGGTACCGTCGACTGCATGCCGCCGTCGGGTCGAGCCTCCATCCCAGAGGCCACCGTGGCGCGCCTTCCGCTCTACCACCGGTGTCTCCTGGACCTGCAGGCCGAGGGTCGGGGCAAGGTGTCCTCCGAGCAGCTGGCCGACCTGGCGGGGGTGAACGCCGCCAAGGTCCGCAAGGACCTGTCCCACTTCGGCTCCTACGGCACCCGGGGAGTCGGCTACGACGTCGAGCACCTGCTCGTCGAGATCGCGGGCGAGCTCAACCTGGACCACGACTGGCCCTGCGTCATCGTCGGCGCCGGCAACCTGGGCTCCGCCCTGGCCACCTTCGCGGGCTTCACCAACCGGGGCTTCACCGTCGTCGGCGTTCTCGACGTGGACCCGGCCAAGGTCGGACGCCCGCTGGGGTCCCTGACCGTCCGCCACCAGGACGAGCTCGCGGCCCTGGTCGAGGAGGAGGGCGTGGCGATCGGCATCGTCGCCGTGCCTCCCGCTGCCGCCCAGGAGGCCACGGACCGGCTGGTCGAGGCCGGGATCACGTCGATCCTGAACTTCGCCCCGACCGTGCTGGACGTGCCGCCGACGGTCCAGGTGCGCCACGTCGACCTGGCCGTGGAGCTGC
>JAEYSR010000065.1 GCA_023434535.1 Actinomycetes bacterium
TGAGCGCCACGGCGGGCGACGCGCCCAGGTCCCGGATCAGGCCGAGCGTCCGGTGGAGGTGGCGGCAGGCCTCGGCGTGCACGATCAGCAGCTCGCAGCCGGCCTCCACGTAGCGGTGCAGCAGCTCGTCGGGCTCGACGACCATGAGGTGGGCCTCGAAGGGCACGTCGACCAGCGGTCGGCACGCGGCGATCACGTCGGGGCCGAAGGTCAGGTTGGGGACGAACACTCCGTCCATGACGTCCCACTGGATGCGGTCCACGCCAGCCTTCTCGAGCGACTGGCACTCCTCGCCGAGTCGGGAGAAGTCGGCCGGCAGCACCGACGGGACGATCTGGATCTGGGGCGCGGTCATGGGCGGGCCTCGAGTCGACGGAGCGCGGGTGGGACTGGCGCCGAGCGTACCGGTCCTATCGTGCGCCCATGGATCCGGGACTCGAGCCGTCCGAGCGGGTGGTCGACGTCGATCGCCTCGTCGTCGGCGGCGCCGCGCTCGGTCACGAGCCGGGTGGCCGCGTGGTCATGGTGAACGGCGGCCTGCCCCGCGAGCGGCTGCGGGTCCGGCTCGTGGAGGAGCGTCCCCGGATGTCGACCGCCGAGGTCGTCGCCGTCCTCGACCCGTCGCCGGTCCGTGTCGTGGAGCCCTGTCCCGAGCTCCACCGCGGCTGCGGCGGCTGCGACCTGCAGTACGCGTCGCCGGTGGCCCAGCCCGACCTCAAGGCCGACATCGTCCGTGACGCGCTGGCCCGGTCGGTGCGCGCCGGCAGGATCGACGAGATCCCCGTGGCGGCGGGGGAGCAGCTGGAGTCGTGGGGCTACCGCAGCACCGTGCGCTGCGGTGTGGTCGACGGCCGCCTGGCCTTCCGCCGTCGACGGTCCGAGGACCTGCTGGCGATCGACGACTGCATGGTCGCCTCGGCCCCGGCGCAGGAGATCATCCGCAGCGGTCGCTTCCCCGGGGCCGACGAGGTGACCGTCAGGGTCGGGGTGCGCACCGGCGAGGTCCTCGTCGTGGTCTCGCCGACGGTGGCCGACGGCACGGTCGTGCCCGAGGGCGTGCGCGTCATCGGAGCCGACGAGCTGCGCTCCGGACGTCGCGCCTGGTTCCACGAGGAGGTGGCCGGCCACCGGTTCCGGATCTCGGCGGCGTCGTTCTTCCAGTCGGGGCCGCGGGGTGCGGAGGCGCTGATCGACGCGGTGCGGAGATCGGTCGGACCGCTGGACGGCTCCACCCGGTTCGTCGACCTGTACGGAGGCGTCGGTCTGTTCGCCGTCGCCCTGGGAGCGGAGCGGCCGGTGGTCGTGGAGCGGTCGCCCTCGTCGATCGCCGATGCACGGGTCAACCTGGCCGGACGCGACGCGACGATCGTGCGCAGCGCCGTCGAGAGGTGGCGACCGTCGGCGGCCGACGTCGTCGTCGCCGATCCGGCCCGGGCGGGCCTGGGCCGGGACGGGGTGCGCGTGGCGGTGGCCACCGGGGCGCAGCGTGTCGCCCTGGTCAGCTGCGACGTGGCGTCGCTCGTCCGCGACGTCGAGCTGATGGTCGCCGCCGGCTACCGCGCCACCGGCGTCGAGGTCGTCGACATGTTCCCGAACACCCACCACGTCGAGGCCGTCACCTCGCTGGTGAAGGTGTGAGCGTCCGCTCGGCGGTGCGGCGACGCGCGGCCGTCGCCGTGGCGGTCGTCGTCGCACTCGCGGCGTCGGGTTGCAGCGGGGCCGACGACGACGCCGTGACGAGCACCACCACGTCGACCGCGCCGCTCGTCACCGACACCGTCCCCGCCGACTGCGGGCCGGAGGTCGTCCCCGAGGGCCTCGGCCTGGAGCTGATCGACGAGGTGCCCCACGACCCTGACGCATTCACCCAGGGCTTCCTCGTGATCGACGGCGTCCTCTACGAGTCGACGGGGCAGCGCGGCCGGTCGACGGTGCGGAAGGTCGACCCGGACACCGGCGAGGTGCTCGAATCGACCGACCTGGACCCGGAGCTGTTCGGCGAGGGCCTCGCGACCGTGGGCGACGACCGTCTGGTGCAGCTGACCTGGACCGAGGGTCGGGCCCTCGTCTGGGACCGGGAGGACCTCACGCTGGTCGGTGAGCACACCTACGAGGGCGAGGGGTGGGGGATCACCACGCTCGACGACGGGCAGCTGGTGATGAGCGACGGGTCCGACGTCCTCACGTTCAGGGATCCCGAGGACTTCTCCGTCGTCCGCCGGATCCGGATCACGCGACCCGGCGGCGCGGCCGACCAGCTCAACGAGCTGGAGTGGGACGGCGAGCACCTCTGGGCCAACCGGTGGCGCACCGATGAGATCGTGCGGATCGACCTCCGGTGCGGTCGCGTCGACGGCGTGATCGACGCGACGGCGCTGCGGCTGCGCGCCGAGTCCACCGCCGAGGAGGACGAGCCGATCGACGTCCTCAACGGGATCGCCCACGTTCCCGACACCGACGAGCTCCTCCTCACCGGCAAGGAGTGGCCGTCGACCTACCGCGTCAGGGTCCTCCCCGCCGGCCCGTGACGTCCGCCACAGCTCATGGCGGCGGTTGCTAGCGTCGGCGGATCGACGAGCCGCTGGGACGGGGGGTTCCACATGGCCAAGGTGACGGTCCGACCAGCTCCCGGGGCGCTGTACGGACGTGACTCCGTCTCGTGGGACGTGAACCGCACGTGGTTCCCGCTGATCGGCGGACCTCGGGCGGCCATCCTCCAGGTCTGCGAGCCGAGGGTGGCAGCCGGCGTCGCGTCGTACAGCACTTTCCGCACCGATCCGTTCGGCCGGCTCGACCGCACCCTCGACGCCATGCTCACGATCTCGTTCGCCGGTCCCGAGCTGCGGGCCGAGATGCTCGAGCACCTGCGGCGCGGCCACGCCCGGGTCACCGGCACCACGGCCGACGGCCAGCCCTACGACGCCAACGACCCGGACCTCCAGTACTGGGTGCTGGCCACGCTCGTGGACACGACGTTCGAGGTCGAACGCCGCTACATCGGTCGCCTGCGCCGCGAGGACCGGGAGCGGTTCTTCCAGGAGTCCAAGGCGCTGGCCCTCGCCTTCGGGATCCCCGAGCGATGCATCCCCGAGGACCTCGACGCCTTCCGCGCCTACATGGCCGAGCAGTTCGCCACGCTCGTGCCGTCGGACGACACCCGGGCGGTGACCCGTGCGCTCATGCGGCCGGGTCTGCGCTGGGTGCCGGACCAGTCGTTCGTCCCGATCAACTGGGTCACGACGGAGCTGCTCCCTCCACGGCTGCGCCATCTGGTCGGCCTGGCCGACCTCAACCCGGCCGAGCTCGCGGCGGTCCGCAGCGCACGCCTCGTCGCTCGGACGACCCTGCCGCACCTCCACCAGGCGCTCGCGTCGAACCCCTGGAACGCTCGGGCACTGCGGCCTGCGGCCTGAGACGCAGCGCGATCCGGCGGTCGACCGGACGGTCGATCCGACGTCGGTCGCCGGGGATGCGACCGACCATCGCGCCGTTTTGCGTGGTCGTCCCCTTACGCTCGGTGTTTCCTGAGGGAATTCGCAGCCGCGCGGTCCCCGGGGAGGAGGAATCACCATGCTCGCAACACTTCTGCAGGACAGCTACGAGACCAGCAGCTCCGGAGGCGGCGCCGTCGCGATCTTCGGCGTCCTCTACCTGGCGCTGCTCGTGCTGTTCCTCGTGGGCTACTGGAAGGTCTTCACCAAGCTCGGGCTGCCCGGTTGGATGGGCATCATCCCGTTCGTGAACATCTACATGTTGTTCAAGGCCCGCGGGAAGCACGAGCCGGTCGTCTGGCTGATCCTGTCGCTGATCCCCTGCATCAACATCATCGCCCTGTGGATGCTGGCCAACGACACGGCAGAGCTGTTCGGCAAGGAGCTGGGCTGGAAGATCTTCCTGTTCCTGATCCCCGGCATCTCGCACCTGGTGCTCGGCTTCGGCAGCGCCGAGGTCGACCGCACCGCGCTCGCCCCGGGCGTCGGCTTCAACGCCGCCTGAACCAACTCGGGGCCGAGTGCCCCGTCGAGAGAGCGACGAAGGGCCCGGGACCGAGGTTCCGGGCCCTTTCCGTTGTGCCGCCGGGTCCCTGAATCCCCGAGCTCCCGCTCTGTCACTGACGACATTGCTCTGTCACAAGTGACATACTCGCCCGATGAGCGACTACGACGCGATCGTGATCGGTGCCGGACACAACGGTCTGACGGCGGCTGCGGTGATGGCCGGGGGCGGACTCCGCGTCCTCTGCGTGGAGAAGAACCAGTTCAGCGGCGGGATGGCGACGACGACGGAGTTGATCCGGGGCTACCGGCACGAGCTCGCCGGGTCGGTGCAGTTCCCGGTGCCGAACGAGATCTATGCCGAGCTCGGATTCGACGCGTGTCCGATCTTCGAACCCGACGTGCAGTCGTCGTCGCTCAGCGACACGGGGCTGCCGCCGATGATCTTCCACTCCGATCCCGACGCACTCGTCGCCCACCTCAGCGAGACCCTCGGGCTGGAGGCGATGGTCGGCCTCGGCGAGATCATGGCCTGGGCCGAGGCGCCGGCCCGGGCGCTCGGCCGCTTCGACGTCCGCCGGCCGCCACGCACCCTGGACGAGATGTTCGCGGTCGCGACCAACGAGGCCGAGCGCGAGGCGATCCGCATCGCGCTGTTCGGCAGCGTCATGGACGTGGTCGACCGCTACCTCCCGGACCCCGTCGCCCACGCACAGATGCGCGGACTCCTGGCGTTCCTCGCCATCAACTCGACCTTCCGCGGGCCCTACTCGCCCGGCAGCGCCACGTGCCTCGCCTTCGCACTGGCCACGCCAGGCGAGGACGCCGCGATGTCCAAGGTGCGCGGCGGCGTCGGAGCGATGTCGGACCACGTCCGGGACCTGTTCCTCGCCAACGGCGGCGAGCTCCGCCTGCACACCAAGGTCGCGAGCATCGTCGTGCGCGACGGTGCGGCCGTCGGAGTCGAGCTCGGCGACGGCTCCACCGTCACCGCTCCGGTCGTCGTGTCGAACCTGGATCCGACCCTGACCTTCACTGGCCTCCTCGACCCCGCCACGCTGCCCCCGGACCTCGTGCGCCGCGTCGAGTCGATCGACCATCGTGCGGCCTACTTCCAGGTCCACTACGCCCTGACGGAGCTGCCGGAGTTCATCGGTCCGAACGAGGTGCTCAACGACGGACAGCTCCGCAGCACCACCACGTACTTCGGCTCGCCGGAAGCGATGCAGATGTCGTTCGAGGAGTGCCGCGCCGGTCGGGTCCCGTCCCGTCCGCCCATGTCCCTGGGCATCCCGTCGATCATCGACCCGACGCTCGCGCCCGAAGGTCGACATGCGGCGAGCGCGTTCGCCTTCTGCGCGCCGATCAGCGACGGGCGCATGGACCGGACGCAGCTGCGCGACGAGATGGCGGAGCGGATGGTCGAGCGCATCGCCGAGTTCGCACCGAACTTCCCCGACAGCATCGAGCGCCAGGTCGCCTATCCGGCGTACAGCTACGAGCTGATGTTCGGGTGCACCGGCGGCGACTTCACCCACGCGCTGCTCCACCCCGACCTGATGGGATCGTTCCGCCCAGGGCCGAGGGGATGGGGCGATCTCGAGGTGCCGATCGACGGTCTCTACCTGTGCGGCGCGGGCTGCCACGGCGGCCCCGGGATCACCTTCATCCCCGGGTACAACGCGGGCCACGCCGTGCTCGACGCCGCCTAGCATCGTCGGGTGCGTTCGACTCCAGGGATCTCACGGAGCGAGCGGACCAGGACAGCTCTGCGCGAGGCGGCGCTCGCCCGTTTCGTCCGCGACGGCTTCGCCGCGACGTCGATCGACGACATCGCGGCGGACGCGGGGGTCACCACCCGCACCTTCTACCGGTACTTCGCCAGCAAGGACGAGGTGCTGTTCGCCGACTACGAGGCCCGGCTCGACTGGTTCCGCCGGGCGCTGTCGGTGCGGCCACGAGGGGAGCGCCTGGTCGACTCCGTGCTCGCCGCCGTGGACTCGTTTCCCGACGATCCGGCGGTCGTGACCGAGGTCGCCCGCATCCGCTCGGGAGAGATGGACGCGGCGCGACTCGAACCGCACATCCGACGTGTGGAGTCCGAGCTGGCCCGCGAGATCACGGCGCACCTGCTGAGCCGCAGCGACGTCGGCGACGACGCGACGGAGCAGGTTCGCGCCACCGTCGTGGGCCGCGCCGTGGCCGCAGCAGTGTTCACCGCCCTCGACATGTGGATGGCCGAACCCTCCGGTGGCCTCGACGAGCTGGCGCACCTCACCCTGCTCGCCCTGCAGGTCGTCGAACCCATCACCGGCGACTGACCTCGTCTCGATCCTGGATCGGCCGTCGACCAGGCCAGCGCTGCAGCCCGGCAGGGACGCACTGTTGGCTCGGGCCCAAACGGAGCGGAGCAGGCGTGATCCTCGCCGGCCCGGTCGGCGAACGCCCGGTTGCGGCGGGCCTCGTGTTCACGACACCCAAAGTTACGCAGACGCCGTGCTCGGTCATATTGTCCGGCGATGGTCTCGTCCCAATCCGCCGCGCTACAGAACCTGAGGCGAGTTGCGCTTCGGTCGCTGGGACGGATTCGGGACGACGTCAAGCGGCGTGCGACCGATCATGCGTCCGAGCGATATCGGCAACTGGGCTTCATCGACGAGACGGTGCGCTTGCCGCATGGCACGTTCATCGAGGGGGGAACGACGATCGGTGCCTACACCACGTTCTCCGGCCCCGCCAGAATCAGAGGGCTGGGCGAGCTGCGGATCGGCCGCTACTGCGCGTTCGGCGATGGCTTCAACGCAGTGACCTCGAACCATGACCTGCGCTTCGCAAGCACCCACTTCCGACCAGCGAGGATCGCTGGTCTCGAGATTCCTGCCGAAAAGGGTCAGATGAGCTCGATCGGGAACGCAGTATGGGTCGGTGATCGGGTCACCGTCCTTCCCGGGGTGTCGATCGGCGATGGAGCGGTCATCGGAGCCGGGTCCGTCGTTGCCAAGGACATCGATGCCTTCGACATCGCTGTTGGCGTGCCGTGCCGTGGCGTTCGCCCCCGGTTCTCGCCAGCAATGGTCGAGGCGCTGCTCGAGCTGGCGTGGTGGAACTGGCCGGACGATCGCATCATCGCGAGCCGTGAGCTCTTCGAGTTGGATTTGACCCAAACCGACCCGGCGGTCGTGAAGTCGTTCAGATGAACAGTCGAGCGCGAGCCACGTCTCGCGTGAGAGCACCCTCGGTCGCTTGACCCGCGGGCGCTTCACGAGGCAGTAGATGTTCGGGTCCCGTCGTGCGGGCCGTCGTCCGACTCGGAGACGATCTGGCTCAGCACCCTCCGCGCGTCTCGGCTTGGAACGTCGGACCGTGCGGCTGACCCGGCGCCGGCGTCCTGTCAGCGGGACCCGGCCCGTCCCGGCCGGCACGCCGCGCACCCCCGACGAGCGTTTCCTGACCATCGTGGGACGGAGCAAACGGCGGCGGGGCCCGGATCGCTCCGAGCCCCGCCGTTGCAGGTGTCTGCGTTGTACGCCCCCCGGGACTTGAACCCGGAACCAGCGGATTAAGAGTCCGATGCTCTGCCAATTGAGCTAGAGGCGCTTGCCGCTCCACCGGGCGAACCCGGCGGAGAAGGGATTGTAGCGACCAGGACCCACCCGGCCGAACCGGCGGGACCTGTCGTTTGGGGTGACCGACGAGATTCGAACTCGCGACCTCCGCGACCACAACGCGGCGCTCTAACCAACTGAGCTACGGCCACCATGAACAGCCGGGAGAGCATATACGGTGCCGCCGGGGTTCCTGCAGTCCGGATTCCGGCGCTGGCAGCACACCCGCCCGGCCCCCGTAGCTCAGCTGGACAGAGCAGCGGACTTCTAATCCGACGGCCGCAGGTTCGAGTCCTGCCGGGGGCACCAGCACGCGGGTCAGAGGACCCCGCGGAGACGCGCGAGCATCTCGGGCCGTGCCCGACCTCCCGCTCATCCTCATCCCGCCGTCGGAGGGCAAGGCCCCCGGCGGCACCGGTCCCGCGTGGGAGCCGGGGACCATGGCGGTCGACCTCGACGACCGTCGTGCCCAGGTGATGGCGGCGCTGCGCTCGGCCATGCGGCGCAACGAGTTCGAGCGGCGGAAGCTCCTCGGCGTCAAGGGAGTGGCCCTGGCCGCGGCGACCGAGGCCAACCGCCACGTCGGCGACTCGCCGACCATGCCGGCAGCGGAGCGCTTCACCGGAGTGCTCTACGACGCGCTCGACCTCGCCACGCTCCCCGCCGCGGCCCGCAAGCGGGCCGACTCGTCGCTCCTCGTCCTGTCGGCCGTGTTCGGCCTGGTGGCGCCGTCGGACCCGATCCCGGACCACAAGCTCAAGATGAGCGTGTCCATCGGGCGCATGGGGAAGCTGTCGACGTGGTGGCGGACACCGGTGAGCTCGGCGATCGCGGAGCGGGCCGGTGGGGGACGGGTCTGGAACCTGCTGCCCAACGAGCACGCGGCCGCTGTCCACCTGCCCGAGGTCGAGCAGACCTCGGTGACGTTCCTCGAGCCCGACGCCCGGGGCGAGCTGGTCGCCGTCGCCCACTGGAACAAGCTGCTGAAGGGCGCCCTCGTCCGTCACCTGCTCCAGCACCCCACCACCTCGCCGGACGACCTCGTCGACTGGGAGCACCCGGAGGGGTTCCGCCTGGATCCGGCCCGAACCGTGTCGGACGGCAGGCGCACGACGATCTTCCTCGTCCGCGGGTCGGGGTGACGGCCCCAGCACGACTCGACCGCACGCGACCGGCAGGCGGGAAGGATGACCCAGTGTGATCACCTTCACGCTCGGGTGATCACGCATCGCGGACCCCGGTGAGCTAAACATGACCTCACAACGACCCCCGGCCGTAGGGTTCTTCCCTTCCCTCCTACTCTCCGGCCGGGGGTTTGTTGCTGTCCGGGCACAGGTCGAGCAGCACCCCTCCGGGTCGCCGTCTCCCACCCGACACGGCTCTCAGCTCGCCGGCCCGCATCCTGTTCGGTCCGCAGAACAGCGGGGTAGGTTGCATCCCGACAGGGAGGCCCAGTGCGCGGTTCAGGACTACGGCTCGGACGGATCCTCGGCGTCGAGGTGGCGGCGGACTTCGGCGTCCTGCTGTTCGCCGGCCTGCTGACCTGGATCCTCGCCGGCTCGATCCTTCCGGCGTCGGCCTCCGGCCTGTCGGGCACCACCTACTGGTCGGTCGCGGCTCTCGGAACGCTGCTGTTCGTCGGTTCCCTGCTCGCTCACGAGCTCGGGCACGCCGTCGTCGCCCGCCGCAACGACATCGAGGTCGTCGGCATCACGCTGTGGATGTTCGGTGGCGTCGCGGAGATGAAGTCCGACGCCCGCACCGCAGGAGCCGAGCTGCGCATCGCCCTCGCCGGACCGGCCATGAGCATCCTCGTGGCGGTGCTGTCGATCGGTGCCGCCATCGGCCTGGACCGGGCCGGAGCTCCGGAGATCTACGTCGTCGCCCTCGGATGGCTCGGGATCGTGAACGCCTTCCTCGCCGTGTTCAACCTCCTGCCCGGGGCCCCGCTCGACGGCGGTCGGGTCCTGGCTGCGCTCATCTGGATGGTCAATGGCGACCGACTCCAGGCCAAGGTGTGGGCCGCCCGCACGGGCAAGGTCCTGGCCATCGCCATCGTCGCCGCCGGGTTCGCCGAGGTCTTCCTGCTGCGCAGCGGAACCGGGCTGTGGACGGTGGTCATCGGCTGGTTCCTGCTGACCGCGGCCCGCGTGGAGGAGGCCCGCTACGGCGGGGAGGCGGCACTCGGCACGCTGCCGGTGGCCGCAGCCATGGAGCGTGACCCGGTGTCGGTCCGCACGTGGACGACCGTCGCGGATGCCGTCCGCGGCCCGCTGGCCTCGGCCCACGCCGCGGTGCCGGTGCTCGACTGGAACGAGAACGTCGTGGGCGTGCTCACTCCGGCCCACCTCCGCCGACTGCCCGCCGATCGCTGGGAGTCGACCACGGTCGTCGACGTCATGCTCCCGGCCACCAGCCTGCCGACGGCCACCCCGACCGAGCAGCTGACCTCGGTCCTCGAACGGCTGCAGCTCGCCTCCGGCGGGCTGGCCCTGGTGCTCGACCGGGGTCGCCTGGTCGGCCTGCTCACGCCCGACGGCATCCAGCGGGCGATCGAGAACGGCCGGCTCGCCCGGCGCGGCGGCATCACTCCCTACGCCGCGACGCCTACCTCGCCACCATCAGGCGGCGCCGCATCGTCGTCGGCCGACGTGCCGCCGCCGGCCCCCGTCCACGTCCCCTCCCAGCAGTGGGATCCCCCCAGGAGCACTCGATGACCTCAGACGAGACGACCACCCCGGACCTGGGCGCGCTCAAGGAGCGCCTCGACGCCATGCAGTGGCACGTGACCCAGGAGGCCGGCACGGAGCGGGCGTTCACCGGCATCTACTGGGACTGCCACGACGACGGCACCTACCACTGCATCGTGTGCGACGCCCCGCTGTTCCGCAGCGACACCAAGTTCGAGTCCGGCTCCGGATGGCCCAGCTTCTGGGAGCCGGTGTCGCCCGACTCGGTCGTCGAGGTGCAGGACCGCTCGCACGGGATGGTCCGCACCGAGGCCCGATGCGGCAACTGCGGCGCGCACCTCGGTCACGTCTTCAACGACGGACCCCGCCCGACCGGGCTGCGGTACTGCATGAACAGCGCGGCGCTGAACCTGGAGCCCGACACCGACACCGACGGCTGAACCCGACGGAGCGGCTGAACGGACGTCGGCTGGCCGCTCAGCGGTCGCCGGCGATCCTCCGCCAGAGCGGCCGGGGCAGCGCACGGATCACGCCGAACATCGGTCCGAGGACCCGTGGCACCGAGATCACCTCGGTCGAGTCGCGGGTCAGGCCCGCGACGGTGGCCCTGGCGACGGTCCCGGGATCGGTGCTGAACGGCGCCGGGTCCAGCCCTTCGGTCATCGACGACCGCACGAAGCCGGGACGGACCAGGACGCAGCGCACCCCGGTGCCGACCAGCGAGTCCGAGAGCCCTTGGGCGAAGACGTCGAGGCCGGCCTTGGTGGAGCCGTAGACGTAGTTCGACCGCCGGGCCCGCAGGCCCGCCACCGAGGACAGAACGACGATCGTGCCATGGCCCTGCTCGACCAGGTGCTGCGCCGTGGCGGCCAACGCGGCGGCGGGCCCGGCGAAGTTCGTGCGCACCATGTGGTCGACGTCCACCGGACCCATGGAGATCCCTGCGTGGTGGCCGAGCATCCCGACGGCGCAGATGACGACGTCGATCCCGCCGAGGTGGTCCGACGCCCGCTCGAGGAGCGCCCGGTGCCCTTCGACCTCGAGCGCGTCCCAGGCCACCGCGACGGTGTCCAGGCCCGGCGCGGCAGCGGTGACTGCAGCCGTGGCCGCCTCCGGATCACGGGCGGCGAGCACCGCCGAACGCAGGCCGGTCGCCCGGAGCTCCGTCAGGATGGCGATCGCGATGTCGCTCGTCGCGCCCAGCACCAGCGCGGTGCGGATCGGGGGGTCGGAGACGGCGCCGGCGGGTTCGGTCACGACGTGACGGTAGCGGCGGCGGTGTCGATCACCACTCCCTCCCGCCCGGCGGTCACGCGCAGGTCCGCCCCGCGTCGGTCGACCGCCCGGACGGCGTCGGACTCGATGGCGGCGACGTCGTCGTCGGTGCGTCCGGGCCCGTGGTGGAACAGCACCAGGTGGCCCACGCCCGCGGCGACTGCGAGGTCGATGGCCTGGTCGACGGTGGAGTGGCCGAAGCGGCGCGCCACGTCGGCCTCGTCCGCGGTGAACTGCGCATCGTGGAGGAGCACGTCGGCTCCGCGCAGCGCCTCGGTCAGGTCGGGGTCCACCCGGTCGCCCGGGAGGTGGTCAGGGAGGTAGGCCATCGACGACCGACGGGACCCGACGCGCTCGGTCACGAGGTAGCCGAACGTCCGGCCCCCCTTGTGGTCCACGTCGACCGCATGCAGCTCCAGCGCATCGGACAGCGCATTTGACGGCGCTGCGAGCGAACGGGTCCCCGCGCCGATGGCGGTCCAGGTCCAGTCGCCCAGGAGCCCGTCGGGGCCGACCGGGAAGTGCGGCGGCGACATGGCCCGGGCCATCAGGGCCGCCGCGTCCGAGGGGTCGGTGCCAGCGGACGGTTCGGGCAGCAGCACATCGACGTGGGCGTCGGTCCGATCGACGGCCCGGCAGAACGGCAGCCCGTGGGTGTGGTCCCAGTGCAGGTGGGTCAGGGCGATCGTGCCGTCGAAGGCGGCGTCGCCCAGCAGGTCGGTCAGGCGCTGGAGGCCGGTCCCGGCGTCCAGCACAAGGCTCGGAGCGGAGTCGCCGTCGGCGACGACGGCCACGCAGGACGTGTGCCCTCCCACGCCGACGAACTCTGCCCCCGCCGCCGGCGTGGAGCCGCGGACGCCGAGCAGGTGGAGCCTCAAGCGTCCTCCCGTCGGTGTCCGGTGGACACGGTGGCCAGGTCCGTCGGGTCCAGCCGGTCCTGGTGGGTCGCCGCGACCCGGACCCGCGTCCGGGCGTGCAGGGTGGAGGTGCGTCGGCCGTCCTCCAACGCGGCCCGCTCGCCGACGATCGCGCCCGGGCCGACCTCGGCGACCACCTCGCCGTCGACGTCGACGGCGAGCACGCCGTCGAGGAGCAGGTACACGGTGCCGTCCGACTCGTCGCCCTGGCGGGTGAGGACGGCGCCGGCGGGGATCTCACGGACGTCGGGGCGACCATCGCCCATGATCAGCGACGAGAGCTGCCGCTCGAGCGCCGTCTCCACCGTGGTCATCAGCGCCGGGGTGTCCCGGTCGCCCCACGGGGTGTGGCTGCCGAAGGAGTGGCGGAACCACTCGTCGAAGTCCGCCAGGCCGGCCTTGGCGACCAGGTCGAGCCGATCGTCGTAGACCCAGTGCCGGGGGAAGGAGCTGGCCCCGATCACGGACCGCTCCACGCGGCCGTCGGCGTGGATCACCAGCTCGAGGGTCGTCCAGACCGTCGGCGCCTCCCACTTGACGAACGGCGGGTGGGCCACCCGTCGCGGGCCCGGGAGAGCCGTGTGGCCACCTGCGGTCTGGGTGAAGCGCACGCTCGTCCCGCCGAGCTCCGGCTCGTTGCGCAGGTCCGGGAACTCGACCGCGGCGAACGTGGCCGAGCGGCGTCCCATGCGGACCGTCGTCGACCCCATCAGCCCCGAGCCGACGTGACCCGCGGCCACGATCCGGCCGTCCTCCACCTCGGCCCAGGCCTCCAGGCGGTTGCCGAAGCGGAAGGCGTCCTCGGCCCGGAGTGCGTCGAGGTCCTCGACGTGGTCGGGGAGCGGTCGGTCGTAGTGGGTGATGCCCGACGCGAAGACCGCCTTGTTCATCGGGCCGGTCACCGCCTCGGACGGGATCCAGCTGAGCGATGTCACGGACGATTCGATGCGCATTCGGGGCCTCCTCGGCGTCGTCGGCTCGGCGTCGGCCGATCGCTGATGACTCGACCGTACGGAGAGGCCGTCGCGCCCGACACGGTGGAGGCGTGTGTCCCCGGGGGGTGCCAGCACCACCGCACTGTCTCGTGGTGGACACCTTCCGGGATCCCGGGCCATGAGGTGAGATGACGTCGTGGACACCGAGCACTCGATCACCGTCCTCCTCGCGGACGACAACCTCATCGTCCGTGAAGGGGTCAGGGCGCTCCTCGGGCTCTCCGAGGACATCCGCGTGGTCGGCGTCGCCTCCGACCTCGACGAGCTGGTCTCGACCGCCGACGAGCTCGTGCCGCAGGTCGTCGTCACCGACATCCGGATGCCGCCCAACTTCCAGGACGAGGGCATCGAGGGGGCCAAGGAGGTGCGCAAGCGCCACCCAGGGACCGGCATCGTCGTCCTGTCGCAGTTCGACGACCCCGAGTACGCCATCGCCCTGCTCGCCGAGGGCGCCGCCAGCTCCGCCTACCTGTTGAAGGACCGCATCGGCGACGGCGACCAGCTGGCCCGGGCGATCCGGGAGGTCGCCACCGGCGGCTCGATGCTGGATCCCCAGATCGTCGCCGCGATCGTCAGCCCGGTGTCCGACGACGCGGACCTCACCGGACCCGAGGAGGAGCTGCTCCGCCACGTCGCCGAGGGTCGGCCCGTGAAGGCGATCGCCGCGGCGACGGCCACCACGCCCGAGGCCGTCAACGACGCTGTCGAGGACCTGTTCCTCAAGCTGGCCCGGGGTGCGAGCGCCGGCCGACAGGGCGCGCTGCGTCGCCTCCGCCTGCTCCAGAAGGCGATCATCGACCGGGAGGAGCAGGGCGAGACGCTGAGCCGCATGCTGCCCGGCGGGCTGGCCGACAAGCTGCGGGCCGACGTCGGCGCAGCCGACCGGACCGAGCGTCTCGACGTCACCGTGCTCATGTCCGACATCCGGGGCTACTCGGCGATCGCCGAACGGACCGACCCCACGGTCCTCGCCGGTCAGCTCGACGAGCACCGCGCCGCCATGAACGACGCGATCCTCGCCGCCGGCGGCACGGTCATGCAGTACGTCGGCGACGCCGTGATGGCCGTGTTCGGCGCCCCGTTCCCCGTGGAGGACCACGCCACGGCCGCCATCGTGGCCGCCGTGGGCATGCACGAGCGCCAGAGGATCCTCGACGCCCGGTGGGAGGCCGAGGGGCGCGCTCCGTTCGGGTTGGGCATCGGCCTGTCGACGGGAGAGGTCGCGGCCGCGATGCTGGGCAGCGAGGAGCGCTACGAGTACACGCTGGTCGGCGACACCGTGAACCTGGCCCAGCGACTGCAGGATCTCGCCCGACCGGCGGGGACAACGGTCCTGAGCGACGCGACGTTGCGTGCGGCTGCAGGATGGGCCGCCGAGGAGATGCCCGTGCAGCGGGTCAAGGGACGAGACACCCCGGTGCTGTGCCACCGGTTGATCGGAAGGGCAGCGGACCCGGCGGTGGCCGTCGGTGTCGCCGGCGAGGAGGACAAGGGATGACCACCGACACGACGACCACGATCACCGGGAGCTCGGCGCCCGACGTCGGCACCGCTGACGATCCCGTCCTCACCGTGCGGGGCGTGCGCCGGACGTTCGAGGCGGACCTCGCGCCCGTCCGGGCGCTGCGCGGGGTGGACCTCACGGTGTCGCCGGGCGAGTTCGTCGGCGTGATGGGCCCCTCGGGCTGCGGCAAGTCGACGCTGCTCAACCTGGTCGCCGGCCTGGACATCGCCGATGAGGGCACGATCCTCATCGGCGACGAGGAGATCACCGGCCGCGACGAGGACTGGCTCGCCCGGATGCGTCGGCGCCACATCGGCATCGTGTTCCAGTTCTTCAACCTGCTGGAGGGGATGACAGCCCTGGAGAACGTGGTGCTCCCCGCGGTGATCTCCGGCCGCATGAAGCGCCGCGCCGCCGAGACCCGGGCCCGGGACCTCCTCGACCTGCTCGGCCTGGGGGACAAGACCGGCGAGGTGCCGGCGGTGCTCTCGGGCGGGCAGCGACAGCGACTCGCCATCGCCCGGGCCCTGGCCAACGAGCCCACCCTCCTGCTGGCCGACGAGCCGACCGGCGCCCTCGACAGCGACGGAGGGCGCGAGGTGCTGGAGCTGTTCCGGCGGCTCCACGACGACGGCCAGACGATCATCATGGTCACCCACTCCGCGGAGGTGGCCGCCGGAGCCGACCGCGTCGTCCACATGAAGGACGGGACGATCGAGCGCGAGGAGCGGCCCGGCGCGACCGAGGAGCTCGGTGCAGCGGCCGGTGCGCCGTGAACCCGCAGGCCGTCGCCGTCGCTGACCTGACAGCGGAGCCGGAGCTCCGGCAGGCCGTGGCCCGACCTCGCGCCCGCAGCGCCCCGCTCGTGGCGTCGGTCGTCCTGGCCGTGGTCGGTGCGGTCCTGCTGGCGTCGGCTGCAGCCGACCTCGACACGGGTGGGGCCGTCGTCGCGGCGGCGCTCGGGGCGTGGATCGCTCTCGGTGCGTGGACCTCGATCCGGCGTCCGGCGGAGACGGTCGGGCTCCTGACCGTCGCGGCTGCCGTGGTCGGGTCGTCGCGCCTGTGGGCGGTGACGGGCGGGTCGACGGAGGGCGACGGCGGACTCGCCGTCTCGGCCGCGCTCGCCGGCGCGCTCCTGTTCCACCTCGCCGCATCGCTCCCCGACGGGCGGCTGGCCGGGCGTCCCCGTCATCGGCGAGCGGTGATCGCCGCGTGGGTGTCGGCCGTCGCCGTCGCCGCGGTCGGCCTCGTCTCGCCGGATGCCGCGGGTCCCCTGGTCGTGGTGTGGGCGGTGCTGCTCGGCATCGCGGCGGTGGCCTGCTTCGTCGGCAGCTGTCGACGGGCCGGGCAGCGCGGCCGGGCCCGCCTCCAGTGGGACGGTTGGGGCGTCCTCGTCGCCGTGACGGCGGCGGCGATCGCGTGGGCGCTCGGCGCGCTCACCGGCTGGCCGTCCGACCCCTGGCTGGTCGCGGTGGCGGCGACGGCCCTCGTCCCACTCGGCTTCCTGGCCGCGACGTCGGACGCAGCGTCCGCACGGGTGGACCGGGTGCTGGTGCACACGATCATCACGATCGGGCTCGTCGCGCTCGTGATCGTCGTGTACGTCGTGGTCGTCCTCGGCCTGCAGGGGACACCCAGCGACGAGGCCCGGACCGTGCTCGGCCTCTCGCTCGTCGCAGCGGCGATCGCCGCGGCGCTCAGCTTCCCCGCCCGGCGTCGGCTGGAGGAGTTCGCCAACCAGCGCGTCTACGGCGAGCGCACCGCGCCCGACGAGGCGCTGCGGACCTTCGCGACCCGGATGTCGCGGTCGGTGCCCATGGACGAGCTGCTGCGCCAGCTGGCCGAGTCGCTGCGCACCTCGATGGTCGCGGCCAGGGCCGAGGTGTGGACCGGAGCCGGCGGCCGGCTGGACCGCCAGGTGTCGGTCCCCGACGCCGGACCGGGCGCCCTGGCTCTGGAGGGGGAGGAGCTGGCCGTCGCCAGCCGGACCCACGTGGCCGGCAACGGCTGGCTCGCGGTCTGGATGCCCGAGCTGCTGGAGGGGCGCTCCGACCGGGTGCTCAGGGTCGCGCCGGTCGCCCACCTCGGCGAGCTCCTCGGCGTCCTGGTCGTCGAGCGGACCACCGACGACGCCGCCTTCGACGAGGACGACGACCGCGTGCTGGTGGACCTGGCCCGTCAGGTCGGCCTGGCCCTGCACAACGTGCGGCTCGACTCCGCGCTCCAGGACAGCCTGGAGCAGCTCCAGCTGCGCAACGAGGAGCTGGTGGCGTCGCGGGCCCGCATCGTGTCGGCGGCCGACGAGTCGCGCCGTGCGATCGAGCGGAACCTGCACGACGGCGCACAGCAGCACCTGGTCGCACTCGCGGTGAAGGTGGGCCTGGTGCGCCAGATCATGGCCAAGGACCCCGACGCCGCGGCCGCCATGCTCGAGGAGCTGCGCGAGGACGTGCAGGTGACCGTCCGGGAGCTGCGCGACCTGGCCCACGGCATCTACCCGCCGCTCCTGCGTGACCGGGGGCTGCCCGAGGCGCTGCGCACCGCGGCCAACCGGGCGACGCTGCCGACCGACGTCGTGCTCGACGACGACCTGGGCCGCTTCCCGACGGAGGTCGAGGCCGCGGTCTACTTCTGCTGCCTCGAGGCGATGCAGAACGCCGGCAAGCACGCCGGTGAGGGGGCCGAGGTGATCGTGAACGTGGGTCGCTCCGACGGAGAGCTCCGGTTCTCGGTCGTCGACGACGGAGCCGGGTTCGCCCTGGACGACCGCCTGCACGGCCACGGCTTCGTCAACATGGAGGACCGCCTGGGCGCCATCGGCGGCCGACTGGCGGTCACCTCCGTGGAGGGGACCGGCACGACCGTCAGCGGGACGATCCCCGTCGGCTGAACGGGCCTGCTCCCGACCCGCCCCATTCCAGTTCGCCGGCGACGAGCCGCGTCGGGCTCGTCAGGTCGGACGGTGGGCGTCCCAGGTGTCGCGCAGGACGTCGGGGAAGAGGTCTTCCTTGTGCACGTAGCCGGCGGCACCGCATGACGTGGCGTCGGCCGGGAGGTCCTCGGCGGTGTAGGTGGACATGAGCACGACCACGGTCCCCGGTCGTTCGGCGACGATGCGACGTGTCGCCTCGATGCCGTTGATCCCCGGCAGGTTGATGTCCATCAGCACCAGGTCGGGGAGCGCGGAGCGGGAGCGCTCCACGGCGTCCTCGCCCGACTCGGCCTCGGCAACCACGTCGAACCCGTCGGAGAGCTGGACCACCGTGCGCGCCGTGGAGCGGAACGTGGCCTGGTCGTCGACGATCATCACGTTGATCTCATCGGTGCCGATGGTCGCCTCCTCGGTGCAGGTCACGACACCAGGTTCGCGTCATGGTCGGTCCGGCGACATCGTGCCCGCCGGTGGCTCGGTGGGGGTGCTGGCACCCCGCCGTCACGAGTCCTGCTCGGCCAGGTAGAGGAGCACCGCCTTGACCCGCCGATGCACGTCGGGCTCGGCACCCAGGCCGAGCTTCGCGAACAGCGAGTTGATGTGCTTCTCCACCGCCCGCTCCGACAGGACGAGCGACTCGGCGACAGCGGCGTTGTTCTTGCCCTGGGCGATCTCCGCCAGGACCTCGCCCTCCCGGGGCGTGAGGTCCCGGAGCGGCGACGCGGAGGAGCGGCTGCGGCCGGCGACGAGGGAGTCGACGACCAGCGGGTCGACCACGGATCCGCCGATCGCCACCTGGCGGATGGCGGCCATGAGGTTGTCCGGATCCGAGATGCGCTCCTTGAGCAGGTAGGCCCGTCCCTGCGAGCCCTGGTCGAGGAGGTCGATCGCGTACGCCGGCTCCACGTACTGCGACAGCACCACCACCCCGATCCCGGGGTTCGTCTCCCGCAGCGACGTGGCGAACCGGATGCCCTCGTCGGTCCCCGTCGGCGGCATGCGGATGTCGGTGAGCACCACGTCGGGAGTGTGGTCGCGCACGGCGTCGGTCAGCTGTCCGAGGTCCTCGCAGAGCGCCAGGACCTCGACGTCGTCCTCGTTCGCGAGCACGGCGGCGATGCCCTCGCGCACCAGCATGGAGTCCTCCGCCACCACCACCCGGATCGCCATGGCGGGCGAGATTACTCGGGCGACCTCGGAGCGGACGCGCCGTACCGTGGCCGCCGTGATCGGCCTCATCGCGTGCGACATGGACGGAACGCTGCTCGGGGCCGACGGCCGCGTGTCGGCCCGCAACGACGCGGCGCTCCGTGCCGCGGTCGACGCCGGGTACGCCGTCGCCGTGGCCACCGGTCGCTCCCACCAGACGGCGCTGCCCCGACTGGGCGACGACACGCCGGTGCAGTGGGCGGTGTGCTCGAACGGGGCGCTGGAGATGGAGGTGGAGACCCGGGACGTCATCCGCGTCGACCCGCTCCCGGCCGCCGTCGTCGACGACGTCGTGGAGGCGCTCGACGTCCTATCGGGCGTCGAGCTGGCATGGGAGGACCTCGACCTGGGTCTGCGCTGCTCTCCCGGCTTCCTCGAGCGGCACCCGAGCATCGAGTCCGCCCTGTCGGTCGACCCCGACGGTCGGGTCCTCGAGCGGCCGTCGGGACCCCAGATCAAGATGATGGTGTCCCTGGCGGACCGCGTCCGACACGAGGCGGTGATGGCGGTGCAGCCGCTCCTGCCCGACGGAGTGGAGGTGGCCACGTCGGGATCGCTGTTCACGGAGGTCACCGCCAGCGGGGTGGACAAGGCACACGGGCTGGCCCGGCTCGCGGAGCGGTTGGGCATCGACCGCTCCGACGTCGTGGCGTTCGGCGACAACCACAACGACCTCCCGATGCTGCGGTGGGCGGGGACGTCGGTGGCGATGGCGAACTCCGATCCCGTCGCGTTCGAGGCGGCCACCGAGCGGACCGTGACCAACGCGGCCGACGGCGTGGCCGTCTTCCTGGAGCGCCTCCTCTGACTCGCCCGGTTCTGTTGTGCGAGGAGCCACCGAACGGTGGCTGTCTCTTCTCGCAGCATCGGTAACAGGTGATGTCGCGAAGCATGGGTGACACCTGGTGGCCGTGACACTGAGTCATGGCCAGGAAGGTGACTCCGATGTCGGTGAAGTTGATGGCTGCGGTGGTGGCTGTTGCTGAGGGTTCGGATCTGAACGTGTCGGCGGCGTGTCGTGAGGCTGGGGTGTCTCGCAAGACGTTCTACAAGTGGGTGAGCCGCTATCGGGTGGAGGGGCTTGCTGGTCTCGAGGAACGGTCCCGTGTTCCTCGGCGGACTCCTCACCGGATCGCTGATGAGGTCGAGGACGCGATCGTCAGGTTGCGTAAGGAGCTCTGTGATGCCGGGTTGGATCACGGCGCGTCGACGATCCAGTGGCATCTGGGGCGTCGCCTCGATGTCGTCGTGCCGTCGGTCGCGACGGTGCATCGGGTGTTGGTGCGTCGAGATCTGGTCGAACCGGCGCCGAAGAAGCGGCCTCAGAGCGCCTGGAAACGGTTCGAGGCTCCGGCTCCGAACGAACGCTGGCAGATCGACGCGATGGACTGGACGATCGCGACCGGTGTCGTGCGGGTGTTCAACGTCATCGATGACCACTCCCGGGTCCTGGTCGCGTCCCGGGCCGTGACAGAGGCGTCGAGTGAGGAGGCGTGGGTGACCTTCAGCGCTGCTGGGGCGATCTGGGGGCTGCCTGCGGGCGTGTTGTCCGACAACGGGTTGTGCTTCTCGGGCAGATTGCGCGGCTTCGAGGTGTTCTTCGAGACCCAGCTGCATCTTGTTGGGGTGCGCACCTCGACTGGCCGGCCCCGCCATCCCCAGACGACCGGCAAGGTCGAACGGGTGCAACAGACCCTCAAGAAGTGGCTCCGACGCCAACCCCTCGCGGCGAATCTCGCTGAGCTCCAAGCCCAGCTCGACGCGTTCGCGTACGTCTACAACCACGAGCGACCCCACCAAGGAATCGGACGCCAGGTCCCGATCGACCGATGGCGAGCAACCGAACGCGCCAAGCCCGGCGAGCCGATCCCCCCAGCGGCACCCCGTCTGGAACGCCGCTACGAATCTCTCATCACCGCACGCGGCGTGGCAGCAGCAGGAGAGTTCCAGATCCACGTCGGAGCAGAGTTCTTCAACCGGCACGCCCTGACGATCGTGTCCGGGCTCCACGCGGCGGTGTTCATCGACGGCACCCTGCAGCGACACCTCGAGCTCAACCCCAACCGCTGCTACCAACCCTCAGGCCGGCGACGCGGCGGCCCACGCCAACTACCGTCCTGAACTGTTACCGATGATGCGCGACATACGTGTCACCCATGCTCCGCGACAGAACAGCCCCCGAACGGTGGCTCCTCGCACAACAGAAGGCTGAAATCCGGTGGCGACCGGATCCGAGCCGCGGCCAACCTGCCCGCATGAGCACCTTCACGATCATGGTGGTCCGTCATCGTGGCCCGGCCTGCGGGGCCGAGGTCGCGACGCGGATGGGGATGGCACGAGCTCGCTCCTGACGCGGCCCGACGGCTGGTGCGCACCAGCGGAGTCGGGCCCGGCGACCTGGTCCTCGACATCGGAGCCGGGACCGGCGCTCTCACGCTCGAACTGGTCCGCGTCGGAGCCCGGGTGGTGGCCGTCGAGGCCCACCCCGGCCGGACCGCCGAGCTGCGGAGGCGGATCGGCGCTTCGGACGGCGTGACGGTCGTGTGGGCGGACGCAGCCGACCTGCGCCTCCCGCGCCGACCGTTCCACGTGGTCGCGAACCCGCCGTTCTCCGTGACCAGCCCGATCCTCCGGCGTCTGCTCGCGCCGGGATCCCGCCTCGTCGGCGCGCACCTCGTCCTCCAGCACCACGCCGTGGTGCGCTGGACCGGCCCGGACGCGCCGGCATGGCATCGATGGTCCCGGCTGTGGGAGGCCACACCTGGCCCGCGGGTGGACCGGTCCAGCTTCCGCCCGGCGCCGTCGGTGGACTGCCGCATCCTGGTGATCCGCCGTCGGACCTGAGCAGGGTGCCGCTGCTGAGCGCCGCGTCAGTCCTCGGGTGGACGGATCGTGGACTCGTTGCGGCGGCGCCGTGCTGCTGGAGAGCGCCGCCTCAGTCCTCGGAGCCAGGAACGGACTCGTTGCGGCGGCGCCACAGACTCGCAGCGGTCTCGGCGGCGACGAACGCCGACACGTCGTCGCCGAGGATCGCCTCGGGCACCTTCTTGCGCACGCCGGCCAGGATCTTGGCGAGGGCCTGCAGCACGAACACGCCGGCCGAGTAGGCGGTGTCCCGGGTGGGTCGGGTCTCGAGCGCCCAGTGGGTGCCCCCGTCGAACATGATCAGCGGCACCCAGCGGTCGTCGACGGTCCGCTGGACGACGATCGCCTCGATCTTGAGTGCGGCCAGCTGCGCGGCCAGCGGGCGCAGGTCCTCCCGCTCGCGGATCAGCACTCCGACGGGCCCCTCGGTCGGCATGTGATCGGCGAAGGAGTGGACCGTCGGTTCCTCGGGTCCGTCGGGGGCTGACGGGTCGTCCACGTCCCTGAGCGTAGGGTCTGCGCCATGGGAGGGCCCGACCCCACCGATCCTGCGCCGCTGTCCGACCTCGCACGAGAGATCCGTCGGGCCGTCGACCGGTTCGTCGCGGACGACGCCGCGGACCCGTCGGCGCTCTCCGCCGCTCTCGACGGACTCGGTCGCCAAGAGCTGGCGACGATGGCCCGCACCGCATTCGACCGGCTCGAGCCGCTCCAGCAGTGGGCGATCCTCGAGCGCGTGCTCGGCGAGGTGGGTGCGGTCGACGCGCTCAGCGCCGAGCAGCACGCACGGCTCGGCGCGCTGCGCCGTCGGATGGCGACCGAGGCGGTGATCGGTGCCGCCGTCGTCGGGGACACGCTCGACGTCCGAGCCCTCCCCGAGGGGACCGAGCTGCGGATCGGCCTGTTCCGGCCGGGCGATCTCCGCTCCGCCGCCGGTCGTGGCGCGGCCTCGGAGG
>JAEYSR010000103.1 GCA_023434535.1 Actinomycetes bacterium
CGATCGTCGACCCGGTGTTCGGTGCCGTGACATTCATCGGGGTGCTGCTCGTCGATGGCGTGGTCGAGCTCGCCGACTGCGCCGCGGATCCGGACTACTGGAACCTGATCGACGACGACCCCGACGACTGAGCGCCAGTCCGATCCTGAGTCGTGCGCCGTTCGCCAACAAGGTGCACCGGGCCCCTCACCGTCGAGCTGACGCTGGCCATCGCACCCACGGCGACGGCGGAATGCACCAGTCCTGACCACATCCGCCGGTGGGAGCGGTCAGCGAGGGAACCGCATCCCACGGGGCCAGATGTTGCAGAGGAGAGCGACTCGCGGTCGCTGGACCGGTCCGAACGGCACGACGCAGTGGGGCATCCGTCCGTCGAACACGACCAGCCGCCCGGGGACGAACGGCACGGCCACACCGTCACGTTCGATCACCCGGGCGAACTCGGGCTGCTGGAAGAGGTCCGGGTCCTGGTCGACCTCGTTCAGAGGGAGGCCAAACCACGTGCCTCCCACCTCGTCCGCGCCGCCGACGTCGTAGATGGCCCCGTGCTGCGGCGTCGTGACCACACCTGATGACGCCCGGGCCGCCTCGTCGTTGTCGACGTGGAGCTCGACCCGTGATCCGACGCTGCTCGCGCGGTTGCTCCAGCACTCGACCTCGTGATCGGCCGGGTCGAGTCGCAGTTGGCTGAACACCTCACGCGTCAGGGTCCCGAAGAAGTGCGCCAGCTCGGGGCGCATCCCGTCGATCGACCCGCTCACGACGTCGGCCCCTCGCGCCCAGAAGCTGCTCGGTGGGACGACGGTCCGGGCGAACACGTCGTAGACCAGCGCCAGGTTGGGGTACGCCGACGGCATGTCGTCGACCGACATCCACCGCTCCCACTCGGTCTCTGCTCCCTCGACCACGAACCCATCCGTGGAGGCCGCAGGAAGGGAGCTCACCGTCGAATCGTAACGGCCGAGTCCGCGCCCTCGTTCGTTGTCGCACGAGCACGCAGGGACACACAGCGCAAGGATGTCTCGATGGTCGCCGACATCCGCCGCTTCGACGCCCGCGCCGACCCCATCGAGATCACCACGGTGCTGCGGGCCGACGGCGCGGCCATCGTCGAGCGACTCATCCCCGACGAGCTGGTTGACCGGTTCCTCGCCGAGCTGGCGCCGCACCTGGCCTCGACACTGCTGGGTCGCAACGAGTTCGGGGGAGCTCGCACCCGCCGCACCTACGAGCTGCCCACCCGGGTCCCGACCTCGGTCGAGCTCATCGCCAACGAACTGGTCCTCGATGTCCTCGACGTGATCCGGTCGCCTCGATCGCCGAGCCAGCTGCACCTCTCGCAAGCGATCTGCATCGGACCCGGCGAGACCGCGCAGATGCTGCACCGGGACCAGTGGACAGTCGACTCCCTCGAACTCCCCGAGCGGTTGGAGGTCGAGCTGTCGACCATCTGGGCACTCACCGATTTCACCGAGGCCAACGGCGCCACCCGCGTCGCTCTCGGCATGGACGCCGTGGCCGATCCCGACGTGCAGCACCTGCGGCCGGAGCAGACCGTCGCGGCAGCCATGCCTCGGGGTTCGGTCGTGCTCTACTCCCCCAGGACCGTGCACGGCGGGGGTGCGAACAACAGCACGGCCAACCGCATCGGGGTCAACGTCGACTACGTGCGCCTGGTGCACCCCGACGGCGCAATGCACGCAGATGCCGACGCCGCGCTGCCCGAGCGGTTGCAGCGGCTGGTGGACCACCCGGTTCTGGGAGACGCCGTCGGCTGTCTGGAGCGCGCACGACGCTGAGCTCCAGCGAGCCGGCCGACGCCAACTCCGGTCCGCACACCGCAGCCGCGGATCGTGAACACTCCTGGCGATGGACCCCGTGCCGGACGAAGGAGCAGCGGTCAGGGCTGATGACCCGCCGCCCCCGCCGTTCCTCCGCTTCCAGGCGTACTACGTCGGCCTGCCCAAAACGGGGTCGACCACCGTCAGCCAGATGCTCGCCGGCTACCGGTGCGAGCACGAGCGAGACATGCCCAGCCTGAGCTACTGGGGCATCGAGCGTGCCGACGGCCGGATCGACCTGGGTCGAGCCGTGGAGATGGTCGGCGCCCGGCTCGAGGATCCGGTCCTCGAGCTGGACGCGTGCACGTCGCTGCACTGGTACGCCGACCATCTGGCAGCTCGCTTTCCGGCGGCGAGGTTCGTGCACGTCGTGCGCGACGTCCGATCGTGGACCCAGTCGCTGCTCGACATGGAGTACCGACGGGCGGTCGACTCACGACGGCGACGCCTGAGCGTCGCGCCGTGGGAGGCGACGTTCCGCGAGCACTTCTTCGGCGAGGCCGATCCGTGGCGCGACCAAGACGCCTCGGACGAGCGGCTGCTGGTGCGTGCGATGGAGGTGTGGGGGACCCACATGTCCCGGATGCGCCGGGCCCTCCCCGCCGACCGCACCCTCGTGCTGACGACGCCCTCGCTCGACGACGCCTCCAGCCGGCTGGCGGAGTTCCTCGGGATCCCGCCGTCGCGCGTCGAGCCGCCACGCCGACACAACACGCGGCCGGACGGGCTGACCTTCGATCGCTGGCACGCCCTCGGGCCCGACCGGGTGCGGACCGCCTACGAGCGGCACTGCGCCGAGCACATGCGCTCGGTGTTCCCCGAGGAGCACGCGGCCCAGGAGCGATGGATGCGTGCCGGTGGCGACGAACCCGCCTCCCACTCCGGCTCTGGCTCCGACTGGTCGTCCTATGCGACGGCGACGTTGCGATGGGTCATGGAGCGACAGACCGAGCGCCCCGGCCCCGACGACCGAGACGGGTGAGGCCGCCGACCGGTGCCCCGCCATCTAGTACTTGGTGGCGGTGTTCCACTGGTTCCGCGGCATCTCCTTCCACGTCGAGCCGCCGGAGATCGCTCCCAGGTCGTCGTCCGACGCCGGCTCGTACGGGGGAAGCGCCAGGTGCACGTGCGTGGGCGTGCTCTCGTGCACGGTGATCTCGACACCTTCGGGGATCTCGACGCCGAGCACGCTGCTGATGGCGGCCCGTGGGTCGGTGATCAGGTACGCCCGGAAGGCCGGATCGGCGGCGACACGTTCCGCGACGCGCATGGAGAGTGGCTGGGGATCACCGGCGTCTGAGGTCATGGCGAACGGTAACACCGCGCATCTCAGCTCAGCTGCCGTCGCGCCAACCCGGTGAACAGCGCGCCGCGGTCGAGCAGGTCGTCGTAGATCCCGGCCTCGACGACCTGGCCGGCGTCCATGACCAGGATCAGGTCGGCCGAGCGGATCGTGGACAGCCGGTGGGCGACGACCAGACGCGTGCAGCCCATGTCGGCGAGCGTGTCGGCGACCGCCGCCTGTGCGTGGTTGTCGAGCGCGCTGGTGGCCTCGTCCAGCAGGACGATCGCGGGTCGGGAGACCAGCGCACGGGCGATGAGCAGGCGCTGGGCCTGACCGCCCGAGATGCTGTCGGCGTCGACGATCGTGTGCATGCCCATGGGCATGGCCCGGATGTCCTCCGCGACGGCGGCCGCCTCCGCAGCCGCCCACGCCGCGGCCTCGTCGGTGGATGCCGGTCCCAGGATGTTGCGCAGGACGCTGGCGCGTGAGATCCGGCCGTTCTGGATCACGGCACCGATCTGGCGACGCACGAGCACGGGATCGAGGGTGCTCAGGTCCCGACCGTCGACGAGGATGCGGCCGCCGGCCGGTCGGTCGAAGCCCATGATGAGCCGGGCCACGGTGGACTTGCCGGCCCCGGACGGGCCGACGAGCGCCACCATCGAGCCGGCCGCCACGTCGAAGGACAGGTCGCGCAGGACGATCGGGCCGCGCTCGCCGTACCGGAAGGAGACGTGGTCGAAGCGGATCTCGCCGGTGAGACGACCGGGACTCAGCGAGCCGACCGCCGTCTCCGGGAGCTCGTCGAGGATGGGTCTCAACAGGGCGTAGGTCGGCCCGAGTCCAGCCATCGCCGGCACCGCGGCGGCGAGCCCGGCCACGGCGGTGAAGGCCAGCGACGCCGCGCTGAAGAAGGCGATGTAGGTGGTCGAGGTGATGCTCGGCGTCGATCCCGTCCACGTCCGCAGCACGACCACGTAGTAGAGCGCCGGCGCCGCGGACGCCGTGAACGTGATCCACGCGGCGAGCCGGCCGGACACGAGCGTCTGGCGGGACTCGGCGACCAGGACGGTGCGGACGTGTTCGAGGTACCTCGCCGACATCCGCTCCTCGGCGTGCGCGAGGCGGATCTTGCTGATGCCGTTCAGCATCTGGACGAGCCAGCCGTTGGCGGCGCGGGTGGCGTCCAGGGACGTCTGCAGCAGGCGGCCGAGAGAGCGTGCGCCGAGCAGCAGCGCGCCGGCAGTGACGGCGAGCACGAGGCCGCCCACCAGCCCGAGGCGCACGTCGTAGGACATCATCGCGACCACGTACAGGACCGCGAACGCCGCCGCCATGACCGAGGCCACCACCTGGACGCCCAGCACCGAGGTCAGGCCACCGATCGACAGCACCCGCATGGCCAGGTCGCCGCTCGAGTAGCGGCGGAAGAACGGCGCGGGGAGCGACAGCAGGCGGTCCCACAGCGCCGACTGGAGGCTGCGCGACGCCCGCTGGGCCACGCCCGAGATGGCGAAGGCCTGCACGATCAGGAAGACGAACGTGCCCGCCGCGGCGGCGACGAGCGCCGCACCTGCGACCACCAGGAGGCTGGTGTCGTCGTCGGGGACGATCCGGCCGAGGATCGTCTGCGTGAGGACCGGCGTCACGAGCCCGAAGGCGGTCACGCCGAGGCCCATGGCGAGCACCAGCAGCAGACGGCTGCGGGAGTCGACGAGGGCCTGCCCGGCGAGGTCGCGACGCGACGCGGCGCGTCCCGCGGGAAGCGGGGTCACGAACTCGACCGCTCTGGGCAGCACCCGGTCGGCCAGCTCGGCGGTCAGCGCGACCGGCCGCGGGTCGTGCACGCGCTGGATCCGATAGCCGTCGCGGGAGCTGACCAGCACGACCGGCTCGACCTCGTCGCCGTCGACCGGTCGCAGGAAGGCGAGGAGCGGAAGGACCCCGGCGGTGCGCCAGTCGTCGCGCAGTCGGACCGTCCGGTAGCGCAGACCCGAGCGGTGGGCGACCGTCTGCAACCGATCGGTGCTGGAGGCGAGCTCGAGCGGGGTCGGCGGCGTGACGGTGAACCCCTGCAGCTCGCCGAGCCGGGTGATCGCTGCGACGAGCGGATCGGGGTCGAGCGATGAGCCGAGCTCCTCGAGCGATCCGGCCGCCCAGATCGCTCGATCGAGCGCGCGGTCGGCGACGGCACGCGACTCGAGGACCGAGCTGATCGCCCGGTCCCGTCGCTCGTCCAGCTCGCGCTCGGCGACCTGCTCGCCCGTCAAATCAGCTGCCGACATCGCCGCCCCCGTCCGCGTCGGCGACCATCCGTGCGTACGCACCGCCTCGGGCCATCAGGTCGTCGTGGGTGCCCCTTTCGAGCACCGCACCGCCGACCCCGAGCACGACGATCTCGTCGGCGTCGCGGATGGTGCTGAGCCGGTGGGCGATGATCAGCGCCGCCATCCCACGACGTCGGATGGCCTCGTCGACGAGCTTCTCGGTGACGTCGTCGAGCGCGCTCGTCGCTTCGTCAAGGATGATCAGCCGGGGGTTGCGGACCAGCGCCCGGGCGATCTCGATGCGCTGGGCCTGGCCGCCGCTGAAGTTGCGGCCGTCCTCCTCGACCAGGGCGTCGAGGGAGCCCTCGCGGGCGAGCACGTCGTCGAGGATCTGGGCGTCCGCGAGGGCGGCCACGACGTCGGACTCGGGGATCGTGGCGTCCCACAGAGTCACGTTGTCGCGGACGGTGCCCTGGAAGAGCACGATGCGCTGGTCCACCTTGGCGATGGAGCGCTCGACGACGGGGATGGCGTGCTCGGCCAGCGGGCGGCCGTCGTAGAGGACCTGTCCGTGCTGGGGTGCGAACAGCCCGGCGGCCAGGTTGCCGATCGTGGACTTGCCCGACCCCGACACGCCCACGAGCGCGACGTGGTGCCCGGGCCGGACCTCGAGGTCGAGGTCCCGCACGACCGGGTCGGCCATGCGCCCGTAGGCGAACGTCACGCCGTCGAACTGCAGCCGACCCGAGACCTCGACCGCGGCGTCGGACGCGGTCAGGGCCGGGCGGTCGAACCGCGGGTCCACGTCGTTGGTCAGGACGTCGTCCAGGGCGATCAGGTTCGCGGTGATGATCTGCATCTGGCTGCCGGTCGCCATCAGGGTGCGGACCGGTGCGTTGAGCCCGAGCGCGAGCGCCTGCACGGCGAGCAGCTGGCCGACCGAGAAGGACCCCTGGATGGTGAAGTACCCGCCCAGGACGAGCACGGATGCCGCGGTCAGCGCCCCGAGCGTTGGGGGCAGCGCACTCAGCACCGCCGAGGACGGGGTGAGCGACGCGCTGGAGTTGACCAGCGCCGTCTGCTGACCGACCAGGTCGGCGAGCACCTCGTCCTCGCGGCCGGCGGCCTTGAGCGTCTCGATGTCGCGGATCGACTCGGTCGTGGTGCCGTAGATCCGGTTCTGCTGCTTGAGCAGCCGGCTCTGCGCGTCGGTGCGGCGCCGCTGCAGCGCCCGCAGCACCACTGCGTTCACGGCGGCGAGCACGAGCACCACCAGCCCGATCTGCCAGCTGTAGGAGAGCAGGAGGATCGCGTACCCGGCCACGGCGAGCAGCGCGATCGCCGACGACGCGACCTGGCCGGCGAGCAGCTGGGCGACCGTCGCGCTGTAGGTGGCGCGCTGGCTGAGGTCGCCCGTCGACCGGGCGAGGTAGAAGAGCACGGGGAGCCGGAGGAGCCGGTCGAGCACGTCGACGGTGCCGACCAGGGTGAACTTGGCCTGCAGACGGGCCAGCACGCCGTACTGGAGCAGGGTCAGGCCGCCCTGGAACAGGCCGATGGCCAGCGTGACGGCGATCAGCGCCGGCAACAGGTCGCGGCGGTCCAGCCCGAGGACGTCGTCGACGAACACCTCGTTGAGGGGGCCGACCAGGACGCCCAGGAGCATGGCGACGACGCCGGCGATCGCCGCGAAGGCGAGGCCGGCGCGGCTGTGGGCAAGACGCCGAGCCAGGCTCCGCGTCGTGCGGTACGGACCCCCGAGCGGGACGAGCGCGTCGGTGGCCGTCAGGGTCACGGCGACCCCGGAATACGCCTCCTCGAACTCGGCGCGGTCGAGCGTGCGGTGGCCGCTGGCCGGATCGGCGATGCGGAAGCGGCCCTTGATCGCACCTTCGAGCACCACGAAGTGGTTGCGCTCCCACCAGACGATGGCCGGCACGGCGAGGCCGTCGAGCGAGTCGACGTCGCCGAAGTGGGCTTGGTGTGCGAGACCGTGCTGCTTCCCGGCCCGGACGATCTGTTGCAGCGACGCGCCGTTGCGATCGACGCCGCAGTCGTCCCGCAGGCGGTCCAGCGGCACCCACCGGTCGTGGTGGGCCAGCACCATGCCGAGACAGGCCGCTCCGCACTCGACCGACGCCTGCTGCAGGACGATCGGCACGCGCACCATGGTCGGCTGGGTCGTCGGATCGGACGCCTGTGGTCGGCCGTCCGGCGGCGTCGCGACCGACGTGGGGTCGTCGATCGTCGAGGGGGCGGTCATCAGCCGTCGCCGAGGAGGATGCTCAGCGGGTGGGCCTCGCCGTAGGTGCGGGTGACGCTGGCGATCTGCCCGCCCATCGGGACGAACCCGACCGCCTGGGCGTCCCACGCGGGGACGGTGATGCCCACCGAGTAGGGCACCCCGCCGGCGTCGTCCCTCCACTGCTCGACGAGGGCGTCCGACAGGGACGTGCCGGCCATGACCTCGGCGTCGGACGGGGTGCTCCCCAGGTAGGCCACGGTCCCGTCGGTCTCGTGGGAGCGGCCGGTGGCCGGGTCGTCGATCACCACCTGCACCGTGCTACCGACCGGGAGGTACCGCAGCTGGTTGGCGGGTAGGTAGGCGACGAGCGCGATCGGTGCCCCGGACCCGGGCGGCGTCAGGATCCTGGCGAGCATCTGACCCTTCTCGACCCGCTCGCCCGGCTGGGCGTAGCTGCCGGTGAGCGCGCCGGACGCCGGTGAGGTGACCGTCACCGACGTCCCGTCGTCGTCGGTGACGGTGCCGAGGACGTCGCCGGCCGTGACGCTCGGAAGCCGAGGACCGTTGCCCAGGGCCAGGGTCCCGCTGGCGGGCGAGGTCACCTGCATCGTGTAGGTCTCGGCGTTGATGGTCGCGGTGAACGACGTCTGCTGCGGGATCCAGCCGAAGATCGACCAGAGCCCGGCGACGGCGACGATGACGACGACGGTGATGAGCGCCCACCAGCCCCGCGGGGACGTCGTGCGCAGCATTGCGTCGACGTCGGCGGCCGACCGTCGCGGCGCAGCCGTCTGGCTCGGCGATGCTGTCGGCCTCGGCGCAGCTGTCCGGTCCGGTGCAGCCGTGTCGGCTCCTGCAGACCCGCTCATGATCCGTGACCCACGGACTCGCCTGCGCCCACCGGCGCACGACGGTGCCGGTCGATCCACGACCTGAGCTCGGGTCCCGACGTCAGCGAGCTGACCACGCAGTAGCGGGGCCGGTCACCGGGGTGCCACACGGCGTGCCACAGCCGTTGCGAGTCGACGACGAACCGCGTGCCCGCCGGGAGGGGGATGCGCGTCTCGGTGGCGGGGTCCGCGGCGTCCTCCCGCAGGATCATGTACGAGTCGGGATCGTCGGTCAGCTGCATGAAGGACCGCACCACCCAGCCCTCGCCGTCGGGGTTGAGCCAGTTGTTGGGGTCCTGGTGCAGGTTGCGCAGCGCCTGCTCGTAGGTGGTCGGCTGGAGCTCGATGACACGGCAGCGCCCGGCCCGCGCGCCGATGGCCTGGATCCGCTCCACGAGGGTGGGGGCGATCCGACGTTGGGACTCGACCCACACGCCGTCCCTGTCGGCCCGCGGCGGCACCGACTGGAAGAAGCCGTTGCAGTCCATGGACCCGGTGGCGCTGGCCAGCGGGGCGAAGCGGGTGCGGTCCTGCTCGGGCCAGTCCTGGTAGGTCAACCCGAGCCACTCGGCAGGGTCGATCTCGGTGCGGTCCGGCTCGAGCAGCGCGAACCCGGTCTCCTGCAGCACGGGCAGGTGGACGTGGCGGTTCATCGATGCCTCGGCGGAACGGCGAGCACGGCGACGAACGCTGGGGTGACCGGCGGCCTCGTACCCATAGTGGAGCAGTCGGCACGCGTCGGGTGCTGTTGAGGGACTTACGACCGATCGGTCACGTCCACCACGTCGGCGACGGCGGCGAGCTCGGCCAGTCGGGCCAGGTCCCTGCCGAGGTTCCGTCGGAGCATCCGAGCGAGCACGGGGGCGAACAGGCGCTCGGCGCCGTGGGGTCGAACTCTGAGCTCCAGACGGACCTCGCACCCTCCGTCTCCCGATGGAACCACCTCGCGGGCCCCGTCGGCATCGGCACCGGTCGTGGTCCGCCAGCTGAACCGCCGTCCGTCGTCGACGTCGCACACCTCACCGGCGTTCTCCCAGATCTTGCCGGCCAGGCGCATGCGCTCCGTCGTGACCGCACCAGGTGTCACGAGACCCGCCGGCTCCACCGACATCGCGAGGACGCCGATCCGCCAGTGGACGTCGTTCGAGTAGTCGGCGACGACGGCCCAGGCCCGCTCGACGCTGCACGGCAGAGCAACCGTGTCGAGGATCTCGATGGTCCTCATCGCTCAGCGCCAGAACGTGTCGACGACGGACTGGTCGCGGTTGTGGAACCACACCTCCACGATGCGCCCGCCCACGATCCGGTGCAGGTGGACCGTGTGGTTGTCGAGCGACACTCGACCGGGCCGATCCCCCATCACACGCAGGTAGGCCGCTCCGTGGTCCTGGCCTCCGAGCACGTCGAGCACCTCGAAGTGCTCGGAGCCACCACCGAGGATCTCGGTGCTCCGAGCGATCCACTGGAGCACACCGCCCAGGCCCCGATGGTCGCCGGCGAGCTCGTGGTCGCCGCCGACGTGCAGGACGATGTCCTCGTCGCACAGCTCAGCGGCCCCAGCGACGTCGCCGGCGAGGAAGCGGGTGGTGAAGGAGTCGACCAACAGGCGGTTCGCCTCGGCAGATCCATTCAGGCTGATCTCCGTATCGTTCATGTCCGTAGTATCCGATGTCGAAGTTTCGATGTCAAACTACTTTGGGTTGAACTATCAACCTTGGAAGTAGCCTCGGCCTCGTGAGCCAGGACGCAGCGCACCCGGACCCCGTCGATCGGCTGCTCGAGCAGTGGGCGACCGAGCGGCCCGACCTGGCCGACCGGCTCGGCCCGATGGCGACCTTCGGTCGACTGGGTCGCCTGCACGCGCTCGCCGGCCGGGAGATCGACGCCGTGTTCGCCCGTCATGGCATCTCGACCGGGGAGTACGACGTGCTGGCGGCGCTGCGCCGCTCGGGCGAGCCGTTCCGCCAGCAGCCGTCGCAGCTGGCCCGAGCGCTCATGCTCTCGCCCGCGGGGATGACGAACCGGGTCGACCGGCTCGAGGCGAGCGGCCACGTGGGACGCGAGGCCGACCCCGGAGACCGGCGCAGCTCCTACGTCGTGCTCACCGATAGCGGCCGGGAGCTGGTCGACGAGGTCACCGACGAGCACCTCGACAACGAGACCCGTCTGCTCTCGCCCCTGAGCACGAGCGATCGAGCGACGCTCGACCGGCTGCTGCGTGCCCTGCTCGCCCAGTTCGATCCGATCGACGGGCCCTGAGCTCCCCCGGCAGACCAGGATCGACCGCGCACAGCGGACCCCGAACCGAGCACTCGTCGGCGAGGACCGGACGACGTCCTCCCCACACCACGGCAGCTCCGGTGCCCGACGGTCCGCCGAGCCGCCGCCGTGCTGAAGTGGACCCATGGACGTCGCGGAACTGCTGCTCGAGCTGTACGGCCGGATCCCGCCTCTGGTGGCGTCGGCCGTGGACGGGTTGACGGCCGACGACCTGGCCCGGGAGCCCGAACCGGGCGCCAACACGATCGGCTGGCTGACCTGGCACCTCACCCGCGTGCAGGACCACCACGTCGCCGAGCTGCTCGGCGTCGAGCAGATCTGGGTGGACGGCGAATGGGCCGCTCACTTCGGCGTCGAGCCCGATCCCGGCAACACCGGCTACGGCCACGATGCGGCCGACATGGAGGCCATCCGGCCCGAAGGGCCCGAGGTGATCGTCGACTACCTCGGCGCGGTCGACCAGCGGACCCGCTCGATGTTGGGAGGCCTCGGCCAGGACGACCTCGACCGCATCGTCGACCGGCGCTGGGACCCGCCGGTCACGATGGGGGTCCGGCTGGTCAGCATCGCGGACGACTGCCTGCAGCACGCCGGCCAGGCCGCGTACGTGCGGGGTCTTCTCGGGCGCTGACGTCGACGAGCCCGCTCGGCTCCGACGCGGTCGTGGCTCGTCGAGAGATCAGCCACGCCGCGACCCCGGCGGGGCAACCGGCCCTGACCCGGCGGCGCCGGCCGGCGCTACTGTCCAGCGACGGCGTTCGAGGTGGCCGGACGACAGGGGGAGCTGGTGGATCCAGACGAGACTCGACGCGTGATCGCGCGGCTCATCGAGCACGCCGCCGCCGGATCGCTCGACCGTGCGCCCGACACGATGACCGAGGACGTCGCCGACTTCCTCGACCCCGCCCGCTTCGAGCTCGAGCGCCGGCAGTTCTTCCTGGACACCCCGCAGGTGGTCGGATTCGCCGGTGAGGTCCAGGAGCCGGGCAGCTACGTCACCGCCGAGAGCATGGGGATCCCACTCCTTGTGACTCGCTCGTCCGACGGCGAGCTGCGGGCGTTCGTGAACGCGTGTGCGCACCGGGGTGCCGAGATCGCCAAGGGCCACGGCACCGGCCAGCGCCTGACCTGCGGGTTCCACGGATGGACCTACTCGCTCGACGGTCGCCTGGCCGGCCGCCGGGCGGACGACTGCTTCGAGCCCGCAGGTGACGGCTGCGCCCTCGTCCGCCTGCCCGTATCGGACCGATCGGGCCTGCTCGTCGTGGGTCTCCACCCCGGGGTGCCGCAGCAACTCGTCGACGAGCACCTGGCCGACATCGAGGCGCAGTTCATCGGGTTCGACTTCGCGACGATGCACCCGCTCGAGACCCGCCGCTTCGATGTCGCCGCCAACTGGAAGCTCATCGCCGCGCTCAGCTACGAGAGCTACCACTTCCCCAACCTGCACCGGACCACGGTCGGCACGATGTTCCGGGGCGACAGCGTGGTCGACACCTTCGGCAACCGGAACAGCCGCTGGGCCTTCTGCCTGAACGGGACCGAGGAGCTCGGCCGGCTCGACCCGTCCGAGTGGCCGACCGACGTCCCGGGTGCGGTCAACCACTGCCTCTTCCCCGGCACGGTCGTGGTGACCAGCCCGGGTGGGGCGCAGATCATCCGGTCCGAGCCCGGTCCCTCGGTCGGCCAGAGCGTCGTGCAGTACCACGGGGCGTGCGCCGATCTGACGCATCGCGAGTCCGCTCAGGCCGCGTACGACTTCGGCGGCAACGCGTTCGAGAACGAGGACCTGGTCGCGGCGGTCGAGTGCCAGCGCGGCCTGTCGGCCACGGGTGCGCCGATCCAGATCGGTCGCAACGAGCCGATGGTGCAGTTCTGGCACCGGGTCTGGCGCGAGCAGTTGCAGGACTGCACGTGAACGACATCCGCATCGAGGACCTGCGCGACCCGCAGCGCACGCCTGAGGAGCAGCAGATCTACGACCTGGGTCTGACCATGGAGGTCGACCTGACCCCCGCCGCCCTGGTCGCCGCAGCCGAGCGCCGTACTGGGCTGTCCGACTTCGGCGACCCGACGCTCCTGGACCGCCTGGCCGCCCAGGTCCGCGCCGTCGACGTGGACGAGGGCCTGTCGGGGATCGGGAGGTTCCTGGTCCGTCGCCGACTGGTCGGGCTGCTCGCCGCCCGGCTGCGCTACGAGGACTTCGTCCGTCGCCACCCCGAGGCGCTGCAGGTGGAGCTGGATCCGCCGGTCATCGTCGTCGGACTGCCCCGGTCGGGCACGACGCACCTGGTGAACCTCCTGGCCGAGGACACCCGGTTCCGCTCCCTGCCGTTCTGGGAGATCGTCGAGCCGACCCCGGTCCTGGGCGACGGTCCCGGCCGCGACGGCGTCGACCCCCGCTACCTGCGAGCGGTGGCCGAGCACGAGGCCGCGCTCGCCTCGTCGCCGCTCACCGCGCTCATGCACGACCGCTCGCCCTCGGCCATCGAGGAGGAGTGCGAGCTGCTCGACCTGGACCTGTGCACCTACGTGCTGGAGTGGCACGCCCGGGTGCCCGGCTGGCGCGACCACGCCGAGCAGC
>JAEYSR010000105.1 GCA_023434535.1 Actinomycetes bacterium
CGGATCGACATCTGTTTGTAACAGACCACGGATCGTGGTTGACTTTGCGACCGTCATGCTCCGTTCCCGCCGCCGCCTCTCCCGACCCGTCCGCTCCGTCGCCGTCCTCGCCACTCTGGCCCTCGTCGTCGGCGCCGGTCTGACCGGCACCGCCAGCGCGCAGGACGTGGAGGGCCAGCGGGCCAAGGTGCAGCGCCTGGCGGCGGAGATGGATCGCCTCGAGGCCAAGGCCTCGGCGCTCGACGAGCAGTACCTCCAGACCCAGCTCGCGCTCGGCAAGGCACAGGACGAGCTGAAGAAGAACACCGACGCCGTGGCCGACGCCAAGGCCCGGATGGACGAGGCCAAGGCGCAGGCCAGCAGCTACATCGTGAGCGCCTACATGAGCGCCGGTTCGGACGTGGCCGGCCTCGGCGTCGGCGACCCGAACTCCGCCGTCAACGAGAAGGTCCTGCTCGAGACGCTCCACGGCGACAGGGAGCAGGTGGCCGACGGGCTCCGGGCGGCCCAGATGGACCTCGACGACCGCACCGCCGAGCTCGAGGCGTCCTCCAAGTCCCTCGAGGACCGCAAGGCCGAGCAGGCCTCGGTCAAGTCGGAGCTGGAGTCGAGCGTCTCCGCTCAGAAGGACCTGCTCGACGGGGCCAACGCCGAGCTCAAGCAGGCCATCGCCGCCGAGCAGGAGCGCCAGGCCCAGGAGGCGGCGGCCAAGGCCGCCGCCGAGGCCCAGGCCCGCCAGGCCGCAGCGGCCGCTGCGGCTCAGACCACGACCACAGCTCGGACCGCCGCCGGCCGCACGGCAGCTGCCCCGGCCGCCGCTCCCGCGGCACCCAAGACGTCCAAGCCCGCCGCACCGGCGCCGGCGCCGTCACTTCCGGTCGCTCCCGTCGGCAGCGGGGCGGGCGCAGCGATCGCCGCGGCGCAGTCGGTGATGGGCACGCCGTACAAGTGGGCCGGCGCCAGCCCGTCGACCGGCTTCGACTGCTCCGGTCTGACCATGTGGGCATGGGCCCGTGCCGGCAAGAGCCTGCCGCACTCGTCGTCGGCCCAGTACGCCGCCACCCAGCGGATCTCCCTCGACCAGCTGCAGCCGGGCGATCTGGTGTTCTTCAACAACCCGATCTCCCACGTCGGCCTGTACATCGGCGGCGGTCAGATGATCCACTCGCCCCACACCGGCGACGTGGTGAAGGTGGCGCCGATCTCCCGCATGGGCTCGGTCGTGCGGGCCGGTCGCGTCGCCTGACGGACCAATCCGCCGCGCTCCCCGTCGTCGGGCGCGGTGAGCGCTGAGCGCTGCTCTGCGACGTCGGTTGCACCGAGAGCACCCGGTGCCGGGCGTCAGGTCCCGGCCAGCCGATCGATCAACGGGGCCAGGTCGTCGAGGGACGAGGCCGACAGACCGATCGAGCTGAGGCCGAAGCGGTCCCGGCGCTCCTGCAGGTCCTCGGCGATCTCGTCGATGGTCCCGCACAGGGCGTGCGGTGAGCCCGCCGCCTGCTCGGGCGTCATCCCGAACCCGCCGGCGAGCGCGTCGAACATGGCCTGACGGTCGTCGGTGACGATGGCCAGGTGGATGCGCGTGCCCAGCTCGATCCCGTCGAAGCGGTCGCCGGCGGCGTCGCGGATCCAGCCGATCTTCTGCTCCGTCGACTCGGGCGTGGCGGTGGGGCCGGCGCGGTGGTCGATCACCCCGGCGGTGAGCGACGGGTTGAGGTTGATCACGTCCGCATGGCGACCGGCGACCTCCAGGACCTTGCGGCCGCCGCCGCCGATGACGATCGGCGGATGCGGTCGCTGGGCCGGGAGCGGGCTGCCGACCAGGCCGTCGACGTCGTAGAAGCGGCCGTGGTGGGTGACCGGCTCACCGGACCACAGGGCGGTGATGATCGCCAGCGCCTCCTCGAGCCGCTCGATGCGGACCGACGGGGGGTCGAGCGGGATGCCGGTCGACTCGTAGTCGGTGGTCATCCACCCGGCGCCGAGACCGAACTCGAGCCGGCCGCCGCTGAGCCGGTCGACGGTCGCCGCCTCCTTGGCCAGGACGGCGGGGTGGCGGTAGTCGTTGGAGAACACGAGCGTCCCGACCCGCAACGTGGTCGTGGCGTCGGCCGCGGCCATGAGGGCGGCGATCGGGGCGAGCTGGTCGTCGAGGTGGTCCGCCACCGTGAGGACGCTCACACCGATGTCCTCCGCCTTGCGGGCCAGGGGGATCAGGTCCTCGGGCTGCTCCATGTGGGAGGCCTGGAGGGTGAAGCGGAACGGGCGGGGGCCGGGCACGGCACCGGAGGGTAGTGCCGGGGTTCCGGTACGGTTCGGCCCGTGACGAACGACACCGACGACGTGGTCATCGACGGCTTCACCACCGAGCGGTTCACGTTCGCCGGCACCACGCGCCGCGTGTTCGTCGCCGGCGAGGGGCCAGCGGTCATCGTCATCGAGGAGCTGCCCGGCATCACCCCGGCGGTGATCGCCTTCGCCCGCCGGGTCGTCGACGCCGGCTTCACGGTGTTCATGCCGGAGATGTTCGGGGTGACGGGGGCCGAGGCGACGCCGGCCCTGCTGGTGAGGGCCACGGTGCCGGCGTGCGTGTCCAAGGAGTTCAAGGCGTTCGCCATGCGGACGACCCCGCCGGCGATCGACTGGCTCCGGGCCCTGGCGCGCGACGCCCACGAGCGCTGCGGCGGCCCCGGGGTCGGGGCGGTCGGGATGTGCTTCACCGGTGGCTTCGCCCTGGCGATGGCGACCGAGCCGGAGATGCTGGCCCCCGTGCTCAGCCAGCCCTCCCTGCCGATCGGGGGCAAGAAGCGGGGCGCCGACCTCGGCCTGTCGGACCGGGACCTCCTCGCCGTCAAGGAGCGGGTCGAGAACGACGACATCTGCGTGCTCGGCCTGCGCTTCACCGGCGACAAGCTCGTGCCCGCAGCGCGGTTCGCGTCGCTGCGCCGGGAGCTGGGGGACAACTTCATCGGGGTGGAGATCGACTCCTCGCCCGGCAACCCGTGGGGTCACCGCAAGGCAGCGCACTCGGTCCTGACGGAGGACCTGATCGACGAGCCGGGCCAGCCGACGCGGCAGGCCCTGGACCAGGTGCTGCAGTTCTTCGCCGACCGTCTGCTCGTCCCGTCCGGCTGACCGAGCGGATCCGGTGACGGCACGGGTGAGGGCCCGGCCCCCGATCCGGGCTGTCGGAGCCCGCAAGTAGGGTGGGCGCCGATGGACGTCGACGACCTCCTGGAAGGGCTGAACCCGGCCCAGTACGAGGCGGTCACCCACGGCGAGGGGCCGTTGATGGTCGTCGCCGGCGCCGGGTCGGGCAAGACCCGCGTCCTCACGCACCGGATCGCGCACCTGATCCACGCCCACCGCGTCTCGCCGTTCGAGATCCTCGCGATCACCTTCACGAACAAGGCCGCAGGGGAGATGAAGGAGCGCATCGGTCGGCTGGTCGGTCCGGTCGCCGACAAGATGTGGGTGTCCACGTTCCACTCGGCGTGCGTCCGCATCCTCCGTCGTGACGCACAGCTGCTCGGCTACCCGTCCGCGTTCACCATCTACGACCAGGCCGACGCCGTGCGCCTCACCGGCTACGTGCTGCGGGACCTGAACATCGACCCCAAGCGCTTCCCGCCCCGGTCTGTCCACGCCACCATCTCCGCGGCCAAGAACGACGGGCTGTCCGCCGAGGACTACCTCGAACGGGCATCGGTCATCCACGAACGCCGGATCGGCGAGGTGTTCGAGGAGTACCAGGCCCGACTGCGCAAGGCCGGGGCCATGGACTTCGACGACCTCCTGGGCGTGACCGTCGAGCTGCTGCGCACCGAGCCCCAGGTGCTCGAGCACTACCGGAACCGGTTCGGCAACGTGCTCGTCGACGAGTACCAGGACACCAACCCCGTGCAGAACGACCTGGTCATGCTGCTGGGCGAGGAGCACCGAAACGTCTGCGTCGTCGGTGACCTCGATCAGTCGATCTATAAGTTTCGAGGAGCGGACATGCGCAACCTCCTCGAGTTCGAGACCACGTTCCCCGACGCGACCACCGTGGTGCTCGAGCAGAACTACCGCTCGACCCAGACCATCCTCGACGCGGCCAACGCCGTCATCGCCAACAACACGGCCCGCAAGCCCAAGGACCTCTGGACCGACGAGGGTCCGGGCGACCAGATCGTCCGCTTCCAGGGCGAGGACGAGGCCGAGGAGTCCCAGTGGGTGGCGCACCAGATCTCGTCGCTGCACGACCGCGGGGACATCCGCTGGTCCGACGTCGCCGTCTTCTACCGGACCAACGCGCAGAGCCGCGTGCTGGAGGAGCAGTTCCTCCGCTCCGGCATCCCGTACCGGGTCGTCGGCGGCCTCCGCTTCTACGACCGGCGTGAGGTGAAGGACGCGATGGCCTACCTCAAGGCCGTCGTGAACCCGACCGACGAGGTCAGCGTGAAGCGGGTGCTCAACACGCCCAAGCGTGGCGTCGGCGACCAGACGGTGGGTCGCCTCGACGCGTACGCCCGTGCCCACGAGATGACGTTCATGGACGCGCTGCGTCGTTGGGACGACGCCGGGGCGAGCGCCCGGGCGGCGCGCGGCATCGAGAGCTTCACGAACCTGATCGACGAGCTCGCGCTGGAGGTGGACAAGGGTCCGGGCCACCTGCTCGAGCAGATCCTGGACCGGTCCGGCTACGCCGCCGAGCTGGAGGCCGAGAGCACGCTCGAGTCGGAGGGGCGACAGGAGAACCTGGCCGAGCTGGTCGGCATGGCCCGCGAGTACGCGACCGTCGACGAGTTCCTCGAGCAGGTCTCGCTGGTGGCCGACACCGACCAGCTCCCCGACGGCACCGACCCGGGCGACACCGGCGTGGTGCTCATGACGCTGCACTCCGCAAAAGGCCTGGAGTTCCCGAACGTGTTCCTCGTGGGCATGGAGGAGGGCGTCTTCCCGCACATGCGCTCGCTGACCGAGCCGGCCGAGCTCGAGGAGGAGCGTCGGCTGGCCTACGTCGGCATCACCCGCGCCCGGGAGCGTCTGTTCCTCTCCTACGCGTGGTGCCGGACGCTGCACGGCTCCACCCAGTACAACCCGCCGAGCCGGTTCCTCGACGAGGTCCCCTCGGAGCTGGTGATCGAGGCCGAGGCCAGCCGCTCCAAGCGGTCGCGGTCCTCGCACCGCTCCGGAGGCTGGGAGTCCACCTCGTGGACGCCGTCGGGGCGCGAGCGTCAGATGGAGCGCGCCACCCGGCCCGCGCCGCCCACTCCATCGGGGGCGCACCAGCTGGACTTCCGCGTGGGCGATGATGTGGAGCACACCAAGTGGGGCGAGGGCGTGATCCTGCACATGGAGGGCCAGGGCGAGAAGACCGAGGCGGTCGTGCGGTTCCCCGACGTCGGGGAGAAGCGCCTCCTGCTGTCGTGGGCTCCCATCAAGAAGGTCGTCCGCTGAGGTGTCGACCAGGTTCCTGAAGCGGGCGGACCTCGCGCTGCGCCACCACGTGACGCTGGCCGATCTCGCCGATCGTTGGGTCGACCTCCACGGCGACCGGCTCATGGTGTCCGAGGAGGGCGTCGTCGCTCCCGGCCCCGTGCGCGGCGGTGCGTCCAGGGGTCGGGTCGACGGCAACGTCCGGGAGCTCACGTACGGCGGTGCCGCCGACCTCGTGGCGCGCTGGTCCGCCGCCATCGCCGCACGGTCCAAGGCCGGCGAGCCGGTCGTCATCGCCACGCCGAACGGGATCGACCAGTTCCTCCTGTGCCTGGCTGCGGCGCGCGCGGGACGCCTCCCGGCGCCGGTGAACCCGCAGATGCGTCCGGCCGAGGTCGACCACGTCATCTCCGACAGCGGGGCCTCTCTCGTCATCCGAGGGGCGACCGAGCTGGCGACGGGGGCGGGCTCGCGGTCGGCGCCGCGTCCGCCCGTGGAGCCCGATCCCGACGACGTCGCCGCTCTCTTCTACACGTCGGGAACGACCGGGGTCCCGAAGGGGGCGGAGCTCACGCACCGGGCACTGCTGGGCGGGCTGGCGATCATGGCCGCCACCCCCACCTGGCTCCGCCACGACGAGCTGGTGCTGAGCCTCCCGGTCGCCCACATCATGGGCTTCGTGTCGGTCCTCGGCCCCACGCTGGCCGGCGTCCCCATGTACTTCCTCCGGCAGTTCCACGCCGACCGCGTCCTCGACGTGATCGAGGAGCGGAGGTCCTCCGCGTTCATGGGGGTGCCCGCCACCTACCGGCTCCTCGAGCAGGCCGGCGCCGAGTACCGGGACCTCACGTGCGTGCGGATCTGGATGACCGGCGCGGACGTGATGCCGGCGCCGCTCGCCCGACGCTTCAAGTCCTACGGCGCGTCGGCGACCCTGCCGCTGATCGGTCCGATCGGCGAGGCGGCGTTCTTCGAGGGCTACGGCATGGTCGAGACGGGCGGGGGAGTGGTGGCCAAGATCTCCCCTCCGCTCCTCCCTGTCGGCCTGGGCGACTCGCTCGGCGTGACCCTGCCGGGTTGGAAGGTGCGGGTGGCCGACCACGACGACCAGCCGGTCCGATCCGGCTCGGTGGGTGAGCTGCAGATCAAGGGCCCAGGGATCCTCAAGGGGTACCACGGCGACGCCGAGGCCTCGTCGCAGGCGCTGACCGACGACGGGTGGCTCCGCACCGGCGACCTGGTGCGGAGTGGGCCCTTCGGGCTGATGTCGTTCCAGGGCCGCTCCAAGAACGTCATCAAGTCCGGCGGGTACTCGGTCTACGCGGTCGAGGTCGAGGCGGACCTCGAGGAGCACCCCGACGTCCTCGAGTGCGGGGTGGTCGGGCTCGACGACCCCAAGCTGGGCCAGGTCCCGGTGGCCGCGGTCCGCCTCCGTGATGGCGCCAAGGTCACCCCCGACGCCCTGGTCGCGTGGTCCCGCGGTCGGATGGCCCGCTACAAGGCGCCGCGTCGCGTGATCGTGGTCGACGACCTGCCGCGGACGGGGACCCGCAAGCTGCGCCGGGACCAGATCGTGCCGATCTTCGAACGGGAGACCGCCGAGGCGAAGGCGCCGTCGGTCGCTCCGTCCGGTCGGGCTGCTCGCGGTGGCGGGAAGGGCGACGACCGGTCGAAGAACGGATCGAGGTGACCGCCGCCGGCGTCATGGATGGCGGCGATGGCGCCGCTCTCTTCGAGCGGGTCGACGGTCCCGGCGGTCGGACCGCCTGGCTGCCCACCGACGCGACCCGCGGTCCGTGGGACCCGCACGCCTGTCACGGCGGCGCACCAGCGGCCTTCATCACCCGGGCGCTGGAGGGCGTACCCCTGCCCGAGTCGCCCGACGGCTCGGGCATGATCCCCATGCGACTGGCCCGGGTGACCATCGAGCTGGTCCGGCCGGTCCCGACCCGGCCGCTCCTCGTCGACGCCACGGTCCTCCGGCCGGGGCGGAAGGTCAGCCTGGTGGAGGCCACGCTGCGCACGGCGGACGACGACGTGGTCGTCGCCATGGCCCGCGGCTTGCGGATCCGGTCGACCGAGCCCGGCACCGTGGACCTCGACGACGCCGGCCCGTCGGGTCCGGCCGGGCACGGCGTCGACGACGAGCCGCCGGCTCTGCCGCCCGAGGCGTCCGACGTGTCGCTCGCAATGGTCGACTACGCCGGGTTCCACAACACCGGCACCGAGCACCGGTTCGTCCGCGGCGGGTTCTTCGAGCCGGGCCCGGTGTTCGACTGGATCCGACTGGCGATGCCGGTGGTGGCGGGCGAGGTGCCGTCGCCGTGGCAGAGGGCGGCGGCTGCGGCCGACTTCGCCAACGGGATCGGCTCCAGCGTCGCGTTCGACGGGTCGTCGCTGTTCATCAACCCCGACCTGACGGTGCACCTGTGGCGGGAGCCCGTCGGCGAGTGGGTCGGGATGGAGTCGGTGATGCGGACGTCGAGCACCGGGATCGGGCTCAGCGACTCGGCCATGTGGGACCAGCAGGGCCGCATCGGCCGCGGCAACCAGTCGCTGCTGCTCGACCACCTCTGACCGCCCGCGCCCGCTCTGTTCCTCGATATCGACAGCTGTCCGTCGATATCGACGAACCGAGTGGGCGGGTTGAGGGGCGTAGGGTCCGCCCATGAGCACCCTCGGCTACTGCTGGCCCCAGAGCGCGGTCGTCGGCGAGGAGATCGCCCTGCACCTCTCGGGCGACGGGTCCACCCCACTCGCCGTCGAGGTCGTGCGCGACGGACTCGAACCGACCGTCGTGTGGACGTCGGCCGGCGTCGTCGCCCCCGAGCAGTCGATGCCGCCGGACGCTCCCGAGGACGGATGCGGCTGGACGCCGACACTTCACCTCACGGTCGGCGAGTGGCTGAGCGGCCTGTACCTGGTGCTCGTCGACGGTCGACCCGTCGGTGCCTGGTTCCTCGTCCGTCCCACCACCCCGACACCCGACGCGCCGCTCCTCAAGCTCGCCACCAACACGTGGAACGCCTACAACGACGTCGGCGGGCGCAACCTCTACACGGGCGGAGTCATCGTCTCCCCGCAGCGACCACTCGGCTCGGGCTTCCTGTCCAAGGAACATGCGCTGGGCGAGCGCGTGGTCGACACCGTCGACGAGTTCTTCACCTACACCGTCGAGCGGGAGTACTCGCTGTGGCACGGCATGTCGGGGTGGGCCGGCCAGGAGCTCCGGTTCGTCCGCTGGGCGGAACGACGCGGCATCACGCTCGACTACTGCGTCGACGCGGATCTCGACGCCGAGCTCCACGGCGACATCGCCGCGGGGCTGCTCGACGGTCGCCGCCTCGTCCTGTCGGTCGGCCACGACGAGTACTGGACGTGGGGCCAGCGGGACTCCGTCGAGGGGCACATCGCGGGTGGCGGCAACGTCGCCTTCCTCTCCGGCAACACGGCCTACTGGCAGGTGCGGCTGGAGGACGACGACCGGCGGATGGTCGCCTGGAAGCACCGCTACCGGGAGGACCCCGTGATGGGGACCGACCGGCAGGACCGCGTCACCTCCATGTGGTCGGATCCGCTGACCGGCCGACCGGAGTCCGCCATGACCGGCGTGACGTTCACCCGCGGCGGGTACCACGGCGTCCACCTGAGCGCGCCGGCGGGTGCGAGGGGCTACGAGGTGCATCGCCACGGCCACTGGTTGTTCGACGGCACGGATCTCCGACGCGGCGACGTGTTCGGCTCTGCGGCACGCGTGGTCGGCTACGAGTGCGACGGCACCGACCTGACCCTGGTGGACGGCCTGCCCACTCCGGCGACACCGCCGACGCCGGGAACCCCGGAGGGCCTGGAGGTCCTGGCGACCGCCCCGGCCACGGGCTTCGACGAGCTGACCACGCCGCTGCCGATCGAGGAGGGGGCGGAGTACGAGCTGGTGTTCCACGCCGACCGGCTCCTGGGCGACCGATCGGTCGAGGCGCAGGACCGGCTCCGACACGGCCACGCGGTGATGGCGACGTGGACCCACCCGTCGGGCGGGACGGTGATGACCGTCGGTTGCACGGAGTGGGCCTACGGCCTCGAGCAGGACCCGACCTCACCCGGCGGCGTACCCGACCCAGTGGTCGAGCGCATCACTCTCAACGCGCTGGACCGCCTCGGCTGAGCTGTCCCCCGCCCCCGTCGTTCCGCCCGATATCGACGAACAGAGCGGGTGGGCCCGAGCTCAGTTGCCGCTGGTGGCGATCGTGGTCGTCGTCTCCCGCGACTGGTCCGGTCGCAGGTCGATGATGAGCCGGTCCTCGTCGACCTTCCACGGGAACGCCTCGAGCACCGAGCCGTCCGAGCCACCCGATCCGTCCGCTGTCCAGGTGACGTCGCGGCACAGCTCGCCGAGGGCGTCCCGGCCAGCGGAGGAGTCCGCCGCTCGGCGTTCCTCGAAGAGGTCGCGGTCCGGGTTCCACGTCACGAAGCAACCCTCCGGTGCGCCGGGGGCGACCGCCGACAGGGCGAACCACCCGTCGTCCTCGACGTCACCGATGTGCACGACGTAGATCGGCTGGCGCTGGCCGCGGCCCGACACGTCGCTGAACAGCAGCGGTCCGTCCTGCTCGATCTGGGCCGCCATCCGGGAGGTGAAACCGGCGTCGAACGTGTCGTCGCCGAGCTGCACCTGGACCGGGCCCTTGCCGCCGGACGCCAGGTGGATCATCCCCCATGCGGCGAGCACGGCGAGGACGAGCGCCACGATGCCGATGATCACCGAGGTGGCCTGCTTGGAACCGCTGCGACGTTCGACCGGCATGATCGTCAGCTTCCCACGACCGCTCCGTCGCCACGATTCGGGACGGCAGCTGCCCTCGAACGGCCCTCGAATAGGGGAGCCTGCGGGCGCGGGTCTACTCTCCTGCCTCAGATCGGCGCGATCTGACGCCCTGTCAGGTCATCTGCGGTCTGCAGTTCGGCGACAGGAAGGTGAGAGGGTGGACCTCTTCGAGTACCAGGGCAAGCAGTTCTTCGCCACGTTCGACATCCCGGTCTCGGCCGGTGAGGCCGTCACCACGGTGGACGACGCAGTGGCGGTGGCGGAGCGGCTGGCCAGCTACCCCGTCGTCGTCAAGGCGCAGGTGCAGGTCGGCGGTCGCGGCAAGGCCGGCGGCGTGAAGCTGGCCAACGACGCGGACGAGGTCCGCGTGCACGCCACCAACATCCTCGGGCTCGACATCAAGGGCCACATCGTCAAGATCATCTGGATCGAGGTCGCCTCCGACATCGACCAGGAGTACTACGCCAGCTTCACCCTGGACCGCTCCGCCAAGAAGCACCTCGGCATGCTGTCCGCCCAGGGTGGCGTGGAGATCGAGGCCGTCGCCGAGAGCGACCCCGACGCCATCGCCAAGATCTGGATCGACCCGGTGGACGGGCTGACCGACCAGGTCGCCGCCGACTGGGTGGCCGCCGCCAACCTGGATCCCCGGGCCACCGACGGCGCCATCGACATCCTCAAGAAGCTCTACCGGGCCTACACCGAGGGCGACGCGGATCTGGCCGAGGTCAACCCGCTGATCCTGAAGCCCACCGGCGAGGTCCACGCCCTCGACGCCAAGGTGACGCTGGACGACAACGCCTCCTACCGCCACGAGTGGGACGAGTACGAGGCCACCCAGGTCCGCGACGTCCGCGAGGCGGCGGCCCACGAGAAGGGCCTGCAGTACGTCGGTCTGGACGGCACGGTCGGCATCATCGCCAACGGCGCCGGCCTGGCCATGAGCACGCTCGACGTGGTCAACCAGTCGGGCGGCAAGCCGGCCAACTTCCTCGACATCGGCGGCGGCGCCAACGCGGACGTCATGGCCGGTGCGCTCGAGGTCATCAACAACGACCCGGCGGTCAAGGCGATCTTCATCAACATCTTCGGCGGCATCACCCGCGGCGAAGAGGTCGCCAACGGCATCGTCGAGGCGCTCGGTCGGGTCGACATCGACTCGCCGATCGTGATCCGCCTGGACGGCACCAACGCCGAGGAGGGTCGGGAGATCCTCAAGCCGCACCTGTCCGACAAGCTGCAGATGCAGCCCACCATGCTCGAGGCGGCCGCCAAGGTCGTCGAGCTGGCCGGGGCCTGAGGCGACGGAAGATCAAGAGGAGAACAGAGACATGAGCATCTTCGTCGACGAGAACACCAAGGTCGTCTACCAAGGGCTGACCGGCAGCCAGGGCCGGTACTACGGCCTGCTCAACCGCGACTACGGCACGCAGGTCGTCGCCGGCACGAACCCCAAGAAGGCCGGCACCGACGTCGAGGGCATCCCGATCTTCGCCTCCGTCGCCGACGCCGTGGCCGAGACGGGCGCCAACGCGAGCTGCATCTTCATCCCCGCCCCGGGCGTGAAGTCGGCCGTCATGGAGGCCGCCGAGGGCGGCGTCGAGTTCATCGTGTGCATCACCGAGGGTGTGCCCATGCAGGACGAGGCGTGGTTCTTCAACAAGCTGCAGCGGGACTTCCCGTCGGTGCAGCTGCTGGGCCCGAACTGCCCTGGCATCATCAGCCCCGGCAAGTGCAACATCGGCATCACCGCCGGTCACATCGCCAAGGAGGCCGAGGCCGGCGCCAAGAACGTCGGCATCGTGAGCCGCTCCGGCACGCTGACCTACCAGGCGCTCTACGAGCTCAAGCTGCAGGACATCGGAGTGACCACCTGCGTCGGCATCGGCGGCGATCCGGTCCCGGGCACGAGCTTCATCGACTGCCTGGAGCGCTTCGAGGCCGACGAGGAGACCTCGGCGGTCATGATGATCGGCGAGATCGGTGGCTCGGCCGAGGAGGAGGCAGCGGACTTCATCGCCTCCAAGATGACCAAGCCGGTCGTCGCGTACATCGCCGGTCAGACGGCCCCGGCCGGCAAGAAGATGGGCCACGCCGGCGCCATCGTCTCCGGCGGCAAGGGCACCGCGGCCGCCAAGATGGAGGCGCTGACCTCCGCCGGCGTCCAGGTCGGCGCCAACCCGACCGAGGCCGGCAGCCTCATGGTCGAGGTGATCCGCTCCCTCGGCTGACCGCCGCCCGGCGACGGACGGATATAGGGGTCGCGCCCGACAAGGTGTGGTCGTCTGCATCCGTAGATCCCTGATGAACGATCTTCGAACGACGGCGTGACTTGCTGGGTCACGCCGTCGTCGCGTCCGCCCCCCGACGTCGGCCGTCACCTGCACACCCGACGTCAACGCGTGACGCTCGAACCAGCCGAGGAACCCGGGTAGTTCGGGGCCCGTACAATGTGCGTGCGGCGTCGACGGGCCGGCGCCGCCACCGGATCCATGCGACCCACCCACGAGCCTCGGGCGGCCGGCTCCTTCGACGTCACCGACGACGTCGTCCCCGGACCGCCGTCGTCGGTCGCCCCTCGTGGGCGCGATCGCTTCATCGACGTCGTCCGTTCGCTCGCTCTCGTCAGGGTCATCCTGTGGCACACCTGGTCCGCGGCATGGCTGACCTGGTTCCCGGCCATGCCGGCGATGTTCTTCTCGACCGGTGTGCTCCTGGAGCCGTCGCTCGCCCGACGCGGTTGGTGGGCGACGTTGCGCCAGCGGGCTCGTCGGCTGCTCGTCCCCTTCTGGGTGTACGGCGCCGTGGCGATCACGGTGATGGTGGCAGCCGGGTGGCGACCGGGGCCGGGTGAGCTGTTCGGTTGGGTGCTGCCCGTGGTCGATCCGGAGGGCAGCGCCGAGCTGCGGGGACTGTGGCTGCCGCTCTGGTACGTTCGGGCCTACGTGTGGTTCGTGATCGGCGGGGCGGCGATCCGTTGGATGGCCCGTCGCTGGGGAGCGGGCGCTCCGCTGGCCTTCGCCCTCGCCACCGTGGCCGTGTTCTGGGCGGAGCAGGCGGCGGGTCGGGCGCTGGTCCCGCTGTCGGTCCTCGACGCGCTCTCCTACGGCACGTTCGTCGCCGCCGGGATGCTCTACGCGCTGCGCGACCGACGCCTGCCATCGGTGCGGACGTGCGCGGCGGTCGGCGCGGCGCTCCTCGGCGCCGCGCTCGTCACCGTCCTCCGCCTGGGACCCGACGACTTCGTCGTGAACCGCTCGGCGTTGCTGACCCTCTTCGTGGGCGGCGCCGGCCTGGCGTTGCTGCTGCTCCTCCGGCCGATCCTCTCGGGAGTCCGTGGCGTCCTCGGATCCGCCGTCGACGTCCTGGTCGGAAAGACGCTGACGATCTACCTGTGGCACGGGTTCGGGCTGGTCGCAGCGGCGGAGCTCGTCGACGGTCGACTGGATCCGGGCCCGGTGCGCTGGATGCTGTCGCTGGTCGTCGTCGTGGTCGTGACCGCGGGGTGCGTCGTCGTCTTCGGGCGGGTGGAGGACTGGGCCGCGGGTCGTCGCCGGGCCGACGCCGTGGGGTGGCGGTGGGTGTCGGTCGGCCCCGCGCCGATCCCGTCCCGGGCGCGCCGGAAGGTGGACCGCCGGATCCGACCGGCGCTCCGGGCCGGCGGGGCCGTCCTCGCCGCCGCCCTCGTCGGCGCCGCGCTGGCGACCTCACCGGGCGGTGCCAGCACGGCGGAACCCCTGTCCGGCCAGGCCGTTGCCGCCCGAGCCGGGATGGTCGACGCCACCACGACCACCACGACGACCGTGGCCGGAGCACCGGCGCGCACCGTGGAGAGCGAGCTCGCGGCATGGCTCGAGCGGCACCCCGACCTCCAGTCGATCGGCGAGATGACGACGTTGAGCGGCGCGTTGGTGCACCCCGACGGGTCGGTCGAGGTGTTCTCGTGGTCCGCCGGCGACGCTCCGGTCGCAACTGCGGCGGACGCAGCAGCGCCGGCGGTCGACGACGACCCGTTGGTGTGGTGGTCGATCACGAAGGCCGCAACGGCGACGTGGTTGATGCGGTCCGTCGACGCGGGCACCGTCGCCCTGGACGACACCCTGTCGAAGTGGGTCCCCGAGGCACCGCACGGCGACCGCATCACCCTGGAGCACCTGGCGCGGCACCAGTCAGGGATCAGCAGCGCGGTCGACGACAGCCTGTTCGAGACCACGCCCGACGAGGTGCTGGCTCGCTGGCAGGCCGACCCGGAGCTGCTCTTCGAGCCGGGGACGGCCTTCGAGTACTCCCGTGCGGGCTACCTGTACCTGGGCCTCGCGCTCGAACGGGCCACCGGGGTCACGTGGCGCGACGCGATGGCGGACATGGGTTCCCTCGCCGGTGTGGAGCTGAGCTTCGACGAGGACCTCGATCCCGTCGACCGGGTCACGGACCCCGACGGCCACGGGTACCGGGGCCGGACGTGGTCGAGTGGCGGCATCCTCTCGAGCGCCGCGGACCTGGCGAGGTTCTTCCGGTGGGTGTTCCGGGAGGGTGTGGCCGCGTCGTCGGTCGCGGCCATGACGGAGTTCGCCGGGGACAAGGGTGACTGGGTGTACGGCATCGGTCTGATGCCGCTGTGCCCGTGCCAGCGCGACGGGTCGGCCGTCACCTCGCAGCGGGTCGGCCTCGACTCGGTGGCGGGGACGTTCGCCGCGGACCTCCGGACCGGTGCGGTGGTGTCGGTCTTCTCCGACGGCTGGTTCTCCCCGACGGGCCCCCGCCCGGAGTTCTACGAGCTCGAGTCGATCCTCCTCGATCTCGGCTGACCGCCGCTCACCCTCCGCCCAGCGCCCAGCGATCTTGGCCACAGGTCAGGTCGCCTCGGGACGTGACGTGTGGTCGAAATCGGGGATCCGGGGGCTGGTAGGTTCGCCCCGTCATGGCACCCACCGACCCCGGCCTGCGGCTCGCCGTCCTGGCATCCGGCTCCGGGACCCTGCTCGACGCGATGGCCGCCGACGGCCTCCCCATCGAACTCGTCATGGTCGACCGCCACTGCGCGGTCGAGGACGTCGCGGCCCGCCACGGCATCCCGTGCGTGGTGGTGGAGCGGACGGAGTTCGGCGCCGAGTTCGACCGCGACGGGTTCACCTCCGAGGTCGTCGCCCAGCTCCGCAAGCACGACATCGGCCTCGTGGCCATGGCCGGGTGGGGGACGATCCTGGGCGCCGAGGCGTTCGAGGCGCTCCCCGGTCGGATCGTGAACACCCACCCGGCGCTGCTGCCGAGCTTCCCCGGCTGGCACGGCGTCCGCGACGCTCTGGCCTACGGCGTGAAGGTCACGGGGTGCACCGTGCACGTGGCCACCGAGCTGGTCGACGACGGCCCGATCCTCGCCCAGGAGGCGGTCCCCGTCCTCCCCGGCGACGACGAGTCCACGCTCCACGAACGCATCAAGGCCGTCGAGCGACGGCTCTACACCCAGACCATCCGATCGATCCTGGAGCGCGGCTCCGTGCTGGACGGGCCCACCGTGGTCAGCCCGGCCGACCCGTCCGTCACGCAGCCGCCGGCCGGGATCGAGCTCGACGAGAGGACCGCCCGATGACCGCACCCGACCCCCGACCCCGACGCGCTCTGCTGTCGGCCTACGACAAGACCGGGATGGTCGAGCTCGGTGGGGCGCTGGTGGAGCTGGGCTGGGAGCTCGTGAGCAGCGGGGGCACCGCCAAGGTGCTCGCCGACGCCGGCCTGCCCGTCATCCCGACGGAGCAGGTCACCGGGTTCTCCGACATGCTCGGCCACCGAGTCGTCACCCTTCACCCGGCGATCCACGGCGGCATCCTGGCCGATCGCGACGACCCGTCCCACGTCGCCGACATGGAGACCCACGACGTCGTGCCCATCGACCTCGTGGCGGTGAACCTCTACCCGTTCAGCTCGGAGCCGTCCGTCGAGCTCATCGACATCGGTGGGCCGACCATGGTCCGCGGCGCCGCCAAGAACCACGCGCACGTCACGGTGCTCGTGGACCCGGCCGACTACGAGCCGGTGCTCGCCGAGCTGCGCGACACGGGTGACGTGTCGGCCATCACGCGTCGCCGTCTTGCCCGAGACGCGTTCGCCCACACCGCCGCGTACGACTCGGCGATCGTGGCCTGGTTCGACGACGAGGGGCCGGGCGAGCTGCCGGCCCTGCCCGAGGAGCACGCTCCGCTTCCGCGCACCCTCCACCTCTCCGCGACCCTGGCCCAGCCTCTGCGCTACGGGGAGAACCCGCACCAGGTCGGGGCCCGCTACTCGTTCAGCGGCGACAGCTGCTGGGACCGGGCGACGATCCACGGCGGCAAGGAGATGTCGTACCTCAACGTGTACGACGCCGATGCCGCGTGGCGCCTGGTCCACTCGCTCGGCGACGACCCGGCCGCGGTGATCATCAAGCATGCCAACCCGTGCGGCGCCGCCGTCGCCGACGACATCGCCACGGCGTACATGCGGGCCCACGAGTGCGACCCGACCTCGGCCTTCGGCGGCATCGTCGCGGTCAACCGGACGGTTCCGGTGGAGCTGGCCTCCGCGCTCGCCCCGGTGTTCACCGAGGTGATCATCGCCCCGGGCTACGACGACGACGCGTTGATGGTGCTGCTGGAGAAGCGCAACCTGCGCGTGCTCACGGCTCCGGCGCCGACGGTGCCGGAGCTGGACGTCCGCACCGTCGACGGCGGTCTGCTCGTGCAGACCCGCGACGTCGTCACCGTCGACCGCTCCAAGTGGCAGGTCGTGACCGATCGCCAGCCGACCGATCAGGAGTGGTCGGACCTCGAGATGGCCTGGCGGCTCTGCGCCCGGGTCACCTCGAACACGATCGTGCTGGTCAAGGACGGCCAGGCCTTCGGCATCGGTGCCGGCCAGCAGAGCCGGGTCGACGCCGCGCAGATCGCCGGCCAGAAGGCCGACGGTCGGGCCGACGGGGGAGCGGGAGCGAGCGACGCGTTCTTCCCGTTCCGCGACGGCCTCGACGCCGTCGCCGATCAGGGCGTGACGGCCGTGATCCAGCCCGGTGGCTCGATCCGCGACGAAGAGGTCATCGCCGCCGCTGACGAGCGCGGCCTGGCGATGGTCATGACCGGCGAGCGCCACTTCAAGCACTGACGGATTGCCGCCCGCTTCGTTCCTCGATCTCGACGGAAGAGCGTCGATCTCGACGAACAGAGCGGTCAGGGGATCAGCCGCCGGCGACCTGCTGCTGCTGGGCGACCAGTGCGACGCGGGAGATCAGGGTCGACTGCGTGGCGCCGTTGTCGGTCGGCCACGTGGCGCCGGTGAGCTGGTAGCCCTTGTACAAGGTCTCCGCATCGGGGTCGCCCTGCGTGCGGACGGTCCGGATGGTGAGCTCGTCGTCGCTGTCCCGGTCGGTGACGTAGAGGACGCCGTCGTGGATCAGGATCAGGCCGCTGTTGGTGGCGGTCGTGCGCTCGACGAACTCGTCGGACGCGGGGGTGACGACGCCGATCGACTGCTCGGTGGCGTCGGCGGTCCGGAGACCGGACACGAGAGCGGTCCCATCGGTGTCGACGCCGCCGAGGCGCATCGAGGCCCAGCCCTGCACGGGGACGTCGCTGTCGTCGCCCGAGAGGTCGATCCGGGCGAGCGACGTCGCCTCGCCGACCGTGATCTCCACGAGCGAGGTGTTCCCGAGCGTCGAGATGCGTCGGACGCTGCTGCCCGAGGTGGCGTCACCGGGGACCGTGGCCACGTGGACCAGGTCGCCCTGGGCACTCGAGCGGTACAGCTCGACGCCGGCGTCGGTGTCCTTGGTGGCGACGATCATGTCGGGACGGACCGCCGTGGCGCCGACGGCGCCGGACAGCAGCGTCTCGGTCTCGCCCGTCGACTGGTCCCACCGGCGGATCGAGTCGGACCCGGACTCCTGCCCGTCGAAGTGCACGTAGGTGATGGACGAGTCGCTCTGCACCGGCACCATCAGCAGGCCGGTGTCGACCACCTGCACGTCGGCGTCCGTGCTGACGTAGAGCAGCTCACGCTGGGCGGCGGCGTCGGCCTGGTCGGCCCGGGCCGACGACGCGAGGGCCACGAAGCCGGTGGATCCGGGTTCGATCGGCAGCACCTGCATGGTGGCGAACACGTCGGTCCGTCCGGTGACGTCGCCCGACTCGGCGTCGATGACGACGCCCTGAGCACCGTCGGGCGTCTGCTGCACCGCCATCACCGACGCGCCGTGGCCGAGCGCCGCCGCGCTGGTCGTCGTGCCGTCGACGGTCCGCACCTTCCCGGTGCGGAGGTCACGGATGGACAGCTCGCCGCCGTCGGCCGGCCACGAGACGACCCATCGCTCGTCCTCGCTCATCTGGCACAGGCCGGTTCCGATGTCCTCCACGTCGTCGGCCGACCGAGCGAGGTGGCAGCCGTCCGCGGTCGCCACGTACACCCCGCGCCGCACCAGGTTCGACTGGACCTGCGAGTCGCTGCTCACCAGGACGTCGGGGTCGGCGCCGGGATCGCCGAGCGTGACCCGGGCCGTCGTCCTGTCGGCGACGTAGGACGACAGGACCTGGCCGTTCCACTGGGTGGAAAGCAGATCCCGGGCGACGGTCCCGTCCTCGTTCACGTCGGTGATGTAGAGCGGCGACGTCACCGAGCCGGCGAGGAGGTTCGAGCGAGACGGCTGCTCGCCGGGGTCCACCGCCCAGATGTCGGTGGAGGCGGTGCTCGCCTGCATCTGGTCGTCGGCCGC
>JAEYSR010000110.1 GCA_023434535.1 Actinomycetes bacterium
CCGGCGCACCCGCCGATCAGAGCGCAGTTGCCCCGGGCGCCGCCGACGCCGCCGTTGGCCGGCGAGGCGAACGCTCCGCCTTGACCGCCCGACGCCGGGATGACCGGCCGGGTGAACGTGTTCGCCGTCGTGGTCAGCGAGCCGGAGCCGGCCTTGAAGACCGCGATCGACGGACCACCGGCACCACCGCCGGCACCACCGCCGCCGCCGCCGGCACCGCCGCCACCACCGCCGCCGCCGCCGCCGGCCTCGCAGCACGACTTGTTGCCGCCGTTGCCGCCGGTCCCGCCGTTGCCGCCGGCACCGCCGGTCTGGCCCTTGCCGCCGGCACCGCCGGAGCCGGCCGTCACCTGGACGCCCGCGAGGTCGACCGACGAGTTCACGGCGTAGACGCCGAACGAGCCACCGCCCGCTCCGCCGCCGACCGTCGCGGCAGCACCGGCGGCACCGCCGCCACCGCCACCGCCGCCACCACCACCGCCGGCGGAGGCGGACTTGCCGCCACCACCGCCGCCGCCACCGGCACCCACGGATCCCGCGGACCCCGCGGACCCGGCCTGACCGGCGAACAGGACGCCGGCGGTGAACGTCGCGGAACCGCCCGCACCACCGGATCCCGCAGCGGTCGCCGAGGCTCCTGCCGCGCCGCCCGTGGCGTCGGTGCCACAGCCGAAGAGGCTGCCGCAGCCGGCGGATCCCCCGGCCGCTCCGCCGCCACCTGCCGAGCCGACGAGGCCGGCGCCGCTGTAGCTGCCACCGGCACCACCGGCACCGGAGTTGGACGGAGAGGCGCCGGCGCAGGCCGCGCCGGCCGGACCCCTCGTCGAGGAGCCGGCGTCGCCGCCGTTGCCACCGGTGCAACCGGCGGCCGCAGGGGCGGGTGCACCGCCGGCCGCTGCGCCGGCGACGCCCGAGCCCGACTCGATCGCGCCGCCGTCGACGTCGACCGAGGCACCGTTGATCGCCCGGATGCCGTAGGCGCTGTTGCCGGCGCCGACCGCGTCGCCGCTGCTGATCACCGGAGCGGTGAGAGCGACCGTGGCGCCGTCGACCAGCACGGCCGTGGCAGCCGCACCGGAGCGACCGCTCGTGAGGACCAGGCCGTCGAGCGTGAGCCCGCCGCCGGGTCCGGCGACGTAGGCGGCCAGCGAGGAGCGGCCGTTGGCCGACTCGTCGGCGCCGACGGCGGTGAACCCGGACACGGTGGTCGGAGCCTGGATGTCGACCGCGACGATCGCGGCGGACACGCCGCGGACCACGTCGTAGGCGCCCTCGACCACGGAGTCGTCACCGGCGCCGGCGAAGGACGGGTCGTACCCGCCGCGGACGTCGATGCCCGACAGGACGGTGAATGCCGGGTAGGTGCCGCCGGCCACCCAGACCTGGGACTTCGAGTCGGTCGCCGCGACGTCGAGGGCGTAGTTGAGCGTGGCGCACGGGTCGGCCGGCGTGCCGCAACCCGGAGCGTCCGTGCTGTCGTCGTCGACCAGGACCACGTCGCTGAAGTCCTGCAGGACCTCGATGACGACGGTCTCGGTGGCGGTCTGACCGGTGTTGCCCGTCACGATCAAGCGTGCCGTGTAGGAGCCCGGCTGCGTGTACACGTGCACCGGATCGGGCTGGGTCGAGCTGCCGCCGTCGCCGAAGCTCCAGCTGTAGCCGGTCACGGTCCCGCCCGGCTGGAGGCTGGACAGACCCGAGAAGCTGACCGCCAGAGGCGCGGTGCCCGAGGTCGGATCGGCCTGGATCACTGCGGTCGGCGCCCCGACGGTCGTCGTCGGACCCGTCGGGGTGGTGGGCGTGGTGCACGCTCCCACCACCAGGACCAGGGCCGCGAGCACGCCCACGACCAACGTTGCCTTGTTCCGCATGGGATCCCCCGTGTCGCCCCGGAGCGGTGCGCCGATCGCCTGCGCGCTGTCCGCCCCACCCGTCACCCATCGCCCGGGTGCTCCCGACGTTGTACCCGTTGGGAGCACCCGGTGCAACGAGCGTTCGTTCAGCCCATCGACTTCCGCCCGTCGATCGTCTCCCTGACGATGTCGGCGTGACCGGCGTGCTGGGCGGTCTCGGCCACGACGTGGGTGATGCAGCGCCGCACCGACCACGCGGCGCCGGGCTCGAACCACGGCGCCTCGGGCAGGGGATGGTCCGCGTCCAACGACGGGAGCGTGGCCACGAGGAGGTCGGTCGCCGCCGCCACCTCCTCGTAGGCGGCGAGCACGGAGGCGAGCGTCTCGCCCTCCACCAGGCGGAAGCCGTCGGCCCACTGGGCGGCGACGTCGTCGGGGACGGCCGACCCGTCCGGCGCGCCCGACACCGGGGCCTCGTCGTCGGCGGGTGCTCCGAAGAAGGCGCTCGCGCCGTCGGTCATGAACCTCGCCCACTGCTGCTCGGTGGCGGTGACGTGCTTGATGATGCCGCCGACGGACAGCTCGCTGACGGTCGGCGTCGACGCCGCCTGCTCGTCGGAGAGGTCGGACGCGGTACCGACGAGGAACTTGCGGTGGGTGCGGAGGACCTCGAGGAGGTCCCGCCTCTCCCGGGAGAGCGAGGTCTCGTCGAGGGCCGAGCCTGCGGGTGCTGTCGTGTCGGGTGAGGTCGTGTCGGGTGAGGTCGTGTCGTGGGTCATGGGGAGACCGTACGAACCGATGCGGACAGATCCTGGCCGCGATGAGACGCTCCGTCGGATTCTTCGCCGATCCGACCACCGGGTGACCGCCCGGCCGTCTCCGTGCGCGGCGGGTGATTCCCAGATGCCCGCTACGGCGCCGCTAAGTCCCCGTTAACCACCGGTCGCCCGACAGGGTCGGTCGGTACGATCTCCCGATGAACGTCGTGTACATAGGGTGCGCGGCGCTGGGATTCATCCTCCTCGTCGTCGGAGTGGTCTTCGACGACGTGCTCGACGCCATCGACGGTCTCGAGCTCGGCTCCGACTGGGCATCGGTGCCCGTGCTGGGCGCGGGCCTCGGCGCCTTCGGCGTCGTCGGCTGGCTGACCGTCGGCCCGATGGGAGCGGCCTCATTGGTGGTCGCCGGTGCCGGGGCGCTCGTGTTCGCGATCGGCGCCGCGTGGTTCGTGGCGAAGGTCCGCCACGGAGCCACCGACGCCACCCCGCGCAGCTCCGACCTGGTCGGCGTCGCGGGCAAGGTCGTGACGCCGGTCGTCGGCGGCCGCGGCGAGGTGCTCGTCCGACTCGGGGGCCAGCCCCGGAAGCTCACCGCGCTCTCGGAGCACCCGCATCCGCTCGGCGACCAGGTCGTGGTCGTCGAGGCGGTGTCGGACTCGTCCGTCCGCGTCATGTCCCACGACGAGTTCTGGGGAGCCGACACCACGCTCGACCGCACCGCGGAGACCCGCCCGACGGGCAGCAGCTCGTCGGTCGACAGCCCGACGGACGGCAACGGCCCCACCGGCCGGACACACAACCAAGGAGAGGAAGGCTCGTGACCCTGCTCATCGGCGCCGCGGCGCTCGTCGCACTCATCGTGCTGGTCATCGCATTCGTGCTCGGCCGCTACAAGGTGGCCGGCCCGCACGAGGCCTACATCATCACCGGACGCAAGGGCAGCCCGGTCACCAACCCCGAGACCGGCGAGGTCTCCACCGACCTGTCCGGCCAGAAGGTGGTCATGGGTGCGTCGGTCTTCGTCGTGCCCTTCGTGCAGCGGCTGGCGATCCTGGACCTGGCGTCCCAGCAGATCAACATCCACGTCGGCTCCGCGGTGTCGGCCAACGGCATCCGCTGCGCGCTCGAGGGCGTCGCCATCGTCAAGGTGGGCGGGACCGAGGACTCGGTCCGCGCCGCGGCCCAGAGGTTCATGGGACAGCAGTCCGAGGTGTCGGGCTTCACGACGGAGGTCCTGGCGGGCTCGCTCCGCTCGATCGTCGGTCGGCTGACCGTGGAGGAGATCATCCGGGACCGGGCGGCGTTCGCCCGGGAGGTGGCCGAGGAGGCCGAGAGCGCGCTGACCCCACAGGGGCTGGTCCTCGACAGCTTCCAGCTGCAGGACATCCAGGCCGAGGGCACCTACCTGGCCGACCTCGGTCGACCCGAGGCGGCCAGGGCGCTCAAGGAGGCCAAGATCGCCGAGGCGTCCGCCAACCGCGAGTCGGAGGAGGCCCGGCTCCAGGCCGAGGAGGCGGTGGCCGAGGCGCAGCGGGCCTACGCCCTGCGCACGGCGGAGATCAAGGCCGAGACCGATGCCGCCCAGGCCGACGCCGACGCGTCCGGCCCCAAGGCCCAGGCCGCTCAGGACCGGGAGGTGCTCTCGGCGCAGCAGACGGTGGCCGAGGAGCGGGCCCGGCTCAAGGAGCTCGAGCTCGACACCGAGATCCGCAAGCCGGCCGACGCGGCCCGCTACGCCAAGGAGCAGGACGCGGAGGCGACCAAGACCGCTGCCATCCGCGCTGCGGAGGCCCGCCAGGCGTCCACCATCGCCGCCGCCCAGGCGGCCGCCGAGGAGAGCCGGCTCACCGGCGCCGGCGACCGCCAGCAGCGCGAGGAGCTGGCCCTGGCGGTGCGCGCCGAGGGCGTCGCCGCCGGCGAGGCGGAGAAGGCCCGGCGAGCGGCGGTCGCCGAGGCCGTGCGGCTGGAGGGCGAGGCCGAGGCCGACGCCATCGCGGCCCGGGGCCAGGCCGAGGCCGAGGCGATGTCCAAGAAGGCCGACGCGTACGAGCGCTACGGCTCTGCGGCGCTGACCGACCTGGTCGTCGCCGCGCTGCCCGACATCGTCCGGGCCGGATCCGAGCCCTTGAGCGCCATCGACAAGATGACCGTGATCTCGACCGACGGCGCCTCGTCGGTCACGAAGTCGGTGACCACCAACGTCGCCCAGCTGATCGAGATGGCGGCGTCGCTGACCGGGGTCGACGTCTCGGCACTGCTGTCGAACGCCCTCGGATCGGCCGATCGCACCGGCCCGGCCGATCGGGCCGAGGCCGAGTCCGAGTCCGGCAACGACGAGACCTCGGACGGCCTGGCCGCCATCGGCTCGGGCCCCGGCCCGTCCACCTGAGCGCGGTCGTCGGGACCGCGGCGGTGGAGGCGCTCTGCCCGGCGCGCCGCGCACGGCGCGCCTCCCCGCCCGCGGCCGGGCGGTCCTGACCGACTACGCCGTCGACCGCTTCGGAGGGAGCGGCACCAACGCCGAGGTGCGATCGGCGTACTCGGCGAACGCCGGGCGCCGCTGACGGCTGCGGTCGTCCAGGAGCGGGATCGAGGCGCCCAGGAACATGGCGACGATGGCGATGGGACCGACGATCGTCCACCACCATCCCGGGTCCGCGGCCAGGCCGAACAGCCAGAGCGAGCACCAGAAGAGGATCTCGCCGAAGTAGTTGGGGTGGCGCGACCAGCTCCACAGGCCCCGGTCCATGATCTGGCCCGGCTGCTTGGTCCGAGCGAAGCGCCGCATCTGCTCGTCGGCGACCAGCTCCAGCCCGACGGCGACGAGCCCGACCGCCGTCGCCACCCAGTCCAGGACGCCGACCGCGCGGGTGCCGTCGTGTACCGCCGGGATCAGCGACAGCGATCCGAGCGCCACGATGAGGCACGGGCCCAGGTGCACCGCCACCAGCGACATCACCGGCTTCGGACCCTTGGTGTAGAGGTCCAGGTACCGCCAGTCCTCGTGGCCGAGACCGGGCCAGTCACGGGCCCAGTTGGAGGTGAGGCGGATCGCCCACGCCCAGACGACGACCATCACCAGCACGACCCGGAGCCCTGGGACCGCAGCGATCGCGGTCACGGCCATCCACACCGCGGCGAGGGGCGGCAGGACGCTCCACCACGCGTCGAACATCGAGCCGTTGTCGATCGCGAGGGACCAGCACCAGATGACCAGAGCGGAGGCGACGTAGCCGCCGACCAGCGCCCCGATCGGAGCATCGGCCCCGAACGCGTCGGCCACCACCCACGCACCGGCCACCGCCGTCACGTACGCGACGGCGACGAACCCCAACGCCGGACCCTTGCCCCACCTCGCCGACGACCCTCGACCGCTCATGGTCGCCGAGTCTGGCATCGACCGACCGTCGAGGTCGGACGTGTGGGTCAGATCGCCGCCGCCATCCGACCGGACAGGTCCGAGCTGTCGAGGTGCGCCGGCGCCGTCGACCCGATGAAGTCGACCACCGCCCGGGCGAACCGGCGGGGGTCCTCGACCTGCGGGAAGTGGCCGACGTCCGGGATGACCTCGAGGCGGCTGCCGGGCATGGCGTCGTGGGCGGCGTACCCGTGGCTCACAGGGATGATCGGGTCCTTCTCGCCCCACACCACCAGGGTCGGCACGTCCTGCGACAGGTAGAGCCTGTCGTGGGCGCTGACCCGCTGGCCCTTGGCGTCGACGACGCCGCGCAGGGTGTGGACGAACGCGGTGCGCGTCTCGGGGTCGACGAGCGAGGCGTAGGCCCGGAACATCTCGTCGGTCGCGGCCGCGGGACGCAGCCCCAGCTTGGAGAACAGACCCCCGACGGACCGGGCGGCGTCGCGGAACACCGGCTGGAACAGGGCGGGCAGGACCACGTCGGTCCCCGGCACGGCCAGGAGGCGGAGGATCGGGTTGACCTCCTCGCCCAGACCGCCGGCGCAGACCAGGATCAGCCGGTCGAGCCGCTCGGGGTACTGGTAGGCGAACTGCATCGCGATGCCGCCGCCCAGCGACTGCCCGAGCACCGTGGCGCGCTCGTGGCCGAGCGCCACGAGCAGGTCCCGCAGGAAGCTGGCCTGGGCGCCGAGCGAGTAGTCGCCACGCGGCTTCTCCGAGTGGCCGTGACCCGGGAGGTCGGGGGCGATGACGGTGGCGTGGGCGGTGAGCTCGTCCCACACGCTGCGCCAGGTCGACGAGCTGCCGGCCATGCCGTGGACCAGCAGCAGGACCGGGCCCTCGCCCCCGGTCCGGTACGACACCTCGTGACCGTGGATCGTGATCGACGTGCGATCACCGGATTCGCTGCCCACAGGCTGCTCCTCGTTCACCTGCGGCCGGTTCGGACCGCGAGTCGACGGTACTGCAGGCACCTGCCGCGCCACCATGGGTCACTCCACCCGCCCGACCGGGCGGGCGGACCGGTTCACCAGGTGAACACGGCGAGCGACTTCACCGGCGAGGTGAACGCCCCGGCCATGAAGAGGCGCCGGTTCACCGGATCGGCGTAGATCGCCTGGACGCCGTTGTTCCCGCCGTCCGCGTTGCTCTGGTAGCCGGTGAGGCCCGGGTCGAACGTGGTCAGGCGACCGTTCGACGCCTCGACCTGCGCACCGAAGTACGGCCACGGGTTGTTGTCGTGGCGGTGGTAGCCGAGCGCGTAGGTCGAACCGACGACCCCGATGCCCTGGCAGTCGCCCGGCAGCACGATCCCCCAGTAGAGGGAGCCGGTGGCGGGGTTCAGGGTCTTGAACTCGTCGCTGCCCTGGCCGGCCACACCCACCAGCAGTCGGCTGCCGTCGGCGTTGAACGCGAGGACGTTGCCGGCCTGGCCGTCGTAGCTCCCGCCGGAGCCGACTCCGGAGTCCACGCGGAACCGGGCGTTGAAGGCCGAGTCGGGAACGCCGGTCGCGGGGTTGGCCTTGATCAGGCCGTGGCGGGTGAGGCCGCCGTACACCTCGAACAGGCCGCCGACGTAGACGGACGATCCGTTGGGAGCGGTGGCGAGGGAGCGCACCGAGCCGCCGGACACGTTCTGGGACCAGACGCTGGCGCCGGTCGTGGGGTTCGTCGAGCGCACGACGCTGCCGTCGCCGCCGTAGACCACGTTGCCGGAGGCCACGGTCAGTGCCCGCACCCGGGACCCCGGCGCCGGGTTCCAGCCCGTGACCGCGAAGGTCGGGCTGATCGCCGCGGCACGGGCGCGGGCGACACCGCCGAAGCTGGTGAAGTCACCGCCGACGTAGACGGTGCCGTTGATGCTCGTGATGGCACGGACGTAGCCGTTGGCGTTGCCGGCGTAGACGAGCGCGCCCGTGAGCTCGTCGACGATCGCGAAGTGGTTGGCCGCCCGGCGCACGCCGTCGGGCGTGATCACGGCCGAGAAGTTGCCGCCGAAGGCGATCAGGTTGCGGGCCGTCCCGTTGACCTTGGTGATCGCCAGGATGTCGCCGTTGGTCGTCGCGAAGCGGATCCGGGACCCGATCGGGGTCGACGGCGGCGAACCGATCGCTCCGGCCGGGCTCGCCGTGGCGAACGGGACCAGGAACGCGGCGACCACCAGGGCCACCACCAGCCGGACCGAGTGACGACGGACCTTCGTGCTCATTGCCTCTCCCACTTCAACACCTCTCCCGACACCACCGACGCCCACGCCCGTCGGTCCCGCGCCCCATCGTTCCGGCTCCGGAAGGTGGACACAAGGGGTACGAGAGGTGAATCCTCGCCGCCCGCGACCCGGGCGCCACGTTCCGCGGCGGTCCTGCCCGCCACAGTGGCGAGCCGGCCGACGGAGCCGACCGGAAGGGCCTCAGCCGCCGTTGTCGGCGGGCACCCAGGGCCGACACGGCTTGCCGGCCGCCGGACACGGGAGCGGCGTCGCCGGCGCGGGACCGAGGGGCGCGACCGTGAAGCTGATCGAGGACGGTGTCGGTCGTGCTGCGGTCCAGCGGGTCGACCGACTCGAACGTCCAGCGCTCGCGGTCGCCGTTCACGCCGGCGACCGTGACGCGGATCCGGCTGCCGGCGCGGAACACGTGCGCCATCGGCATGATCTGGACCGGGACCACGTCCACCGCCGCACCGCCGGTGAGCGGCTCGATCCGGTCGAAGGTGAACACGGGCCGGGTCGACGTCGACGCGGCGGCGTCCAGGTGGCGGCGGGAGGCCCGCTGCACACCGGAGCCGACCAGCATCTCCTGTCCGTCGGGGCGCACCTCGGTGACGGTGACCGCGAGGTCCGTGTCGGCCGCGGTGGAGCTCAACGCCACCGACGCGGCCGCCGGACCGACCGCGACCACGTCGGACGCGAGCGGCTGGCTGACGAAGCCGACGGACGCATCGGACGCCAGCGGGGTCCAGGTGAACGGCTCGGGAGCGTCGACGAGCGCGGGGCCCGGGTCGTGGCGACGGCTGGCGACGTCGGGCCGGTACGAGGCGCTCGACGGGTCCGCGGCCGCGGAGGAGGCCAGCGTCCCGCCGGCACCGAAGTACCAGGTGGAGGCGGTGGAGCCGGGCACCGGGAACGTCGGGGCCGACACGTCCCAGCGGGCCCCGACGTTGGCGCCCTCGTTGCTGCCGGTCGGCAGCTCCAGCAGGAGCCGCACGCGCGGTCGGGCCTCGAAGTTCCGGCGGGCCGTGTCGAGGTCCTGCCACAGGGTCGCCGGGAGCGGCGGCGTGGCGCTGCCGTCGCCGAAGATCACGTCCTTGACCAGGTTCACCAGGAGCTTCGCCTCGGGCGGCCGCTTGGCCACGTAGATGTCGAGGAACTCGAAGTACTGCGTGATCGTGTCGGGCGTGACCGCGTCGCGGTGGTGGCCGTTGCCGAGGTTCAGCCAGACACGGTCGTTGGCGCCGAGCAGGTTCTCGGTCGCCGCGAGCATGGCGTAGGAGCTGGTCTCCTCGTCCTCGAACTGGAGGGACGCGAAGGTCGGGACCTCCACCTCACCCATCCAGCGGGGGAAGTCCCGCCGGGTGTACAGCTCGTTGAAGAGGTCGTTGGTGTAGATCAGGTCGTTGCCGTCGCGGGTCTGCAGCCGCAGCTTCTGGTTCTCCCGGCACTTCTCGTCGGTGGCGACCAGGGCGTTCGCGTACGGCAGCGCCCCCTCGGCCGGGGCCGGCCGGGCGGCGGCGACGCGCTCGGCCATCCAGGTCGAGCCGAAGCCGTCGTTGAAGATGCCGCCGGGATGGGCGATGTCGTAGAGGTTGCCCGTGAACGACATGGGGGCGATCGCCGCCAGGTGCGGCGGGTGCGTGGCCGCCACGCCGATCTGGCTGTAGCCGGAGAAGGAGATCCCGACCATGCCGACCGTTCCGCCGGTCACCCACGGCTGGGCGGCGACGGTCTCGATCGCGTCGTAGCCGTCGAGGTTGGTGGGGAGGTCGAACAGGTCCGACTCGCCGCCGGAGCAACCGCTGCCACGGATCTGCACCGACACCGTGGCGAAGCCGGCCAGGCGCACGAGCAGGCTGCCGACGTCGGTCTCGCCGCCCGGGGCGAGGGGGTCCTTGGGCAGACCGAGGAGACCGCCGAGCTTGTTCAGGAGCGGGTCGTTGGGCGCGGCGACCTGGTAGCCCGAGTACTCGATCACGGTCGGGAACGGTCCGTCGGCGAGGCTCAGCCCGAGCGGCGGACGGACGGTCGCGGCCAGCGTGATGCCGTCGCGCATCGGGATGTAGTTGAGCCCCTCGTGCATGGTCGTGGCGTCGTAGAACGACTGCGGCGGGTGCTCGTCCGCGACCAGGATCCTGACCTGGCGGGAGTCGCCGGAGTCGACGTTCGTCACGGTGTAGGTCCGACCCTGGACCAGCTCGCGGACCGCCAGGCTGCCGAAGCGGTCGGCGGTGCCGCCACCGACCACGTCCGCGCCGTCCGCGACGTCGATGCGGTCGCCGGGCAGGGCGCCCAGCACGTACAGCTGCTCCACACCGGGCAGGAGCCGGTAGCCGGCACGGTCGACGGGCGACTGGTCGCCGATGTCGGGCAGCGTCGAGGTCGCGGTGCACGCCGACGCCAAGATCGCCAGCGCCGCTGCCGCGACCGCCCATGCCCACACGCTCCGACGCCGCCGCGCCCCGCCCGTCCCGATCATGTCCCGCTCCCCTCAGCCATGCCGTCGCCGACGGCCCGCGCACGATAGCGCCGGATGCGAACGAGCGTTCAGGCGAGGTCGGACCGGGCCCGTCGGCGGGGTGGGGTACGCGCACGCACCCCACGGATCCTGGGATGATCGGACGCCATGGGCCGGTCCAGGTGGCGTCGACGATGACGTCCGAACTCGACGTCGTCGACGGGAGCGACCCGCTGGACGAGGACGACGGGGAGATCACCGACTACGCGAGGTCCTCGTTCGACCTGCTGCGCCTGGTGCTCTTCGGGGCCGCCGCCGTGGTCGTCGCGCTGGCCACCCGCTACCTCGGGGACGGGGCCGACGGGCTGGAGGAGGAGCTCAGCCGGCTGCTCGTCGCCCCGGTCGACTGGATGCGGGCCGCGATCGACGTGCTGCTGATCGCCACCGTGCTGAGCTCCGGTCTGGCGGTCCTGGTCATCCCGCTGTTCCTCCGACGCCTCCGGCTCCTCGGCTACGTGCTCGCCTCCATGGTCGTCACCGGGATCCTCTTCACCCTGCTCGGCGGGTGGATGGGGCTCCGGGTCATCCAGGTCGGGCCCGACCCCAGCACCGAGGCGATCGCGAGGACCTTCGCCGCCAACGTGGCCGCCACGGCCCAGCTGGTGGCCGCGTTCGTCACCACCGGACCGTTCGTCACCATCCGGTGGCGCCGGCTCGGTCTCGGGATCGTGGCCGGCGTCCTCGTGATGCAGCTGGCCGTCGTCCCGGGCGAGGCGACCCACGCGTTGCTCACGCTCACCACCGGCTACGCGGTGGCGAGCGCGGTGCTCCTGGTCTTCGGCCGGCCGAGCACCCGCCCCCGGATCTCGACGCTCATCCGGACGCTGCGCCGCAGCGGGATCACCACGTCGACGCTCGTGCAGACCGGGATCAGCCCGCGCGGCACGCTCACGTACGAAGGTGAGGACTCCGACGGCGGCGGCCTGTTCATCCAGGTCCTCGGATCGGACCGGTTGGCCGCCGACCTGCTGCGCCGCGCCTACCGGGCGGTGCGCTACCGCTCCCCCGGCGACGACCGACCGTTCACGTCCATCCGCAGGTCGGTGGAGCACGAGGCGCTCGTGTCGTTCCAGGCCCGGGACATCGGTGTCCGCACTCCCCGCCTGCGGACGTTGGCGACCGTCGGCGAGGACTCGTTCCTGGTCGCCTTCGACCGCCTCGAGGGCCGCACGCTCGACGTCGTGCTCGGCGGTGGGCGACCGATGGCCGAGCGCTCCACGACGGCCCAGCACCCGTCGGTGACCGACTCGTCGGCCACCGACGACGGTCTGCTGCGGTCGGTCTGGGAGCAGGTGGCGCTCCTGCAGCGCGGCCGGATCGCACACCGGGACCTGCGGCCCGAGAACCTGTTCGTCGACCCCGACGGCGACGTGTGGGTCATCGGCCTCTGGCAGGCCGAGGTGGCCGCCGACGACGCCCAGCTGCGCACCGACGTGGCCCAGGTCATCACGTCGCTCGCGATGGCGGTCGGCGCGGAGCGGGCCGTCGCCGGCGCCGTCGAGGCGCTCGGCACCGAGGCGGTGGCCGCGAGCCTGGGCCGGATGCAGCCGCTCGCGCTGGCCCGCCGGACCCGCAGCTTGCTCAGTGAGCACCCCGGGCTCCTCGACGAGATCCGTGCCGAGGTGGAGCGGCGCTGCCACGTCGAGCACGCCGACCTGGAGCCGATCGCCCGCCTCGGACCCCGCCAGCTCTTCAGCATGGTGATGCTGGTCGCCGTCGTGTACTTCCTGGTGCCGCAGTTCGCGGACCTCCCCGGGATCGTGCAGCAGGTCACCGACGCCAACTGGGTCTGGGCGATCCCCGCGGTGCTCGCGTCGGTCGGGACCTACCTCGCCGCCGCGGTCGCCCTGATGGGTGCCACCCCCGGGCGGCTGCCGTTCGGCTCCACCTCCGCCGCTCAGCTCGGTGGGGCGTTCACGTCGACGATCGCCCCCGCCGGCCTCGGTGGGATGGCCCTCAACGTCCGCTACCTCCAGCGCCAGGGCGTGGACAGCGCAGTGGCCACCTCGTCGGTCGGGCTCGACGCCGTCGGCGGCATCGTCGGCCACGTGATCCTGATCGGGATCTTCCTGGTGTGGGCCGGTCGGGACGCGATCGGCGACGTGGAGCTCCCGTCCCCGTGGGCGTTCGCCATCGGAGCAGCGGTCGTCGTCCTGTTCGCCGTGCTGGCCATGCTGGTCCCGGGGACCCGGCGCCTGGTCAGGGACAAGCTGCTGCCGATCCTCGGCAAGGCGGCCGGCGGTCTGCGCGACGTCCTCACGACACCCAGCAAGATCGCCATGATGCTCAGCGGGTCGATCCTGGTGACGTTCTGCTACCTGCTGGCGTTCGTCGCGTCGACCGAGGCGTTCGACGTGGACGGCCGGTTCGCCACGCTCGGCGCGGTGTACCTGGTGGGTGCCGCGGTGGCGACGATCGCGCCGACGCCCGGGGGCATCGGCGCGACCGAGGCGGCGCTGATCGGCGGCCTGGTCGCGGTCGGGGTGAGCAACCCGCAGGCCGTCCCCGCCGTGTTCCTGTTCCGGTTGGTGACCTTCTGGCTCCCGATCCTGCCGGGCTACGTCGCGTTCAGCTGGATGCGGCGGACCGGCCGCCTCTGAGCGATCAGTCGACCGGGGTGAGCACGAAGAGCGGGATGACCCGCTCGGTCGACGCCTGGTAGTCGTCGAAGCTGGGCCACACCGCGGTGGCCACACCCCACCAGTGCGCCTTCTCGTCGCCCTCGACCTGACGCACCGTGTAGTCCTTGAGGACGGGGCCGTCCTGGAGCTTGGCCTCGCCGAAGGCCCGCAGGTTGTGGACCCACTGCGGAGCGGTCGGGGCGCCGCCCATCGACCCGATCACGGCGTACTCGCCGTTCTCCTCGGCGCGCATGAGCGGGGTCTTGCGGATCTTCCCGGACTTGGCGCCCTTGGTCCACAGGATGATGCAGGGCTTGCCCTCCATCTCGTTGCCCTCGGTGCCGCCGCTCGACTCGTAGAGCGCGACCTGCTCGTAGATCGGCTCCCACGGGCTCGGCTCGTACTCACCCTCGATCGGCATGTTCTGTCTCCTCGGATCCGCGCCGGCCTCGCCGGCGACCCGGGGCACGCTACCGACTCCGACGGACGTCGGACGCCGGGTCCCGGCGGGCGTCGATGAGTTGCCGGCGGGCACGCCGTCCGTACCCACATGGAGACCACGAACCTGGCTGCCGAGCTCTATGGGACCCCCGACCTCGACTGGGGCTCGATCACCGATCGACTCGTGCGTGGGATCCCGCAGGCCCCCGGTCAGGGCGGACCCGGCCGCCACACGTGCTGGCTGGCGACCGTCGACGCCGACGGCGCCCCGCAGATCAACGGCATCGGAGCGATCTGGGCGCACGACGCGTTCTGGTGGGAGACCGGGAGGACCAGCCGCAAGGGCCGCAACCTGGCCCGGGATCCGCGCTGCTCGCTCAGCGTCGCGACCGACGACTTCGACCTGGTGGTCCAGGGCACGGCCGAGCTGATCACGGACCGCGACCTGGTCGCCGAGATGGCGGCGGCGTGGGCGGCCGACGGCTGGCCGGCCGAGGTGGACGAGAGCGGCACGGCGATCACAGCGCCGTACAGCGCGCCGTCGGCCGGGCCGCCGCCGTGGAACGTCTACCGGATGAACATCAGCTCCGCGACGGCCCTCGCGACCGTCGAGCCCGGCGGAGCCACCCGGTTCCGATTCTGAGCAACTCCGACCGTCAGCGTCCCGGGGCGTCGTCGAGGCTGTCGGGCGCTGTCGGGCGCAGCGCCGGGACGACGGCGCCGAGCAGTCCGCGGCCCACGGCACGGATGATGTCCCACTGGTCGAACCCGTCGCGCCACAGCGTGATGCGGCCGTCGTGGACGTCGAAGCGGCCCATGACCCAGAACTGCAGGCGCACGGGACCGAGCGAGATCACGTCGGTGCGCTCGGTCAGGACCACCGGTCCGTCGGCGGAGATCGCGTGCAGGTACACCTCGAAGTTCACGTCGGGCCGGGTCAGCGCACGGAAGGCGCGTCGGACCGTCCCGGCCCCGTCGATGGCCGGGAGTCCGACGTTCACGTAGTGGACGTCGTCGGCGAGCAGCGCGACCGCGCCGTCGACGTCGGAGTCCATGAGCGCGGCCAGGAAGGCCTCGGTCACGGCCTGCGGGTCCGACAGGTCCCCGTCGACCGGGGCGGGCGTGGGCAGCAGCTCGATCGGCATGCCCGGATGCTACGACCGCCCTCCTCGATGATCCCGACGATCCCGACGACGGATTCCGCGGAGAGATCCCGACCGTTCCGGTGCTGACTTCTCGTCAGAATCTGCGGGTGACGGCGGGGGTGAGGGGCGGGGTCAGCCGGCCGGGGCCGTCGTGGTCGGCGCGTCCGCGGGGACCTCGTCCCAGATGTCGATCGTGCCGCCGTAGTTGGCGACCCACACGCGGCCGGTCGAGTCGTCGTACGTGATGCCGATCGGGTGGTGCCCTGCGGGCTCCTTGTCGATCACCTTCATGTCGGACGTGCGGATCTTCGAGATGTTGCTGTCCTCGTAGTTCACGACGTACAGCGCCGTGCCGTCGGTGGAGATGTCCGCCGAGCGGGGCTGGGTGCCGGTCGGGACGCGGGCGACCACCTGCGCGGTCCCCGTGTCGATCTTGGCGACCTGCCCGGCCTTGTTGAGCGTGACGTACAGCGCGCTGTCGTCGGGGGCGATGACGATGTGACGGGGCCCGGCGCCGACGTTGCGGATCCAGCTGATCCCACCCGTCGCGAGGTCGACCTTGGCCACGTCGGAGCCGCCCATCACCGCGATGTACGCCGTGGACGAGTCCTTGGTGACGGCGATGCCACGGGGGTAGCGACCGTCGATCTTCACGGTGTTGAGCACCGCTCCGGTCTCGGTGTCGGCGATCGTCAGATCCCACGTGCACCAGTTGGTCGCGAGGACCTTGGACCCGTCGGGGGTGACCGCCACGTACTTGGGCACGGCCCCGGCCGGGATCACCTGGTCGATCTTCCACGTCTCGGTGTTGATCCGGTACAGGAAGCTCTTGGTCGTGCCGTCGCCCGGGGAGCACGAGTCCTTGCCCTCGCTGAACCCGGGTCCGTACATCGAGTAGTTCGAGACGTAGACCTCCTTCCCGTCGGGCGTGAAGGCCGCCTCCACCGGTGCACCCTTGAAGGTGCCGGGCACGTCGATGCCGAAGTCCGTGAGCGTGACGGAGTCGGGGATCGTGGCGAGGAGGTTCCCGTCGGCGTCGTAGGCCGTGACGGTGTGGGTGTACATCATGTTCTGCGCCGTCACCTTGCCGTGGCCGGAGGCGACGACGGACTTGGGTGAGATGTCGCCGGCGATCTGCTTGAACTTGCTCATTCCGAGGGTCTCGGCGGGCGGGCGCGGTGCTGCGGTGGTCGTCGTGGTCGACGGCTCGGTCGCCTCGGTCGAGGAGCCGTCGGTGGTGCCGTCGCCGCCACCGTCGGAGCGGACCTCCTGGGCGTCGTCCTTGGACGAGCCCACCGCGCCGCCGTCGGTCCCGACGCACCCCGCCGCCAGGAGCGCGACGCCGACCACGAACGTGGCGACGACGACGGACCGTTGCGGGCGGAGCATCCGGACAGCGTCCCACGCGGGACCGCCTCCCGGCAGGTCGCGGGCGGCCCGGGGCGTCACCCCTCCCGGACGACCGAGGGCATGTCCCCGGCCAGGAACGGCCGGTGGCCGTAGCGGTCGACGTGGACGACCTCGCCGATCGGCGTGCGGGTCGTCGGCCCGTACCGACCTCTGGCCCACCCGATCGGGATGATGCACACGGGCTGCATGGTCCTGGGGAGGCCGAGGATCCGTCGGGCGACGGGGGTCAGCCAGATGGGCAGGGTCTGCAGCGATGCACCGAGTCCGACCGCCCGGCACGACAGCAGGAGGTTCTGCACCGCCGGGAAGACCGACCCGTAGAACGACGCCACAGAGATCTGGGGCCAACCGACCGGGTGGTGCTTGACGTTGCGGCGGTAGCAGGGGATGACGAAGACCGGCAGCTCGTCGAAGTGCTCGGCCTGCCACTCGCCCGGCGCCATCCCCCGGAGGGCCTTCTCGTCGCCGGCGGCCCGCCGGGCCTCGATCGGCTGGAAGGTTCGGAACAGCACCCGGTACAGCCGGGCCAGGCGGGCCTTCTGCGCCCGGTCCTTGACCACCAGGTAGGACCAGTCCTGGCTGTTGGAGCTGGTCGGCGCCTTCAGCGACAGCTCGAGCAGCGGGATCAGGACGTCATCGTCGACGGGGTCGAGGTGCAGGCGACGGACGGCCCGCTGCGTGCTCATGGCCTCGACCAGCGGCATGTCCAGCCGGGCGAGTGCCTCCTCCGCCGTCGGCGGGGCGAACGTCGGTGCGGGCTCGGAGCTCATCGGCGACAGCGTCGCACAGCGGTTCGCCCGCGACCGACCCGACGCGAACTCGGGGGAATCCGACCGACCACACGTCCGAATCCCCCAAGATCGGGCACCGCACCGGAGCCGATCGCGAACTCGGGGGAATCCGACCAACCACACGTCCGAATCCCCCAAGATCGGGAGGGGTCGCTCAGAGGATGGCGGTGGCGCCGCCGTCGACGACGAGCTGCGTGCCGGTCACGAAGCTCGCCTTCGGCGAGAGGAGGAAGGCCACGGCGTGGGCGATCTCGACCGGCTGGGCCATGCGGCCGAGCGGCGCCTCGGCCTCCATCTCCTCCCGGAGGCCCGGGACGTCGAGCGCGATCTGGAGCATCGGCGTCTCCACGAAGCCCGGGCACACCGCGTTGGCGCGGATGCCCTCGGGGCCGAGCTGGTGGGCCAGCGACCGCGTCACGCCCAGCAGCCCCGACTTGGACGCGCAGTACGACGGGATGGCGGCGTTGCCGACGAGCCCCTCGATCGAGCTGATGCCGACGATGGACGGGCCGTAGGCGGACCGCCCCTCGGCGTGCTCCTGTGCCGCCCTCTGCAGGTGCGGCAGCAGCGACTGGGACAGGAACGCGTAGGCCTTGAGGTTCACGTCGAGCACGAGGTCCCAGTTGCCGTCGGTCAGGGAGCCGACCGGGTCGGGGCTCACCGCCCCCGCCGCGTGCACGAACCCGTCGATGCCGCCGAGGAACCTGGATGCCTGGTCGATCGCAGCGGCGACCGCGTCCGGGTCGGTCACGTCGACCTGCTGGCCGATCGCCTTGACCCCGAAGTCGGCGTCGGCGCGCATCGAAGCGCCCACCTCGACGACCCCGGCGTCCAGGTCCCACACCGCGACCGACCGGTCCTCCGCCACCAGCACCTCGGCGGTGGCCCGCCCGATGCCCGACGCCCCGCCCGTGATCACCACTCCGGCCATGTCGATCCCCCCTGAGGTAGACACTCTGCGCGATCTGTCTACCATGACCCGATCGACGATCCAGGGGGATCCACCATGCGCAACCCGCACGCCGGCCTGCCGTTCGACACGTCCGACGAGGAGATCGCCGCCGCGTTGGAGGACGTGAGCATCCCGACCCTCATGCTGTCGATGGTCCACATGACCGGCGACCCGTCGATCATCCGGGGCGACCGGCGACCCGTCGCCTCCTTCCTCAACGAGGTCCAGGGGTTCATGTCCGAGGAGGACAAGGCCGCCGTCCGGGCCGACGCCCTCGAGGTCATCCGCGACTACCGGGACCGGGGATGCCCCGAGCCGGAGCCGCTGTCACCCGAGCTGGTCCACGAGATGATGGAGTGGCTGGTCGTCGAGGAGGTCGGGCCCGAGTACGTGCCGATGATGCTGGCGGACCTGGAGCTCGACGGCGTCGACCGGGACCTGCCCGACGCTCCCGTCGACGACGACGCCGCGGCGGCCCGCGCCGAGTTCCCGGTGGTGGTCATCGGGTGCGGCCAGTCCGGCCTCCTCGCCGGGATCCGCATGACCGAGGCCGGGATCCCCTTCACGATCGTGGAGAAGAACGCCGGCGTCGGCGGCACCTGGTGGGAGAACACCTACCCCGGCGCCCGAGTCGACGTCGGCAACCACTTCTACTGCTACAGCTTCGAGCCCAGCGACCACTGGACGGAGTACTTCGCCCAGCAGGACGAGCTGCAGCGCTACTTCCAGGGCGTCATGGAGAAGTACGGCGTGGACCGCCACGTGCGGTGGTCCACCGAGGTCGTCTCCGCGTCCTGGGACGAGCCGAGCGGGGCCTGGAACGTGGTCGTGCGGGGCGTCGACGCACACGGCGAGCCGACCGGCGAGCCCGAGACGCTCGTCGCCCGGGCGGTCATCACCGCCGTCGGCCAGCTCAACCGCCCGTCGATCCCCGACATCCCCGGCAAGGACGACTTCGCCGGCCCCCAGTTCCACAGCGCCCGGTGGGACCACTCGGTGGACCTGACCGGCTCGCGGGTGGCGATGATCGGCGCCGGTGCGACCGGCTTCCAGATCGCCCCGGCCATCTGCGAGCAGGTCGAGCACCTCACGGTCTTCCAGCGCAGCGCGCAGTGGATGTTCCCCAACCCGAACTACCACGAGACGGTCGGTCCTGGCGTCCGCTGGGCGTTGCGCCACCTGCCGTTCTACGGCCGCTGGTACCGGTTCCTGCTGTTCTGGCCCGGCTGCGACAAGGGGCTGGAGCCGGCCCGCGTGGACCCCGACTACCGGGACCCCGACGGTGGCCAGCAGCACGCGATCAGCGAGCTCAGCGACGGAGCCCGCGCCGTGTTCACCGACTGGATCGTCAGCCAGATCGGCGACGACCCGGAGCTGATCGCCAAGGTCGTCCCCGACTACCCCGCCACCGGGAAGCGGACGCTGCAGGACAACGGCAGCTGGCTCCGGACGCTGACGCGCGACGACGTGGACCTGGTGCGCACGCCGATCGATCACATCGAGGCCGACGCCGTCGTCACGACCGACGGAGAGCGCCACCCCTGCGACGTGATCGTGTGGGCGACCGGCTTCCACCACACCCGGGTGCTGTGGCCGGTCCGCATCGAGGGCCGGGGCGGCGCGGTCCTGGGCGACGTGTGGGGCGATCGACCGGCCGCCTACCTGGGCATGACGGTCCCCGGGTTCCCGAACCTCTTCCTCATGTACGGGCCCGGGACGCACCTCGCCCACGGCGCCAGCCTCATCTTCAACTCCGAGTGCCAGATGCACTACATCCGCCAGTGCCTCGAGGAGCTGATCGACGGACGGCACCGCACCATGGAGCCGTTGCCCGAGAAGCTCGAGGACTGGCACCGGCGCCACCAGGAGGAGATGGCGGGGCTCGTGTGGTCCCAGCCCAGCATCGAGCACTCGTACTTCAAGAACGCCGACGGCGAGATCCACACCGTCATGCCGTTCCGTGTCGTCGACTACTGGGAGTGGACCCGGGAGATGGACCCGGCCGACTACACGTTCACGTGAGTCGCGTCGTGGCAGGCACGACGGCCGACCGCGTCGTCGGGACGGCGGCCGCGACACCGGCCGACGCGACACCGGCCGACGCGACACCCGCCCCGGCCGGGACGCGGGACCGGCTGCTCGCGGCCTGCGAGGTGTGCCTGCGTCGCGACGGACTGCGTCGGACGACCATGGTCGACGTGGCCAGGGAGGCCGGGGTGTCCCGGGCCGCGCTGTACAAGCACTTCGGCGACAAGGCGACCCTGGTCCTGGCCACGATCGCCCACACCGACGAGCGGTTCTGGGCCGAGGCCCACCGACGGGTGGCCCGGCGCCGCTCGCTGGTGGCGCAGGTGGCCGAGGCGGTGCAGCTGTCCCGCGAGCAGGAGCGGGCCGTGCGACCGGGGAGCCTGATGCAGCACCTCCGCCGGACCGACCGCGACGAGCTCGCCGTCGTGCTCGACACGGGGCTGCGCGAGGTGCTGCCCGCCATGGCCGAGTTCTGGCGACCGCACCTGGAGCGAGCCGTCGAGCGGGGTGAGGTGCGTGCGGACCTCGACGTGGGGCGGTCGGCGGAGTGGGTCATGCGGATGGTGCTGTCGCTCCTGACCGTGCCCGGCGAGGCGGTCGACGTCGACGACCCGACGTCGCTGCGCGGGTTCCTGGACGAGTTCCTGCTCAGCGGTCTGCGCTGAGGACTTCCACCGCCCGGGCACCCAGTCCGGGGACGGACCGGGCACCGAGCGACACCGCATGGGCGTCGGCTCGGCCGCACGGGCGGTCCGGGAACCGGAACAGGGTTCACAGACGACCTGGTTGTCGATGCAACGACACACGATCCTCCAGAAGGCGGCGGCCGCGACGGCCATCGTCCTCGCCACGGTGCTCGGTCTGGCCGGCGTGGCTTCCGCCCACGTCACGGTCACCCCGTCGACCGCGGAGCAGGGAAGCTTCACGGTCCTCACGTTTCGAGTGCCGAACGAGAAGGACGGTGCGTCGACCGTGGGTCTGACGGTGACGATGCCGCCTGGCGAGCCCCTGGCGTTCGCGTCGGTGAAGCCGGTGGCGGGATGGACGTCGACCACCACCAAGGCGCCGCCCGCGTCGAAGGTCGAGGTCGAGGGCATCGCGGTGGACGAGGTCGTCACCTCGGTGACGTGGTCGGGCGGTGAGATCAAGCCCGGTGAGTTCCAGGAGTTCTCGATCTCAGTCGGCCCGCTGCCCGAGGCGGAGCAGCTCGTGTTCACCGCAGCTCAGACCTACTCCGACGGGTCCGTCGTCGATTGGAACCAGCCGACGCCCGCGAGCGGCGAGGAACCCGACCACCCTGCGCCGACCGTCACGCTCACCCCGGCGGCCGAAGGTTCGGATCACCACGGCGACGACGAAGGCGGCCAGGCAGCCGCGCCGATCTCGACCGAGGTCGCCACCAGCGATGACGTCGACGCGGCCGAGACACGTGGCACGATCGGCCTCGTCCTGGGAGCGCTGGGCCTGGCGATCGGCGCGGTCGCGCTGTTCGTGGCGTTGCGACGCGGACGCCCCGCACCGCCGGCCGCCTGACGCCGGCCGCGCACCTGGCCGAGGCGGCGCGACCTCGCCTGCAGGAGCCGTTGGATCCGTCCCCCGGCCAGGCGGTCGCCGTCGACGACCCGACGTCGCTGCGCGGGTTCCTCGACGAGTTCCTGCTCAGCGGCCTGCGCTGAGGCCGACGGGCTCGACGGTCCGAGCGGTCATGCGGAGCCCCGCCGGCACGCGCTCCACCTCCATGGCGAAGTCGAAGCGGTCCACGTCGACCGCCAGGTCGATGTCGCGCGGGTCGACGTGGCCCTCGCCCACCGCCAGCGTCCGGGCGGCCTCGGGCGTGGCGGCCACCGCAGCCGCCGTCGCCGCCGCGTCGGCGTCGAGACCGGTGCGCACGCGCTCGATCAGCTCGGCGGTGAGCCGGTCGTCCTCACCGAGCCGGTCGTCGCGACCGGGCAGGTCTCCCGTGATCACGTAGGTGGGCGCACCCAGGCCGGCGGCGAGGACGGCGCGGGCCGTCGCCGACGCGTTGGGGAGGCTGGCGGCGAACAGCCGGTGCGCCGATCGTGCCGCCACGACGCCCTGGGTCCCGGCTGAGGTGCGCTGCACCACCGGACGGTCGCGGAGGTCGGCCCCGGCGACGGCGACCGGGGAGTTCGACAGGTCGAAGCCGGCGGGGCGACGGCCACGATCCTCCCCCATGACCACCGAGCCGGGGAGCCGACCGGCCAGGTCGAGCGCCTCGTCGACGCCGGCAACGAGCCAGATCTCCGACGCACCGGCCCCGAACGCGTACGCGGCGGTGGTGAACGCCCGGAGGACGTCGATCGCCACGACGCTCCCCCCGACGTCGCCGACCTGTGCGGTCGTCACGTACCTCGCCGACTCCCTTCCCATCGCGCCGGACCCTACCGAGACCGGGCCGCGGGGCGCCCCCGAGATCCGAGCCGCACCCCGCTCACGGCTCAGCGGGCCGTCGGCGTCCGGCCGTTCCACGCGACCAGCCGGTCGATCAGCGGGGCGTCGTCGGCCACGTCGACGGCGTTGGCGAACGGCGGCTCGAGCTCCACGCCCTCGGGGACCCCGGCGAAGACCTCCTCCCAGATGGGGGTGCGGTCCGCGAGCGGCAGCTGCGAGTGCATGACGGCGAGCGACGCCTCCAGCACGGTCGGGTCCCACTCGGGGTCCTGACCGGTGGCGCTGGCCAGGTCCCACGCGTGCACCACCAGCTCGTTGGCGTAGATGTCGAGCACCTCGCCGCCCGGGAACGAGCCCCACGGCAGCGTCGTCGGGCGGGCGAGCAGGGCGTCGTCGGTCCACACCGACTGCACGTCGTGCGCTGCGTCCGTCAGGGCGTCGGCCCAACCTCCCTCCGGCACGTCGGAGGCGTCGATCGGCCACTCCTCGAGCGGGAGGTCCCGACCGGCGCAGGCCACCCGGCGCAGCGCCATCACCGTGTGCTCCGCGAGCGCTCCCACGTCCATCCCCTCGCACGGCGTCGGCAGCCGGTACTGGTCGGGTGTGAGGGCGGACACCACCTGGGTCGCCGTGCGCACCGCGCCGGCGAGGTGGGAGCGGGGATCGTCGGTGGTGAGGTTCTGATCGGACATGTGGGCCGTCTCCTGTCATCGGTGCTGCGTCGGCCATCGGGCGGCGACGCATCGGTTCCAGGGCAGTGTGATCGACCGAAGTGGTCACGTTGTGGCCACTTTCCGCGAGAAGATGTGCACATGCGCGCGGACCGCCTGGTGGCCATCCTCCTGATGCTGCAGCGGCGCGAGGTCGTGACCGCTGCAGAGGTGGCCGAGGAGCTGGAGATCTCGGTCCGGACCGCCCGCCGCGACCTGGAGGCGCTGTCCATGGCCGGGGTGCCCGTGTACTCCCAAGCGGGCCGGGGCGGAGGATGGCGTCTCCTCGGCGGCGGCCGCCTGGACCTGAGCGGGCTGAACGCGGACGAGGCCCGCTCGCTGTTCGTCCTGGCCGGACCCCGTGCCGACGTCACTCCCGAGGTGCGCTCCGCCATGCGCAAGCTGGTCCGGGCCCTCCCGGAGCCACTGCGACGGGGAGCCGAGGCCGCAGCGGGAGCCGTCGTCGTGGATCCGACCGGTTGGGACCACGACGCCGGAGCACCGCGCCGACCGCCGCTGCTCGACGCGCTCGAGTCCGCGGTCGTCGACGGGGAGTGCCTGCTGATGCGGTACCGGTCGAGGTCGGACCGCAGCAGCGAACGGGTCGTGCACCCCCTCGGGCTCGCGGCCAAGGGCCGCAACTGGTACCTCGTCACCAACACCGACGCCGGCTTCCGGACGTTCCGCGTCGACCGGATCGAGTCGGTCGAGCGCACCGGCGACCCGGTCGTCCGCCCCGACGGCTTCGAGCTGAGCGAGGCGTGGACGAGGATCGTCGAGGGGATCGACCAGCTCCGCACGCCGGCCGTCGCGTCCGGGACCGCCGTCGCCGAGGCCGTGCGGTACCTGCGGATGGTGTTCGGTCGACGGGTGGAGATCGACGGCCCGGTGCCGTCGCCCACCGACGCGGGCTCGCCCGATGTGCGGGTGCGCTTCCGGGCCTCCAACGTCCGCTCGCTGGCGAACGACCTGGCCGGGTTCGGCGCCTGGGTCACCGTCGAGGAACCGGCGGAGCTGCGCGAGCTGCTCGCCGACATCGGCGCCGAGCTGGTCGAGACCTACCGGCCGACCTGACCGGCTCCCGGGCGACCGGATTCTCCGGTTGTTCCCAGGTTCCGCGGAGGGCGCTCGCAGATACGCCCGACACCATCGATCCCGTCATCGCGCACCGCTCCCCCGGCGGCGCGCGCCGCGAGCACGACGAGGATCCAGATGAGCATCGACATGGAGGCCCCACCGCAGGACGGAGCGGGCGCACCGCCGCCCGAGCCGCCGCCCGACGGCGACGCCCGCTCCCGGCGCCGTCCGTCACGTCGGACGGCGGTGATCGTCGCGGTCGTCGTGGTCGCCCTGCTCGGCGGAGCCGGCTGGTGGTTCGGGATCCGCAGCTCCGACGGGACGACCACCGCAGCAACCGGCGGGATGACGCTGGTCGACGAAGCCGTCGAGGTCACCCGGGGCGACATGGCCCAGACCGTGTCCGCCGAGGGAACCGTCGCCGCAGCCGCCACCGACGAGCTGAGCTTCTCCTCCGCCGGCACGGTCACCGCCGTGAACGTGGCCGCCGGTGACACGGTGACCGCCGGACAGGTGCTCGCGACCATCGACTCGGCCGAGCTCGAGGCCGCGGTCGCGTCCGCCGAGGCGGACGTCGCCGATGCCGAGGCCAAGCTGGCCGACGACACCGACGCCGGCGCGTCGGACGAGCAGATCGCCGCGGACCAGGCATCGCTCACCTCCACCGAGGACCAGCTGACGAACGCGCAGGAGGCGCTCGCCGGCGCCACGCTCACCGCCACGATCGACGGGACCGTCACGCAGGTCGACCTCACCGTCGGCGAGGAGCTCGGCTCCAGCGGGACCGGCGGCACCACGCAGACGGGCACCGGATCCGGTTCGGGCCAGTCCAGCGCCACGCTCGGATCGTCGTCGAGCACCGCCCAGGTCGGCGGCCAGGGCGGGAGCCAGAGCAGCGGATCCTCCACCAGCTCCGCTCAGATCACCGTCGTCAGCACCGGCAGCTACACCGTCGAGCTCGCCGTCGACAGCGCCGACATCGACAAGGTCGCGGTCGACCAGGCGGTCACGCTGACCGTGTCCAGCGCATCGAGCTCCGGCACGACGCAGGGCGGGTTCGGAGGCGGGCCCGGCGGCGGCTTCGGGCCCCCCGGGATGACCACCGACCAGGGCTCGGGCGGCGCCGCCGGGGACGACGGCGACTCCGAGGACAGCTCACGACCGAGCACCTCGGCCGACGCCGCCACCGCCACGGGCACCGTCACCGAGGTCGGCAAGGTGGCCGACGCCAGCTCGGGCGTCGCGTCCTACCCCGTCACCGTCACCTTCACGGCCGACTCGACCGAGTTCTACGTGGGGACCACGGTCGTCGCCGACATCACCACGGCGTCACGCACCGACGTGCTGCAGGTCCAGTCCCAGGCGGTCACCACCAGCAACGGCCAGTCACAGGTCACGGTAGCCACGGACGGCACGGCCGACGGCGCCACCGAGACGAGGACCGTGACCACCGGCGAGACCATCGGTGGCGTCACCGAGATCGTCGACGGCCTCTCCGAAGGGGAGATGGTGATCGTGCAGGTCCCGTCGTTCGCAGCGGGTCAGGACGGACAGCAGAACCAGATGCCCGGCGGCGGGGAGATGCCGTCCGGCGGCTTCCCCGGCGGAGGCCAGGCACCCGGCGGCTCCTCCGACGGCGGCACGAGCTCCCAGGGCAGCGCCTCGACCGGATCGGGGAGCTGACATGAGCGCACCCGCCGTGATGAGCCCACCGCCCGTGGGTCCCCGGGAGCCGTCGACGCCTCCGGTCCTGGAGCTGTCGCACATCTCCAAGCTGTACCGCACCGGTCCGGTCGAGGTCGCCGCGCTGCGCGACGTCTCGGTGCGCATCGAGCGCAACGAGTACGTCGCGATCATCGGACCGTCCGGCTCCGGCAAGTCGACGCTCATGCACATCCTGGGCTGCCTCGACGTGCCGAGCTCCGGCACCTTCCACCTGGTCGGCCACGACGTCGCCTCCCTCGACGAGGACCACCTGGCCGACGTCCGCAACCTGTTCATCGGCTTCGTGTTCCAGCAGTTCAACCTGCTGACCTACCTGCCGGCCTGGCGCAACGTCGAGCTCCCGCTGATCTACGCAGGCGTGGGGCGGGCCGAGCGAAGGGAGCGCTCGCTCGCCGCGCTCGACCGCGTCGGGCTGGCCGACCGGGCCGACCACAAGCCCGGCGAGCTGTCCGGCGGCCAGCAGCAGCGGGTCGCGATCGCCAGGGCGCTCGTCACCCGGCCGGCGCTGATCCTGGCCGACGAGCCCACCGGGAACCTCGACTCGTCCGCCACCGAGGAGGTCCTCGACGTGCTCGACGGTCTCCACCGTGACGGGTCGACGATCGTGCTGATCACCCACGAGACCGACGTCGCGGCCCGCTCCGAGCGCACCATCGAGATCCGCGACGGCGCCATCTGGCAGCCCGCCGAGGGCGACACCGCCAGTGCGCTCAGGGAGGTCCTGTCGTGAACTGGTCCGACACCATCCGCACCGCGGGCGACGCCGTCCGGACCCACCGCCTGCGGTCCGCCCTGACCATGCTGGGGATCCTGATCGGCATCACCGCCGTGGTGCTCACCGTCGGACTCGGCGCCGGCGCCAAGGCCGACATCCAGGACCAGATCGACGAGCTGGGCACCAACGTCCTCGTCGTCTCCCCCGGCAGCTCGACCGACAGCTCCGGAGCCCGCGGCGGCTTCGGGACGGCGAGCACCCTCACCACCGGGGACGCCGCATCCCTGGCCTCCGACGACGTGGCGCCCGACATCGCCGCCGTCGCACCCGTCGCGACCACCTCCGGCTCGCTCGTCGCCGGGACGACCAACTGGACCACCACCCTGACCGGCGCCACGGCGGACTGGACGACCGTCCGCTCCCGTGGCGTCAGCGAGGGCCGCTTCCTCACCGACGCCGACGAGGCCTCCTCGGCCGCGGTCGTCGTCCTCGGCCCCGACACCGCGACGGAGCTGTTCGGATCGGCGGCATCCGCGGTCGGCCAGACCGTCTCCTACGGCGGCACGACGCTGGAGGTCGTCGGTGTGCTGGACGAGCTCAGCTCCTCCGACAGCACGACGAACAACGACATGGCGCTCGTCCCGCTCTCCACCTACCAGCAACGACTGGTCGGTGGGGCCGACCGCGAGGCGGTCAGCTCCATCTACATCAAGGCCGCGTCGTCGGAGTCCCTGTCCGCCGCCTACCAGGAGGCGGACGCCGCGTTGCTGGCGCTCCACGGGATCTCGAGCGCGGACGACGCCGACTTCTCCATCGCGACCCAGGAGTCGATCCTGACCGCCGCCAGCTCGGTCGACGACACGATGACGCTGATGCTCGGCGGGATCGCGGTGATCTCGCTGCTGGTCGGCGGGATCGGCGTGATGAACATCATGCTCGTGTCGGTGACCGAGCGTATCCGCGAGATCGGCCTCCGCAAGGCCGTCGGCGGACGGCCCCGGCTCATCCGCCGGCAGTTCCTGGCCGAGGCCACGATCCTCGGACTGGCCGGCGGCGTGCTCGGCGTCCTGCTCGGCGTCCTCGGAGCGTTCGTCCTCGACGAGCTCGTCGGCTCCCGGGTGATCCTCTCGGTCCCCGTCGCACTTCTCGCCATCGCCATCGCCATGGGCATCGGCGTGGGCTTCGGGGTGTACCCCGCCTCCCGCGCCGCCCGGCTGGCCCCGATCGACGCCCTCAGGAGCGAATGATGACGTCCCACGGTTCCTCCGACCCCAGCCCCCTCGACCCGGTGCTCGGCAGTGCCCATCGGAACGACGGCACCAGCCAGAACGACAGCCCAGGCCTGAACGACAGCCCAGGCCTGAACGACAGCGTCTCCCGACGCGTCGACGCCCTGTTCAGCGAGTCCACCGCGTCCGAGGTCGGCCACCGGCGACGTCGCGGACGCGCCAGGAAGGCCGTCGTGGCCGGCGTGGTCGTCACGTCGCTCGTGGCTGGTGCGGTCTGGGCGAACCTCGCCTCCGGCGACGCCGTCGGCAACTACCGGACGGCCACCGTGGGCCTGCACGACGTGTCGCAGCAGCTCACCGGCGTCGCGACGATCGAGCCGGTGACGCAGGCCGCGGTGGCGTTCCCCGTGGCCGGGACCGTGGCCACCGTGGACGTCGCCGTCGGCGACACCGTCACCGTGGGCCAGCAGCTCGCCGCGCTCGACACCGCGAGCCTGGTCCAGGACCTGAACGAGCGGACCGCAACGCTGGCCCAGGCCGAGCTGAACCTCTCCAAGGCGCTCGCCGGTGAGTCGGTGACGACGTCGGGAGGCGGCTCCGGAGGCGCGGGCGGCTCCGCGGGCTCCATGAGCACGGCGAGCGTGACCACCTCCACGGCCACGGCCGTCCTCGCCGCCATCTCCGTCGCACAGGCCGACGGCGGGGCGTCGGCGACCGGCACCGCCGGCTCGCCGGAGCTGGTCGCGGCCCGTCAGGCCGTCGTCGACGCCCAGGCGGCGGTCGACACCGCTCTCGTCGCGTCGCAGGCGGCGATGGACTCGGCGACCGCCGTGTGCGCCGACATCGGGACCTCGGACGGGACCGATCCAACGACCTCGACCACCACCACCCCGGCCGACGGAGTGCAGGCCTGCGTGTCGGCGCTGACCGCGGTGCAGGCCGCCCAGGCCGACGTCGCGGCCGCCCAGGCCGCGCTCGCCACCGCGGCCACGACCCTCGACGACCTCCTCGCCTCGACCACGACCGGCACCTCCACCGGCGGCGGGTCGACGGGGGCGACCGGGTCCGCCGGGACCAGCCCGGCCGGTGCCGGCAGCACGGCCGGATCAGGCACCTCCGGGGCGTCGGGCACGAGCTCGACCGACACGGTGTCGTCGGAGGACCTCATCGCCGCGCAGAAGGCTGTCGACGCCGCCCAGCTGGAGGTGGCCGTCGCCGAGCAGGCGATCGCCCAGGCCACCGTCGTCAGCCCGATCGCCGGCACCGTCGTGTCGGTCGGGATCGCCGTCGGCGACTCCGCCGAGTCCGGGTCATCGACCCAGAACGTCATCGTCCAGGGCGTCGACGGTCTCGAGGCGGTCACCACCGTCGCGGTCGACCAGGTCAGCGACGTCCGCATCGGGCAGGCCGCGACCGTCGTCCCGGACGGCGGTACCGACACGCTCCACGGCACGGTCGTCGCCATCTCCGGCTCGCCGGACCCCGACTCGACGACCACCTCCTACCGGGTCACGATCGGCCTGTCGGAACCCGGCGTCGACCTGGGCAACGGCTCCACGGGAGCTGTCACCATCACCACCGACGGCGCCACCTCCGCTCTCGCCGTCCCGACGTCCGCCGTGACGACCGATGGTGACAGCTCCACCGTGACGGTCCTCGACGGATCGTCGACGAAGGAGGTCGACGTCACGGTCGGCGCCGTCGGCGAGCAGTGGACCCAGATCACCGACGGTGTGGAAGAGGGCCAGCGGGTGGTCCTCGCGGACCTCGACGCCGCCCTGCCCAGCGCGGCCACCTCGAGCTCGAGCAGCAGCTCGGACAGCACCGGGTTCGGCGGCGGCCAGATGCCGAGCGGTGGCCCGCCGGCCGGTTTCGGCCCGCGCAACTGACGCGCCCGCGCCGGTCGGCGTCAGGTCCGGGCACCTGAGAGGCGTCTCGGACCTGGGAGCCGACCCGGCCCGTTCACGGCCCGCTCCCAGCTGCGGCCGCCACCTTGGAACCACTCGAACACACCGCTCCGACGAGCGGAGCGACCCACAGGAGCACACCTCATGACCTCGAACAGCTCAACCGAACCGACCCTCGGCACATCCCCTGCGGGCAGGGAGCGCGGCCCCCGACTGCGTCGATGGCGCTTGGCGCTCGTGCCAGTCGCGCTCATGACCCCGGTGGCCATGGTGGCCTGCGACAGCTCCGAGGCCAGCACCGGCAACGGCAACCAGAGCGCCGAGTCGAACGGGAACGCGGCGAACGGCTCCACCGACGGGAACGGACCCGGCGGCATCGACACCGCAGCCATGGAGGCCTACACCTCGTGCCTCGCCGACAACGGCGTGACGCTGCCCGAGCGGGGCGAGGGCGGCGAGGGCGGACCCGGCATGGGCCAGCCGCCGGCCGGCGAGGACGGCGAGCGTCCGGCCCCGCCGGAAGGGGCGCAGGACGGCGAGATGCCGGAGCCGCCCGCCGACGGCCAGGCGCCCCCGGACGGACAGGGCGGGCCCGGTGGCGGCGCCATGTTCGGCCTCGACACCTCCGACGCGACCGTCGCCGCAGCGATCGAGGCCTGCGCCGACCTGGCGCCCGAGATGCCCCAGGGCGGACCCGGCGGCCAGGGCCGGCAGGGCGGCCAGGCCCCGGGCGATCAGCAGGACGACGGATCGACGACGAGCACGACGGTCGCGACGTCGTGACCTCGTGACCTCGTGACCTCGTGAC
>JAEYSR010000130.1 GCA_023434535.1 Actinomycetes bacterium
CGGCTGGAGTTGCCGCGGCCGGAGCCGCCGCCACCGCCACCGGCGCCGAGGCCGCTGGCCCCGCCTGTGCCGGCGGACGTGCCGGAGAAGGTGTCACCGACCGCACCGAAGGCGGTCGAGCCGGCACCGCCGGCTGCACCGGCGGCCTCGTTCGAGGTGCCGCCGCCTCCGCCCTTGCCGCCCCAGGAGGAGCTGTTGCCGGCTGCGCCGCCGAGACCGGCGCCGTCACCGGCATTGCCGGTGTTGCCGCCCTTCTCGCCGACCTTGCCGTCGGCCGACCCGAAGAGGTTCTGGGCGCCGTCGGCACCCTTGCCGGAGCGGGCCAGGCCGGCGCCGCCGGCGCTCACGCCGCCCGGCGGGACGCCGACGAGCGGGTTGCCGGTGGAGGCGATGCCGTTGAGGCCGCCGGCACCGTTGCCGCCCTGGGCGCCCTGGGCGCCCTGGGCGCCGTCCTGGGCCGTGATGTCACTGCCGAGGACCGTGACGTCGGAGCCGCTGAGGGCCCGGACGCCGTAGGCGCTGGAGCCTGCACCGCTGGTGGCGCCGGAGTCGACGACCACGGTGTCGAGCGTCAGGACCGAGCCGTTCGCCGCGAGCACGCCGGTGGCGTTCGCACCGTCGCCGCCCTGGACCGTGAGGCCCTTGACGATCGTGGCCGTCGTCTGGCCGTCGGCCACGACGCCCGGCGTCCCGGCTGCACCGGTCACGACCGCCTCGGTGGCGCCGTCGGTACCGCCGAGCTCGAAGCTCTGGTCGTAGCCGCCGATGACGTCGATCCCGCCGACGACCGTGAAGCCGTCGTAGGCGCCGCCGGCGACGTGGATCTCGACCTTGCCCCGGGCGACCGCCGCCGTCAGAGCGGCGCCGATCGAGTCGAACGGATCGTCGACCTGGCCGGAGCCGGCGTCGTTGCCGCCGTCACGGACCCGCAGCACCAGGTCCTCCGCCGTCACGGAGACCGTGTCGGTCGAGGTGGCGCCGTTGTCGTCGGTCACCGTGAGGGTCACCGTGTAGGTGCCGACGTCGGTGAAGGTGTGGGTCGGAGCGGCCGAGGTGTCGACGGCGGAGCCGTCACCGAAGTCCCACTCGACCGTGTAGGTCCCGTCGGGGTCGGCCGAGGCCGAGGAGTCGAAGGTGACGGTCAGAGGGGCGTTGCCCGAGGTCGCCGACGTGGCGTTGGCGACGGCGGTCGGCCCCTGGTTCGGGTTGACCGTGATCACCAGGGTGGTGACGTCGCTGTCGCCGTTGTCGTCGGTCACGGTCAGGGTGACCGTGTAGGTGCCCGGGAGCTGGAACACGTGGGTCGGGTTCGCCTCGGTGCTGAGCGCCGAGCCGTCACCGAAGTCCCACTCGACGTCGGTGATCGTCCCGTCGGGGTCGGACGAGCCGCTGGAGTCGAAGGCGACCTCGAGCGGCTCCTTGCCGGTCAGGACGTCGGAGGCGGCCACTGCGGTGGGCGCCACGTTGGCCAGCACGTCGATGCCGACCGGCTGGGTCGTGGTGGCGCCGTCGTCGTCGGTGACGGTCAGCGTCGCCGTGTAGGAGCCGGGCGTCGTGTAGGTGTGGCTCGGGTTCTCGTCGCTCGAGGCGGGCGAGCCGTCGCCGAAGCTCCAGGAGTAGGACACGATCGAGCCGTCGGGATCGGTCGTGCCGGCCGAGGAGAAGTCGACCGCGAGCGGCACCTTGCCGAACGCCGGGTCGGCCGCGGCCGACACGGCGGGCGCCACGTTCGGAGCGGCGACGTTCACGGCGACAGTCGCCGTGCCGGTCGCACCGTCGTCGTCGGTGACGGTCAGTGTGGCGGTGTAGGAGCCCTGGGCGCTGTACAGGTGGCTCGGGTTCGCCGCGGTGCTCAAGGCCGAGCCGTCGCCGAAGTCCCACGAGTAGGACACGATCGAGCCGTCGTTGTCGACCGAGCCGGCCGAGGAGAAGTTGACGCCGAGGGGGGCCTTGCCGGCATCGGGCGTCCCGTTGGCCACCGCGGTCGGGGCCTGGTTGGCGTTGACCGTGATGTCGACGGTCGCCGTGTCGGTGTCACCGCTGTCGTCGGTGGCGGTCAGCGTCGCCGTGTAGGAGCCGGCGGCCGTGTAGGTGTGGATCGGCGTCTCGGCCGAGGACAGGGGCGATCCGTCGCCGAAGTCCCAGGAGACGGCGACGACGGTGCCGTCGGAGTCGTCGGTCCCGTTCGAGCTGAACGCCACGGTGACGGGCACCTTGCCCACCGTCGGGTTGCCGGCGGCGACCGCTGTCGGCGGCTGGTTGGCGACGACGGTGATCACGAGGGTGTCGGTCACGCTGGCGCCCTGGTCGTCGGTGACGGTCAGGGACACCACGTAGCTGCCGACCGCGGCGAAGCTGTGGGTGGGAGCCACGTCGTTCGTGGTCGGCGAGCCGTCGCCGAAGTCCCACTCCCGGTCGACGATCGTGCCGTCGACGTCCGCGGAGCCGCTCGAGTCGAACGTCACGGCGAGGGGGGCCTTGCCGGTCGTCGCGTTCGCCCCGATGATCGGCGTCGGCGGGTAGTTGTCCGGGGCGGCGACCTCGATCACGACCGTGGCCGTCGCCGTGAGCCCGCCGTCGTCGGTCACGGTCAGCGTGGCCGTGAAGGTCCCGCCCGTGACGTAGGTGTGGACGGGGTTCGAGGCGAGAGAGGTCCCGCCGTCACCGAAGTCCCAGGACAGCTCGTCGACGAAGCCGTCGGTGTCACCCGAGCCGGCCGACGAGAACTGCACCGCCAGCGGCGCCTGACCCGAGGTCGGGTTGGCGGCGGCGACGGCCACGGGCGCGATGTTGTCGCTCCCACCACCCCCGGTCGTCGGTGGAGTGCACGCCGCTGCGGCGAGCGCGAACGCGCCCATGAGCGCGACGAAGTAGACGCGGAACCTGTGCATCACCCGGTTTCCCCTTTTCTCAGCCCCTCGGCCCCGAGAAGGGCCGAGCGTCCCGAAACCCCCATCACGAGACGACCGTCACTCTCATCGGAAATCGGGTGCGAAAGCAAGCACCTCGTTCAGCTTCTCACCGACAAGTGGTCACCGAAGGCGGCGGAGCGACCGGATCGCCCTGTCACTTGGCCGTCACCGAGCACGGCGATCGGGGCGACCGATCGCGCTCGATCGCTCCTCCGACGTCAGCGACGGCGGAACAGCGACAGGTCGATGGGCGACCAGATCGGGACCTCACGCCGGCGCCGCTCCCACAGCGACGCGTTGAGCACTGCGGCGCTCACGATCAACCGGCCGAGGAAGTACAGCCACAGCAGCGCCACGATCGCGACGCCGAGCGGCCCGTAGGTCTCCGACATCCGTGCGACCCGGCCGGCGAAGTAGAAGATCGTCACGGCGTGCAGGGCCTGGAGGCCGACGCCCACGAGGACCGCTCCGGGCAGGAGGTCCCACCACGAGGTCCCCTCGGCACGGGGCAGCAACCGCTCGACGAGCAGCCACAGCGCCACCGCTCCCGCTCCGATCACGGCGGAGACGAGGATCCCACCGCCCGGCGTGCGCGACCTGAGCCACTGGGCGATCACCGCGTACGCCACCACGGCGGCCGTGACCCCCAGGCCCCCCAGGATCGGGAGAGGGTGGTTCACCGACGCCTTGCGCGACGTCCCCCAGGCGAGGTTGTGGACGATCCGCAGCGACTTGATGAGGGTGCGCACGGCGAACGCCGTCGCCACGAGCCCGACCCACAGCGTGATCCAGCGGCCTCGCGCCGCAGTCTCCCCGACCGTCTGCATGGTGCCGACCAGGGCGTCCGAGAGGTCGAGCTGGTCCGTCGCGCTCTTCTCGGCGTCGCTGACGTGGAGGAAGCCGAGGCCCGCGACCAGGATCAGGAGCAGCGGGACGAGCAGCAGGAACAGTCGGAACGCGATCGCGCCGGCGAGCATGCCCCCGGCGATCCGCGAGTCCTTCTCGTAGATCTCGAAGCCCGTGTCGATCAGCGGCGTGTCCGGTCGGGCGGCCACGACGCGCTCAACCACGTCCACGGCGTGGGACCGGGCGCCGTCGACACGTGCTCGGGCCCGACCGATCCGGCCCACCTCGGACCCGTCTCCGGACCCGCTCTCCGAGGGTGCCGGGCTCGCAGTGGGATCCTGATCGGTCACGTCCGGATCTTTGCAGCTGCCGGGTCCGATGGCTGCCGCGGCACCAGCCATCAGGCGGACGGGCCGGCCGCCTCGTTAGGGTGCCGCGCCATGACGAGCGCCACCGACCCCACCGGTCCCGACGACCACGCCGACGATCACGCAGAGCGCAACGCCGCCCTCGTCGAGGAATTCTGGGCCGACCTGTTCCGACGGGACTTCGACGCCGTCGGGGCCTGGTTCACGCCGGACGGCAACTACCGCGACGTGCCGGCACCCGAGGACGGGGCGTTCGGACCGGAGGAGGTCGCGGCTCGCCTGCGGCTCGGGCTCGAACCCCTCGCCGGCTACGAGCACGTGCCCGGATGGACCGTCGTCGCCCAGGGCGACACCGTCATCACCGAGCACCGGGAGCACTGGACGTGGAGCTCTGGCGAGGAGGTCGTGCTGCCGTTCGTCTCGGTGCACCAGTTCGACGCCGACGGCAAGGTCACGCGCTGGTGGGACTACTGGGACCTGTCGACCCTGATGAACGCGGCACCGGCGTCGTGGGTCGAGCACATCATGGTCGGCTACAAGTAGCCGACGGCTCCAGTGTGCGGGCCCAGGTCCGGGTGGATGTCCGATCCGTACAAGACGGCGTGACAGGGGCCGCCGTACCGTGCCGACATGGCTGATCTCCCCGCACTCCGACTGGATCTCGTCGGCATCGTCACGTCCGACCTCGAGCGCTCGCTCGCCTTCTACCGGCTCCTCGGCCTGGACGTCCCCGATCCCGACGGCGCCCCGCACGTGGAGGTGACCCTCCCCGGCGGCCTCCGCCTGGCGTGGGACACGGTCGAGGTCGTCTCGTCGTTCGACCCGGCCTGGACGCCTCCGACAGGCGGCCACCGAGTGGCGCTGGCGTTCGACTGCGGCGCGCCGAACGGCGTCGATGCCACGTACCAGCGGCTCGTCGACGCCGGGCACCACGGACACCTTCCACCGTGGGACGCCGTGTGGGGGCAGCGCTACGCCGTGGTGCTCGACCCCGACGGCGGCGCGGTCGACCTCTTCGCCGCGTCCTGACCGACCTGACCTCTGTGTGCGCTGGGCGTCGCCAGACGACGCCGGGTGCTCCGGGAGCGCCGGCTACGACTGTCGCATCCTGCGCTTGATCGCCGCGAGCTCCACACGCTCCGGACGCTCCTTGTAGAAGGGGTCCAAGGGGTAGCAGCCCGACACCAGCCCGTTGCGCGGCGCGGTCGTGCAGTCGGAGAACGTCCGGCACACCTTCCGGGTCTGCACCGACCTGCCACCGAGGACGTCGGCCGGCAGCTCGGGGTAGCTCAGCACCATCCGTCCGAGACCGACCGAGTCGACCCAGCCCTCTCGCACGAGCGCCTGGCCGGCTTCGGGGAGGAGCTGCTGGAGGTAGGTGAACCCCGTGCCGACCACGACGGTGCCGGCCGGCGCCGCGGCGCGGAGGTCCCGCGCGGCGCGGAGCATGACGACGGCGTCGACCAGCGGGTCGCGCGCCGGCAGGGCTCCGTCGGACGGCGGGAACCAGGCGGGTCGCTGCACCGCGGGCGCCCAGTACGGGCTCGACGCCGTCGTGCAGATCATGCGGACCCCGTGGTCCGCGAGCAGCCGGACGACCTCGGTCGCATCGGACAGGTCGGGCTCGCCGTCCGCCCCCACCGACCCGAAGCCCGGAAGAGAACCCGGCACGGGCTCGACCACCCCGTCGGGACCGGGCCGCAGCGGTCCCGGGTCGTAGAGGCTGAGCCGGACGCCGATCCCCAGCTCCGGACGGGCCGAGCGGATGCCGTCGACGATCGACCGGAGGAACGTGGTCCGGCCGGCCAGGTCGCCGCCGTAGCGACCGGGACGGTCGTGGGCCATGAGCAGCTCGTGGCCCAGGTAGCCGTGGCACGCCTTGACGTCGACGAAGTCGAAGCCGGCGTCCGCGGCGAGCCCGGCCGCAGCCACGAACGTGGCGACCAGCTCGTCCAGCTCGTCGTCGGACAGCAGGGTGGACGGACCGGCGCCGACGCGCTCGTCGAGGACCGGGTCCAGGCGGGCCGTGCGCGGCGCAGGTTCGCCGTTCGGCCGGGACCACCTGCCCGAGTGGGTGAGCTGCAGCCCGACGACCGGCGCGACCCCCACCTCCGCCGCCGCGTCCAGCAGCTCGGCCCTCAGCGACGCGACGGCGTCGACCGTGTGCCCGGCGATCACCAGCTGCTGCGGGTTGGCCCGGCCGTCGGATCGGACCGCTGCGGCCTCGCCGCCCCACACGAGCCCGGCGCCCGACGCGCCGAAGCGGCGCCAGCGCCGTCGCACGAGGTCGCTCGGAGCACCGTCGGGCTCGGCGTCCCATCCCTCCATCGGCAGGATCGCGAAGCGGTTGGGGGCGACCATCGGCGCAACCGGATCCGCGCTCGGCACCTGGAGCGGACGGGACAGGTCCCCGGCCGGGTCGACGACGTCGTCGACGGGGAGGTCGAGACCCAGCTCGTCGAGCCGGGCCCGGAGCGCCTCGGCGGAGACGTACTGCTTGATCTGCGGGAACGCGAGCCGGCGGGAGCTCACGAGGGCAGCACGCCGAGGCGGTCGGCGATCTCGGTCAGGATCGGCAGGTCGGTCGCCGGACGCTCCGGCGAACCCGCCTGGGTCTGGTCGCCGTCGATCCACCCGCGCAGCCGGAGGAACTGCGCGGCGGAGTGCTTGTACGCCGGGACGGGTCGACGGAAGGCGAACCTCCCCAGGTACTGCAGGTCGTCGTTCAGCTGGTGGAACGCCGGGTCACCGGCGGACCACAGCCGGTCCCTCTCGGCGAAGAGGTCGGGAGCGAACGTGGTGATGCCGAGCAGGTAGTCGGAGCCGTAGCAGACCATGTCGACGGCGAGGTCGTTGCCGGTGAGGACCAGGAAGTCGGGCCGGACCCGGTCACGGACGCGCAGCCTGTCCCATTCGGGCTCCCGCTCGAGCGAGCTGTGCTTGGCACCGACGCAGGTCGGGATGGCGAGCACGGACTCGTAGGCGTCCAGCCCGAGCAGCCGACCGGCGGGATGGAACTCCGACGACAGCTCGAAGCCCAGGAAGCGGTCGCACCGCTCGCCGACCTGCGCCCATGCGGCGACGATCTCGTCGTCAGCGAGGGCGGCGAGACCGTGGGACGGGAAGAGGATGGGCGTCGCACCCGCGGCGGCGACCGATTCGACCTCGAGGTGGAGCGCGTCGGCATCGAACGCGTCGCCCGGGAGATCGACCACGTGGGCGCCGGCGACGAGCTCGCCATCGACGGCGTCGCGGGCCAGGTGCAGGAGCTCGGCCCGGGTCGCGCCGTCGAGGGTGGGACCGAAGCCCGTGTCCATGTTGACCGCAGGGACCAACCCGGCGTCCGCCGTCCGGACCAGGTGGGCCAGGAAGCCGTCGACGTCGGGCGTGTCCGGGTCCACGAACGGGAGCAGGACGGCGGACATCCCGGTGATCGTCCGTCCCGGCCGCAGCAGGTCGTAGGGCGGCGTCGACGCGACGAGCCTGCCGTCGCCGGTGTCGTGGGCGATCTCGACGCTCACCTGCCACCCCAGTCGGTCGCGCGAGCGGCCGCCTCGAGGGTCAGCGCCGTCACGTCGAACGGGTGGTCACGCGTCATGAACCGCTCGCCGCCGTCGGCCAGGTCCGCCAGCAGGTCGCTGGCCCAGGTGGTCTCCCCGACCTCGTCGTCGCGATGGACGCCGCGATGGTCGGTCACCCAGACCGCGGCCGGCTCGTGCTGCCCGTCGTCGCCGACGGCGATGCGGACCTCGAGGCGACCGTCGGTGCCGGTGATCACCAGGCGCGTGTCGCCCCAGGTCGGGAAGCCGTCGGGCTCGAGGAAGTCGACGCGGTGGTGGCCTCTCACCCCGGGTCCGCTCAGCACCAGCTCGCCGACGTCCTCGAAGCCGGCGCGCACCGGGTCCTCGCCCCAGTCCCGACACGATCCCGCAGCTGCCGCGACGACCGAGACCTCGGCCGGATCCGCGCCCGTCGCGGCGAGGAAGTGGTCGACCTGGTGGGTGCCGAGGTCGACCAGGATGCCGCCCGAGCGATCCGCGTCGAAGAACCAGTCCGGTCGCTCGTCCGGGCTGAGTCGGTGGGGTGCAGCGGTGGCGACGTGGACCACCGAGCCGATCGCACCCTCCCTGGCGAGCTGGACGGCGCGGAGCACCGCAGGGTTGGCGAAGCGCTCCGAGAACAGCACCCACCACCGTCGACCGCTCTCCGCGGCTGCGGCCCGGACGGCGACGAGCTGCTCGACGGTGGTGACGCCGGGCTTGGCCGACAGCACGTCCTTGCCGGCCCTCAGCGCAGCGGCGGCCACGTCGGCCCGGTCGGCCGGGACGCCGCACACGACCACGACGTCGACGCGGGGGTCGTCCAGCACCTCGTCCGCGGACATCGGCTCGGAGTCCGTCCGCCACGTCCCGTAGAGATCCGCGAGCGAGTCGCCCGTCGACGCGTGGGCGACGGTCTGCGCCCCGGCGCGGACCAGTCCGTCGACCAGCTCGAACACGTGCAGGTGCTCGATGCCGATCACGCCGATCCCGACCACCTGGCTCCGCACGACCGTCTCGGGCTCGTCCACGAGGTGCACGGTAGTGGAGGCTCCCCGAGGATCGACCTGACGACGCGTCAGGTACGCTGCCAGCGTCCGCAAGGTCGTGCGCGCTCCCCGCTCACGCTGCGGTTCCGGCGTTCGAGCCCAACGCGTCCAAGGGGGACGACCAATGACCGACTACAAGCAGCTCTACATCGGCGGCGAGTGGGTGGACCCCGCCGGCTCCGACCGGTTCGAGGTCGTGAACCCCGCGACGCTCGAGGTCATCGGCTCCGTGCCGGAGGGCACCGAGGCCGACGTCGACCGCGCCGTCGCCGCCGCCCGCGCCGCGCTCGAGTCCGGTCCCTGGGCCGGCTCCACCAAGGCCGAGCGGCTCGAGGTGATGCGGGCCCTGCAGGCCAAGCTGGTCGAGGCCGCCGACGAGCTCGCCAACCTGGTCACGGCCGAGGTCGGCGCCACCATCCTGTTCTCGCACTTCGGTCAGATCGGCGCCACGAACATGGTGCTCGACGCCTACGTCGGCGTGCTCGAGGGCTACGAGTTCGAGGAGCTCCGCCAGGACGTGCTCGGCCCGGCGATCGTCCGCAAGGAGCCGGTCGGCGTCGTCGCCGGCATCATCCCCTGGAACGTCCCGCTGTTCATCTCGATGCTGAAGTTCGCTCCGACGCTGGCATCGGGCTCGACGATGGTGCTCAAGCCGGCGCCCGACACACCGCTGTCCGCGTTCCGCTTCGCCGAGCTGGCCGAGGAGGCCGGCGTGCCGGCCGGCGTGCTCAACATCGTCCCGGCCGACCGCGAGGTCAGCGAGTACCTGGTCCGCCACCCCGACGTGGACAAGGTCTCGTTCACCGGCTCCACCGCCGCCGGTCGCAAGATCGGCGCCATCTGCGGCGAGCAGCTCAAGCGCTGCACGCTGGAGCTCGGAGGGAAGTCGGCAGCCATCCTGCTCGACGACGTCGACATCGACGCCATCGCGGAGGAGCTGCTCGCCGCCGGCATCATGAACAACGGCCAGGCCTGCGTCGCCCAGACCCGCGTCCTGGCACCGCAGTCCCGCTACGACGAGATCGTCGGCGTGCTGACCGAGAAGATGGCGGCCCAGACCACCGGCGACCCGACCGACTTCGGCACCAACGTCGGCCCGCTGATCAACGAGGCCCAGCGCGACCGCGTCGAGGGCTACATCAAGATCGGCACTGAGGAGGGCGCCCGCGTCGCCACCGGTGGCGGCCGACCCGAGGGCGCCGGCGCCGGCTACTTCGTGGAGCCGACGCTGTTCGCGGACGTCACCAACGACATGCGCATCGCCCAGGAGGAGATCTTCGGCCCGGTCGTGTCGGTCATCGCCTACGACGATGTCGACGACGCTGTCGCCATCGCGAACGACTCCGACTACGGGCTGTCGGGATCGGTGTGGGGCAGCGACGTCGACGCGGCGCTCGACGTCGCCCGTCGCGTCCGCACCGGCACCTACGCCATCAACGCCTACGGCATGGCGTTCGGCTCCCCGTTCGGCGGCTACAAGAGCTCCGGCCTCGGCCGTGAGATGGGTCCCGAGGGCCTCGAGGAGTTCCTCGAGTACAAGACCATCAACCTGCCGGCCGGCACCGAGCCGACCCTCCAGGACTGACCGCCGCGAACTCGGGGGACTCCGACGCCTCTCACGTCGAGATCCCCCGAGTTCCACACCCGACTGCGAACTCGGGGGATTCCGACGCTTCACGCGTCGGAATCCCCCGAGTTGCGCGACGGGGTCGGATCGCGGCGCGTCAGATCGCGGGGAAGGGACCGTCGAGCGCAGTGAGCTTGTCGGGGTTGAGCTGCACCCGGACGGCGGCGACGCGTCCGTCGTCGGTGCGGTCGGCGGACACCACGATCGGTCCGTCGGGGTGGTGCACGACGAGTGCCGGCGCAGCGTTGACGCTCCTGATCTCCATGGCCACGCCCTCCGGGACCCGGCCGGTGAGGTTCAACAGGAGTCGGATCACCTTGTCGGGGCCGATGACCGGTCGACGAGCGGCGTGGCGGTCGGGACCTCCGTCGCTGGTCAGCACGACGTCGGGCGACAGCATGTCCAGCAACGCCTGCACGTCGCCGAGAGCGAGCGCACCGACGAGTCCGGCGAGCAGCTCCTCGTCCGCGGCGCTGCGGTCGGCGCGCTCCTCACGGACACGTCGCCGGGCCCGCGACGCGATCTGCCGACACGCCTGCTCGGACTTCCCCACCGCCCGGGAGATCTCGGAGAACGGCTCGCCGAACACGTCGGCCAGCAGGAAGACCGCGCGCTCCACCGGTCCCAACCGGTCGAGCACGACAAGGAAGCCCAGGGTCAGCGACTCCGACAGCTCCGCCCTCTGCTCCGGGCCCTCGACCTCCGCCGGTCCGCCGACCCGCGGCGACGACCACGTGATGACGGCGTCCGGCAGCCACGGCCCGACGTAGTCCTCGCGGCGGCTGCTCTGGGAGCGCAACCGGTCGATGGCGAGGCGCGACGTCACGGTCGTCAACCACGCCGCCGGACGTTCCACGGTGGTCGGGTCCGCGCGCTGGAAGCGGACCCACGCCTCCGAGACGACGTCCTCGGCGTCGGCCACGGATCCGAGCATCCGGTACGCGAGCCCGGTCAGGCGCGGCCGCTCGGCCTCGAACGCCGCGACCGATGCGTGCAGCTCGGCAGCAGCGATGGGTTCGCGGGGCGCGGCATCGCCGTTCATGGGACCTCCCCGCCGACCGTAGCGGTCCGCCGGCGTGCCCCGGAGGGTCGGACGACGGACATGGCGCGGGCCGCGGCGAGCGCTCCGGCCGACTCGCCGCTCGCCATCGCCGCGTCGGCGAGGAGCCCCACGGGCCCCACCCAGTCGCCGGCGACGAACGCGCCGGGACGGTCCGCGACCGCCACGGCTGGACGCCCCGGCAGGCCACCCGTGGCGACGGAGGGCATGGCGGTCTGCACGACCATCCTGCTCAGGAAGCGCCGGGCGACGACGTCACCCTCCTCGATCCCGGCCATGGCCGCCAGATCCCGGAGCCGGGCCCGGTCGACGTCGGCCGTGGTCGAGCCGTAACGGGCGACGTGCACGACGCTCACACCCTGCGGAGCGAGGTCGGCCGGCGGGGCGTGCTCCGACAGGTAGAGAGGCTCGTCGATGCCGAGCACGAACCGCGTCGGCACCGGACCCCGGACGGCCAGCTCGAGGCACGCCGCGGTGACCGCCGGGCCGACGCCGTCCGCGAGGTCCGGTCGGTCGAGCAGCGAGCCCGCCGCCGACGGACCGCCCGCAGCGACCACGACCGAGCCGGCGACGACCTCACGGCCGTCCCGGCAGCGCACCGTCCACCTCCCGTCCGGCCGGGCGGCGACCGACGCGACCGACGAGTGGCCGTGGACGACCACACCGGCAGCATCGCCGCACGCCGTGAGCCCGTCCACCAGCTGCTGGAACCCGCCGTCGAGGTACGTCACGCCCTTGCCGATGGCGTGGACGACCTGTGGGACCGCGGCGTCCGCCGACAGGAGGTCGAGGTCGGCCGTGTAGGTCGCCACCCGGAACAGCGCGGCCAACGCGGCCGCGACGTCGTCTCGTCCGCGTGCGTGGTCACGGATCCAGTCGGTCGCCGACTGGTCGGCGCGTGCGGCCGGGACCCGACCCGAGACGATCGCGCCGAGCGCGAGGCCGAGCCGGACCGTGCCCGCACCCGACACGATGCGACTGCGCAGGAGGGAGCCGAGCCCGGACGGCAGGACGTCGAGCCGTCCGTCGATCAGGGCGCCGCTTCCCCTCGTCGGAGGCGTCCGCCCGCGCGTCGTCACCCCCAGGCGGCCGAGCACCGCCCTCGCAGCTCCGCCGAGGTAGAGCGCCCGGGGACCGCTGTTGAAGACGGCCTCGCCGTCGAGTCCGTCGAGCGGCACGCGCCGCACGGCCGCCCGCCCACCGGGCTGGTGGGCGTCCAGCACGACGGTGCGAGCCCCTGCCCTGGCCGCGACGGCTGCGGCGGTGAGGCCGGCGAGGCCGCCGCCGACGACCACGACGTCGACGTGCTCAGGGAGGTCGGCGGGTTCGGTCTGTTGGTCCATGCCAACTCGACGGACG
>JAEYSR010000135.1 GCA_023434535.1 Actinomycetes bacterium
GCGACCACGGTGAGGCCGACGAGCGCGTCGGACACGCCGAGGGCCGTGGCCGCGTCGGTGGCACCGGACACCAGGAGCTCCGCTCCGACGAGGATGACGGCGATCCCACCGGCGGTCACGACCGTGAGAGCCGCGATGGGCCGGCGTCGTCGACGGGGATGACCGTCGACGGACGGCCCGGCATCCGACGACGGACCGAACTCCGCCTGGAACTCCCGGACCACCTCGGGATCCTCGTCGCGGCTCGCCCTCGCGACCGCGGCCGTGTACGCCACGAACCCGATCAGGAGCGCACCGCCCTCCATCGGCGACAGGTGGCCGCCGAGCGCCATCACGACCAGGACCAGCGATGCGCCGACCATGACGGGCAGATCCGTGCGGATCACCCGTGTGCGCACGCTGATCGGCGCGATCGCGGCCGTGAGTCCGAGCACCAGGAGGATGTTCGCGACGTTGGAGCCGGCGACGTTGCCGAGCGCCAGCTCCCCCGCGCCGCTCCGTGCGCTGCCGATGCCGACGGCCAGCTCCGGGGCGCTGGTTCCGACAGCGACGACCGTGAGCCCGACCACCAGCGGTGAGATCCCCGCCAACGCGGCGAGCCGCCCGGCGCCGCGCACGACGAGCTCGGCCCCGGCGGTGAGCAGGCCGAGCCCGACGACGATCCCGACCACGGCCACGACGGCACCTTAGGGAGGCCGGCGACGTCGTCCGGGCGGTATCTCGTGTGGGCGACGACGCCGGGATGGGGTTGTCTGTCGTCGTGACGGACCTGAGCCCGGAGGGCGACCCCCCGATCCAGAGCCCTGACGGTGATCCGGCGGTTCGCTCCCGTGCCACCGGCGCGTTCCCGCTCTCGCGCACCCCGCCGCTGCGCGACCTGTGGCGCCACGCGTCGCGCCAGCGGCCCAAGGTCGTGTTCGCCACCGTCATGTCGGTGGTCAACAAGGTGTTCGACGTGCTCCCCGAGCTGCTCATCGGCGTCGCGGTCGACGTCGTCGTCAACGAGGGCGACTCGCTGCTCAACCAGATCACCGGCGTCGAGGACCGCTTCACCCAGCTCCTGATCCTGGCGGCGGTCACGGTGGTCGTCTGGCTGGCCGAGTCAGGTTCCGACTACGTGGCGCACATCACCTGGCGCAACCTCGCCCAGTCCGTCGAGCACGACACCCGGATGGAGGTCTACCGCCACGTCCAGTCCCTGGAGATGGCCTACTTCGAGGACGCCACGTCGGGCGGGATGATGACGATCCTCAACGACGACGTGAACCAGCTCGAGCGGTTCCTGGACACCGGGGCGGACGACATCATCCAGTCGATCGCCAACGTGGTCCTCGTGGGGTTGGTGTTCGCCGTCATCTCGCCCCAGCTGACGGTCGTGGCGTTCCTGCCGATCCCGGTCATCGTCGTCGGCTCGCTCCTGTACCAACGGCGCCTGCAGCCCCGCTACGACGCGGTGCGCGCCTCGGCGTCGGAGATCGGCGACACGTTGAGCAACAGCCTGGGGGGAGTGGCCACCGTCAAGGCCTTCAGCGGTGAGGACCGCGAGGTCGCGCGGCTGGACGTCGAGAGCCAGAGGTACCGGCAGGTGAACTCCGACGCCATCCGGCTGTCGAGTGCGTTCATCCCCCTGATCCGCATCGCCATCCTCGTCGGCTTCGTCCTCACGCTCGTGCTGGGCGGACGGGCCGCCCTCGACGGCACTCTCGCGGTCGGCATGTACTCGGTCCTGGTGTTCATGACCCAGCGTCTGCTGTGGCCCCTCACCGAGCTCGGCCAGATCCTCGACCTGTACCAGCGGGCGATGGCCAGCAGTCGCCGGATCTTCGGCCTCCTCGACCTCGAGCCGCGGATCCAGCCCGGCGCCGTGGACCTGCCCGAGCCGGTGCGTGGCGACGTCGAGTTCCGCGACGTCGACTTCAGCTACCACCGGCTGCCGCCGGACCGGTCTGCGGGCAGCTCGGACTTCGGCGCCGCGACCGGTGGACCTGGGTCGGGTCCCGCCCGGGACCGCCTGGTCCTGCGGGACTTCTCGTTGCGGGTCCCGGCGGGGGAGACCCACGCCATCGTCGGCTCCACCGGATCGGGCAAGTCGACGGTCCTCAAGCTCCTGCTGCGGCTCTACGAGCCCGAGTCCGGGGCGATCACGCTCGACGGCGTCCGGACCGACGAGCTCACGTTCGCATCGCTGCGCGGCGCCACCGGCTTCGTCCCCCAGGACGTGTTCCTCTTCCACGGCACGGTGGCGGAGAACATCGCCTACGGCCGACCCGACGCGACCCGGGACCAGATCGTCCGCGCCGCCCGGTTGGCGGAGGCCGACGCGTTCATCAGGGCCATGCCCGACGGCTACGACAGCGTGGTGGGGGAGCGGGGCCAGAAGCTGTCGGGCGGGCAGCGTCAGCGCGTGACGATCGCCCGGGCCATCCTCCGGGACCCCTCGGTGCTCCTGCTGGACGAGGCGACCTCAGCGATCGACAACGAGACCGAGGCGGCGATCCAGGAGTCCCTCGCCCGGGTGTCGGTGGACAGGACCACGATCGTGATCGCACACCGGCTCTCGACCATCCGCGGCGCACACCGGATCCACGTGATGGAGGCCGGCTCGATCGTCGAGGCCGGCACCCACGACGAGCTCCTGGCGCAGGGCGGGCTCTATGCCGCTCTCTGGCGGGTCCAGACCGGCGAACGGGCCGGCTGACACCCGCCGGAGGTCACTCCTCGTTGGCGCCTTCGACGTGGCCGGCGTCCTTGGATCCCTGCGGCGGCTTGCCCTCGAGGAACTCGGTCGCACCCTCGACCACGTCGTGCAGCACCTCCTTCAGCGACTCGGGCTTGCCGAGCGGCTGGGGGTCCACGTTCGGCTTGCCGTCGTGGGTCTCCTGCAGGTGGTGCTTGTCCTCGGACATGGTTCCTCCGGTGTCGTTCCCCACCATCATGCCGTGGGCAGGGGAGTTCCGTGCGACGGGGGCAGTTGCGTACGGGTTACGGACCCGTGGCCCGGCACGCGGGGCCAGACTCTCGCCATGGCTGGGATCGGGATCGCTCTGGGTGTCGTGTCGACGATCGTGCTCGGCATCTGCGTCGGAGTGGTCGCGTTCGTCGCCCGCCAGCTCCGGACGACCGGCGGCCGGCGGCTCGCGGATCGGGAGCTGCGCGACACGGGTGCCCGTGCCCTCGCCACGGTGATCTCCGTCCGCTGCACCGATCGCGTCCGCAACCACCTGAACGTCCAGTGCGAGTTCGAGTTCCTGGTGTGCCCGGCCGACGGGTCCACGCCGTTCCCGCTGGAGCGTGAGCTGGTGGTGCCGCTCGACGCCGTTCCCCGACCGGGAGACACGTGGCCGGCGTGGTTCCTGCCGGACGACCGCACGCAGGTGCTGGTCGCCGCACCGGGTCCGCGGCCCGTCGTCACCGCCCGCGGCGTCGACCGGTCCGTGACGGTCGACGAGCGCGACGACCGCCACAGCGCCGCCTGACGTCGTCGGGTAGGTGACATCCCAGGATCCGGGGTTGCCATCCTCGCTGTGTTAGGTATTCTGAACACCGCTATGGCGATCGCTTGCTCCTGCCACGGGCTCCGAGATGCGGAGATCACCGACGTGATCCGCGACGGTGCCTGCTCGGTCGACGACGTCATGGAGAGCTGCCAGGCGGGCGGGAACTGCGGGTCCTGCGTCAGCACCATCGAGATGCTCCTGGCCATCGAAGGGGCTCTCGACGCCAGCGCGGCGTGACCGCCTGACCCCTCGCGACGCGGCACTAGAGTGCCGGGCAACCGGCCGAGGAGGTCACCGTGCAGGGCAATCCCGAGATCGTCGAGCTGTTGAACGACGTGCTCACCGCCGAGCTCACGGCCATCAACCAGTACTTCGTCCACGCCAAGATGTGCGGGAACTGGGGCTTCGCGAAGCTGGCCGACCACATCCGCGACGAGTCCATCGACGAGATGAAGCACGCGGAGGCCCTGATCGACAGGGTGCTGTTCTTCGACGGCGTCCCCAACCTCCAGCGGCTCAACGCCCTGCGCGTGGGCGAGACGGTGGAAGAGCAGTTCCGCAACGACCTCGACCTCGAGTACGTCGCCCGCGAGCGACTCAACCGCGGCATCGAGGCTGCCGTGGCGGCGAGCGACAACGGGACGCGCCACCTCCTGGAGGAGATCCTGGTCTCCGAGGAGGAGCACATCGACTGGCTGGAGACCCAGCTCGAGGCGATCAGCCAGGTCGGGATCCAGCAGTACCTCGCCGAGCAGCTCGGCAGCTGAGCGCTCAGTCGCCGACGGCGACGGCGTCCTTGGTGCGCGCCATCTCCTGCTGGATCTCGGACTCGGTGATGGGCTTCTCGCCGTACGCGTGCCACCACGAGACGGCGAGCCCGATGCTGGTGGCGAGGGTGACCCACGCCGGCCAGTAGCCGTCGGCGCTGTCGCCCTTGGTGAAGAACCAGATGCCCCACATGAAGGCGTTGAGGATCAGGTAGGAGACCACCTGGGACTGGAACGCCTTCTTCCGGCGGAGGTTGCTGATCGCCACGTCACGGGCGGTGCTCGTGATGGCGCTGTCCGTTGAGTTGCTCATGTGGTCGAGGGTAACGACGCCGTTCCGCCGTTCCACCGGTGCCCCGCTCGGGTGCTGGCCACGCCCGATCCGGTGGTGACCTTCAACCCCGGCCGCCTCGTGCCGATCGGGGACAGGTGCAGCACGACCTGCAGGCACCCCCGCGCCGGGATCCGGCGTCGTCCGGACCCCCGGTCCCCACGCGGTCGGACGCGGAGACGGTGCCGGTCGCCCCCGTGGACGCCCTGGGCGTGACGGCACTGACGCTCGCCGTCCTGGCCGTCGTCTTCGGCGTCGCCCTGGTGTGGTTCTTCCTCGCCCTCCCGTTCGGACTGGCGGCCCTCGCCTGTGCCATGGGCGCCCGACGTCGCGCCCACCTGAGCGGGCGGCGGACGCCGCCGGTGGTGGTGGTCGCCATGGTGCTCGGGCTCACCTCTGTGCTGCTGTCGGTCGGCGGGGTCGTCGTGCTCCCCCGGGCGCAGGACTACTTCGGCGACTCCGTCCGCGGCGCCAACTCCGTCGTGGCCGAGGACCTCGACTCGCTCGAGTCGTCGGTCAGCGGCGACGTGGACGCCCTCGACCGCACGCTGACCAAGAACGTCGACCGGTCGACCAGATCCCTGTCGGAGGACTTCGACCGGCTCGAGAGCTCCTCCCAGCAGGACCTGACCCAGGCGGAGAGCCGACTGAGCGCCACGATCGACGAGCTCGAGCGCTCGACGAGCTCCGACCTCTCGGCCCTGGAGGCCAGCCTCAGGTCCGACCTCCGGGCGGCGCAGGACACCGTCGCACGGCTCGACGCCGACCTGCGGGCGACGGTCGCGTCGACGTCGGTCGAGCTCCAGGCGCTCAGGACGCGGATCGAGGCGTTGGAGGCCGCCGCCGGGCCGCCGGGCTGACCCTCGTCGCCTCACGTCCGAGGCCCCGGGTGGCGAGTGCGGGGCCGCTACCGTTCACCCATGCAGATCCGTGGAGCACGAGCCATGATCACCGGCGCCAGCGGCGGCCTGGGGGGAGCGATCGCTCGGGAGCTCGCCCGGCGCGGCGCCGACCTGGTTCTCACCGCCCGTCGTCAGGAGCTCCTGGAGGTCCTCGCCGCAGAGACCGGCGGCGAGGTGGTGCTCGCGGACCTGGCCGATCGGGTCGACGTCGACCGGCTGATCGACGACGCAGCCGGGGTCGACATCCTGGTGCTCAACGCCGGGGTCGGTGCCGACACCGCGATCGAGGAGGAGTCGGCGGACCACATCGACCTGATGCTGGAGGTGAACCTGCGCGCTCCGATCCAGATGGCCGCCGCGTTCGCGCAGCGGAAGCTCGAGGAGCGCCGCCCGGCCCAGATCGTCATGGTCGGCTCGCTGTCGGGACTGGCGGCCACCCCGAACACCCGCATGTACAACGCCACCAAGTTCGGTCTTCGAGGGTTCGCCCACGCCCTGCGACAGGACCTGGACGGGACCGGCATCGGGGTGTCGCTGGTGTCGCCCGGCTTCATCCGCGACGCGGGCATGTTCGCCGAGGGCGACATCGAGCTGCCGCCCGGCGTCCGCACGAAGTCGCCGCAGGACGTCGCCGCCGGGGTGGTCAAGGCCATCGAGTCGGACGTCGCCGAGGTCTTCGTGTCGCCGATCGAGCTCCGGCTCGGAGCCACCCTGGCCACCGTCGCGCCGGGACTGAGCGCCGCCATCCAGAAGCGCGTCGGCACGGCGGACATGAAGCCCGGCACCTGAGCCCTCGGCACCCAGGACGCGGAACGGCCCCGGGCGGATCGCCCGGGGCCGTTCGTCGTTCCGGGGTCGTCGCCGACCCCGGAACGGGAGGGGGGTTCAGGTCAGGCCGGGCCCGACTGGAAGGTGTAGGTGTGGGTCCCGTCGGCGCCGGAGAACGTCTGGGTGAAGTTCTTGGTGCCGCCCATCGTGTAGAGACCGCCGCCCTGGACGTCCGGCGGGACGTCGACGAGGGGGATGGAGATCGCCGGGATGGTGGTGGAGCCGAGGACGCCGTCGATGATGCCGGCCAGCGTTCCGGTGGCGCCGATGCCGACGTACACGGCACCGCCGAGGACGTCGTCGCACAGGCCCAGGCACGGGATGTTGGACAGGATCAGGTTGAACGGCGTCCCGATGTTGTCGAACAGGGCGTCGAAGATCATGCCGACGAGGGCGTTGGCGTCACCGGTCGGCAGGGTGCCGGCCGCCAGCGTCGAGTTGAGGGCCGACTTGAAGATGTTGGCGACGGAGTTGGCGCCTCCGGACAGCGAGTTGATCGTGTCCTCCTCGACGGCCCAGGTGTAGGTGCCGACGATGTCCATCTTGTTGGACGGGTTCAGCGCGTCGAGCACGTCGAGGGGCTGGATGCCGTTGAAGTCCACCTTGGCCTGCTGGCCGCCGGTGAGCGTCGCGCTGGAGCCCTCGGAGATCGAGGGGAGCGTGGAGCCGGTCGTGACCCAGGCCTGGGCGGAGCCGGGCTCGCCGATGCGGACGCGGAACGCCACCTGGAGGATGTACGGCTCGTCGTCGCAGTTGGGGATGGCGACGCACGCTCCGAACACCCGGACCTCGTCCTGGGCGTCGTTGATGGTGATGCCGGTGCCCTTGAACGACCAGTTGATCGGCGACGGCGGTGCTCCGATGCCGGGGCTGGGGGCGCAGGCCGCGGCGATGGCGGCGAAGGCCGCCACCAGCCCGACGAGCGCGAAGCGCGTGCGACGAGTGTTCATGAATGTCCCTCCCGGGGAGTGCCCAGTGTTGTCCCGGTGGGGAAACCTCTCCCGTCGCCCCACGCACCGCCACCAGCCATGGTGACGCCGCTCACGGTACCACTGAGCGGGTCCTCAGACCATGGAAAGTTGAGTGGGGTTCACCAGTGTTCACCCCGCCGTCGCCGTGCGTTCCGCTCGCCGGTGCCCACGGCCCGGAGCGCACGGCCTGGTGAGCACGGCCCGGACCGCAGGGCTCACCGCATCGAGCGGAACGCGGCCCGGACCTCGTCGACGAAGAGCTCCGGCTGCTCGAACGCGGCGAAGTGCCCGCCCCGGTCGAGCTCGTCGAAGTGGCGGAGATCGGTGAACCTGGACTCGGCCCAGCGGCGCGAGGTCCGGAAGATCTCCTTCGGGAACACCGAGATGGCGCTCGGCACCTCGATCGGGGAGAAGTCGATGCTCTTGAACGACTCCCAGTACAGGCGGGCCGACGACGCGGCGGAGTCGGTGAGCCAGTACGCCATCACGTTGTCGAGCAGCTCGTCGGCCGTCAGGGCGTTGAGGGGGTCGCCGTCGCAGTCGGTCCAGGACCAGAACTTCTCCACGATCCACGCCATCTGCCCGACGGGTGAGTCGGCGAGCGCGTAGCCCAGCGTCTGGGGTCGGGTCGACTGCTGCGTGGAGTAGCCGCTGTCGGAGTTCATGTAGTGGTCCAGGCCGGCGACCGCCGCGGCCTCGGTCGGCGTCATCTCCTCGGGCGGCGTCGTGGGGATGACGAGCGGCATGTTCACGTGGATGCCCGCGAGGTGGGTCGTGTGGTGCACCCCGATCGCCATCGTGATCATCGACCCCCAGTCGCCGCCCTGGGCGCCGAAGCGGTCGTAGCCGAGCCTCAGCATCAGCTGCTCCCAGGCTGCGGCGATCCGCGGCACGCCCCACCCCGTGCGGTCGGGCTTGTCCGACCACCCGTAGCCGGGCAGGGACGGGATCACCACGTGGAACGCGTCGGCGGCGTCCCCGCCGTGGGCGACCGGGTCGGTGAGCGGCCCGATGACCTTCAGGAACTCCACGACCGAGCCGGGCCACCCGTGGCTGAGCACGATCGGCAGCGCATCGTCCTGGGGTGAGCGGACGTGGAGGAAGTGGATCGCCAGGTCGTCGACCACGGTGCGGAACTGCGGGTGGGCGTTCAGGCGGTCCTGGACCCGGCGCATGTCGTAACCGGACGACCAGTGCAGGGCGAGCTGCTGGGCGAACCGCAGCGGCATCCCCTGGCTCCACGGCTCGTCGGTGTCGGCGACCGTCTCCTGGTCGGGCCACCGGGCACCGCGGACCCGCGCCACGAGGTCGTCGATCTGGGCCTCGGGGACGTCGATGGTGAACGGGACGATCGCATCGGAGTCGGTCACGGGCCGGAACGGTAGATCCGGCGACGTCGGTCGCGCCTGCAAAGCTGCGCGTGTGCCGGCTGACGACCACGTCTCGGAGAGGTCGGCGACCGCGCGCGGTCGCTCCCGCCACGTGGGCGAGGTGGCGGTGCGGCTCGACTCGCTGCTGGCGGCGGTGCCGGGCCCCGGCGGTGGAGGCGGTCCGACGTCGTCCACGGTGGACGAGGACGATCTCGCCCTCGTCCGGTCGGACCTGGAGTCGGCCGCGGCCAGGGCGGCGGAGCTGGTCGACGGCCACGTCGCCGACGACGGCTCAACGACGAACCTTCCGCTCCGCCTTCCCAAGGCGAGGGTGATCGCGCTGGCCGACTGCGAACGCCATGCCGTCGCGTCATCACGCCCGGAGCCCGTCGACGCCTCGGACGACCTCCCTCTGCGACTCCTGGCGGGCCGGGCGCTCGACGTCTTCGTGGAGCACGAGATCGTCGAGGGGCCGGTCGCGGATCCGTTCGAGGACCTCCTCTCGTGGCTGTCGGCGCGCGGCGAGCTCGACGTCCGCGACCAGGTGATCGCCGCGGGGGAGCGCCTCCGGCTCGACCCGCTCGCGTCGTCCGCCAGGGCCTGGGCCGGGCTCGATCCGGCCTGGTGGCCCCGGACCCAGGCCTCGGCGGCGGTGCACCTGGCCGGTGGTGCGGTCCGCTGCGAGGGCCGCACCGACGTGGAGCTCGGCGGCCCTCTCAGCGGTCGTCCCGGAGTGGTGGTGGAGGTCAAGCTCGGCAGCTCACGGCACTCCCACCTGGCCGAGGCCACCCACTACGCGCTCCTCGTGGCCCTGCGCGACCGCGTCGCGCCCGCGGCGGTGGCGCGCTGGTACCCCGGCGGGGCGCTCGCCGAGATGGACGTGACCGCGGACGTGCTGCACTCCGCCGCCCGGCGGCTGGGCGATGCCATCGGCGCCTGGGCGGAGCTGCAGGTCGGGCGGCCGCCCAGGGAGCGTCCTGGTCCGGCGTGCTCGTGGTGCGCCGACGCCGACGTCTGCCCCAGCGCCGCGCCCCGGGGCGACGGGACGACCGGGGACGGAGACCTGTGACGGCCGACCGCGCCGCGCTCGCCTCGGCGGCCGGAGCCCGCCTGTCGGACCGGCTCGACGAGCTGCTCGGCGACCGCCTGCGCCGGGAGCAGTCCCGGCCCCGCGACGGCGCCGGTTGGGTCGACGTCTCGGCCCACGACCTCTCGACGGTCTGCCCCTCCAGGTGGTCGGTGCCGTTCGACGACTTCGTCCCGTCCGCCGTGACCGTCGCCGGGGCCTTCGGCCGGCTCGTGCTCCGCGAGCGGCGCGACGGCGAGCCGGTGGCCGTGGCCACCGACCGCGTCGCCGAGGCGCTGGGCGACGCCGATCGGGAGTCCGCCTGGTTCGCCGAGTGGTACGACCAGGAGCTGGACCGAGCCGGTCGGGCCGCGGTCCGGGCTGCGACGACCACGTGGGCAACCGGCGCGTTGGCGGCGGTGGGTGGCCGACAGCTGCAGTGGTCGACCCGGCGTCACAGCTACGACGTGCCCGGACGGACCGTCCGGCTGCGCACGTCGTGGGACGCGGCCACCGCGGGCGCCCGACCGGAGGTCCTCGTGGTGCTGTTGGGCCGGGCGCCGTCGGACCCCGCGCTGGAGCTGGTCGCGGGCTTCAACGCCCTCGTCGACGGCCTGTTCCGGCGACAGGTGCCGGACCGGATCCGGGTCGGCTCGGCGTCGACCGCGTCGAGCACCGCCGTGCCGGTCACGGGCCGCCTGCTGGAGACGTCGGTCGACGCCGTCGTCCAGCTCGTGCGGTGGCGCGTCGACCGCGACTCGGCGCCGACCGTCCCGGGACGCTGGTGTCGAGACTGCCACCTCCTCGACGTCTGCCCCGACGCCGAGGTGTGACCCCCGTGGTCTGAGGCCGGTGGCTCAGGCGGCCGGCTCGACCGCCGCGGCTGCGGTGCACGTGGCCGGCGTGGTGTTGACCGGGTTGCAGCGCGCCTGGACCCGGGTCGGGAACGACACGACGTAGCCCGATCCGAACTGCGGCTCGCCGGCCGGGAAGTCGGTGTGGACCATCTGCGCCCCCGAGGACAGCGCCGCGGCGCGGTCGACGCCCGGGCTCACCACGTCCGCATCCGCACGCGTCCGCACGAGATAGCCCTCGGACACGAGGTCGGCGATCTCGCTGCCGTCGCCGGGATCGTTGACCTTGAGCACCGCGGCGTCGGCCCGATCGAACCCGTCGCTGGTGAACAGGGCCCGGCCCGCCAACGACGGGTGGCCGTCGAGGTAGCGCTGGACGACGTCCCCGCCGTTGTCGAGGAACAGGAGGAAGCGGCCGCGGCTGTCGGCCACCGTCGGCCAGCCGCCGCCGGAGCCCTCGGTGGTCACGGCCGTGCGCAGGTCGACGGCGGTGCCGCGGACGTCGTCGGGCGTGATCAGACGCGACCCCAGGACGCTGCGGACGTCGGAGTCCAGCGCGTCGAGCTGAGCGGCGTCGAACGGCTGGATCGGCGTGACATCGAAGGGCGCCGGGAGGGCGTCCGACTTGAGCTCGAGGTTGATCGTGATCGGCAGGTGGCCCGGGTGGGCGTCGGACCACGCCCGCATCTCCTGCAGGCAGCCCACGAGCGTGGGGCACGTCGACAGGTAGTCGATCTCCTGGATGTGCAGCACCTTGAAGCCCGGCTGGTCGACACCTGCCGGGTACGGCTGTCCGAGCAGCTGCGCCGCCAGGGGTGCGCCGAACCGGCCGCCGGTCGGATCCGCGAAGATGTCGAGCTCGAAGCTGCGGATGCCGCTGTCGAGCTGCTGGGTCAGCGGCCGGTGGCCGTAGTTGAGCTGCGCGGGGTCGAGCCCGGCGCCCGCCAGGTCGGGCACGGCCGCCGACCCCAGCCCGAGTGCGAGCAGCAGACCGGCCGACGGCACGGTCTTGTACGAGTTGTGGGTGCCGAGGTACTGCAGCTGGTTCAGCCCGATGGCGTCGTCGCCCGCCGGCACCGTGGGTTCCGGGTCCGTCGGACCCGGGTCGGTGGGCGGCGACGTGCACGCCGCCGCCATCGCACCGATCACCGCCACCAGGAGGACCCATCGTCCCCGACGCACTGCGCTCATCTCGGCCCCCGTTCGCCAGGGAGATGGTCGCAGACGAGTTCAGGTGGTGGCAACCGTCACGTCACCCGCCGTTCACTCGGCAGGGGGAGGAGAGCCCACCACGTAGATGAGGTCGCCGGTGGCGACCGTGACGCCCGAGGCGGTGCGCACCTCGACCTCGCAGAACACGACCCGCTTCCCGCGGCGGGTGACCCAGCCCTCGGCGACCAGGTCCTCCTGGCGGACGGGCTGGATGTAGCGGACCGACATCTCGATCGTGGAGAACGGGCGGGCGTCGGTGTAGTGGGTGCCGATGGCCGGGACGACGGCCGTGTCGATCAGCGTGGCGATCGCGCCGCCGTGCATCAGGCCCTGGGCCTGGTTCAGGTCGCTGCGCCACGGCATCCGGAGCCGGGCGTAGTCGCGGCGGAGCTCCTCGACCTGGATGCCGAGGAGGTTGGGGAACCACTGCTGCTCGCCGGACTCCGACAGGAAGTTGGCCCATCGCTTGGCCACCGACGGCGACAGCAGATCGAAGTCCTCGGCGCGCCACGTCCTCTTCATGGAGGGAGTCTGCCACCCGGATGGGCGCGTCGACCGACTTGCGCCGTACCTTGTGCTCGTCCGCGAGAACGCACCAGGAGCAGCCGTCATGGCCGAGGCCTACATCATCGACACCGTCCGCACCCCCGTCGGCAAGCGCGGCGGATCCCTGTCGCAGATCCACCCCGCCGACCTGGGCGCCCACACGCTGAAGGAGCTGGTGAAGCGCACCGGCATCGACGCCGGTGCCGTGGACGACGTCGTCATGGGCTGCCTCGACACGATCGGCTCGCAGGCCGGCGACGTCGGGCGGACGGCCTGGCTGGCCGCCGGCCTCCCCGAGCACGTGCCGGGCACCACGATCGACCGGCAGTGCGGATCCTCGCAGCAGGCCGTGCACTTCGCGGCGCAGGGCGTGATGTCGGGGACCCAGGACCTGGTGATCGCCGCGGGCCTGCAGAACATGTCGCGCATCCCGATCAGCGCCGCCATGCTCGTCGCCGAGCAGTTCGGCGACACCGACCCGTTCTCCGGTTCGACCGGGTGGGTCGAGCGCTACGGCGACCAGGAGGTCAGCCAGTTCCGTGGCGCCGACATGATCGCCGAGAAGTGGGGGATCTCCCGGGAGGACATGGAGGAGTTCGCCATGGAGTCCCACCGCCGGGCGATCACCGCTCGTGCGGAGGGTCGCTTCGACAACGAGATCGTCGAGCTGAACGGCCTGACCTTCGACGAGGGACCCCGGGAGCCGAACCCCGAGAAGATCGCCTCGCTGAAGACGCTCCGTGAGGGCGGCCGCATCACCGCTGCCGTGGCGTCGCAGATCTCCGACGCGTCCGCTGCGATGCTCGTGGCCTCGGAGCAGGCGGTCAAGGACCACGGCCTGACGCCGCGGGCTCGGGTGCACCACCTGTCGGTCCTGGCCGACGACCCGCTCTACATGCTCTCCGCTCCGATCCCGGCGACCAAGCGGGCGCTCGAGAAGGCGGGCATGACCCTCGACGACATCGACCTCGTCGAGATCAACGAGGCGTTCGCCTCGGTCGTCCTGGCCTGGGCCAAGGAGCTCGACGCGGACCTGTCGAAGGTCAACGTCAACGGCGGCGCCATCGCACTCGGCCACCCTCTCGGCGCCACCGGCGTCCGCCTCATGACCACCATGCTCAACGAGCTGGAGCGGACCGGCGGCCGCTACGGCCTCCAGACCATGTGCGAGGGCGGCGGGCAGGCCAACGTGACGATCATCGAGCGCCTCTGAGCGCACCGGAGCCCGCTCGACCCCGTTTCTGACGAGAAGTCAGCACCGGAACGGTCGGATCATCTCCGCGGAATCGCGGTCTCCGGGCGTCGGGCGGGTCGTGGCGGGTCAACCGTCGGACATCACCACGTCGGTCGGCTCGAAGTCGACCTGCACGATGCGCCCCTGCGCGTCGGTCCGGAAGGTCCACTTCCCCAGGACGACGCTGCCCTTGAAGCCCGCGTACGGACCGTCCTGGATCGTGAGCAGCAGGATGACGTTCGGGTAGGCGAGCTCCACCTCCGCGGTCAGGCTCGACGTGCGGCCGAGCTCGTCCGGGATGCCCGGGCCGACCGTGCTCCAGTCGATGACGCCGGTCGCCGTGCCCTCGCCGCTGAAGGCGTTCATCGAGGGCATGTCGGTCGTCAACCGGATCGCCCCGGTGGCCCGGCCCTCGGGCGACACGCAGTCGAAGGTGGCGTCGGGCAGCAGCTCCATCCGTTGCGGGGTCGGGTCGCCGTCCGTGATCCGGACCCCGGGTTCGACCGTCGAGCTGCCGCTGAACCGGCAGCGCACCTCGTCGTAGAGGGCGGCGTCCTCGGGGTCCAACGGCGGCAGCGTCGTCGTGGCCCCGAACGGCGCCATCGGCTGCCCGTCGCCCGGTTCCCCGAACGCCTGACCGAGGAGCGGGCCGATGACGAGCGACCCGATCCAGAGAGCGAGCCCGACGGCGAGCACCACGACCACGGCGATCCAGATCCGGCGCTCGCGCCGGCCCCTGTGGGGCGAGAGGGTCATCCGCACCGGCGGGACCCATGTCGGCACGGGGTGCGACGGACCCGAGTACGGCGGATCGTGGAACGACGGAGCGGACTCGACGACCGGCTCGCCGTCGACCCGTGGAGGGAGGCCGCGCGATCCCGGCGGTACGGCGGTGAACGGCGGCGGCCGGTCAGGACCGTCGGGCGTTCCCTCGCCGGGCGCGTCCTGACCCGGTGGCACCCATCCCTCTCCCATGGGGCCAACGGTACCGGGGCCGACCCGGAGTGGTCGGGGCGGGTCTAGGCTTCAGGCGTCCATCGGGTAACTACCGGCCAGCGTCGGACACGGCGGCCCACCACCCTCACCGGAGGTGCCCCCATGTCCGCAGTTCTGTCCGAACCCGTGGTTCCCGTCGTCCCGGTCATCGACCTCGGCACGACGACGGGAACCGAGCTCGTCGACGCCCTCGTCGCCAACTCGTGCGTCTTCCTCGTCGGCCACGACGCCGAGGAGAGGATCTCCCGGGTCCTCGAGACCTCGAGGGAGTTCTTCGACCTGCCCAGGGCCGAGAAGGACCTGGTCCGCTGGCGTGGTGAGCTGCCGTGGCAGGGCTACCAGCCGACCTTCGAGGGCGGGCCGCAGGCCATGCTGCTCGAGCGCTTCGAGATCAACCTGCACCCCGGTGGCCAGCTCGACGCCTCGGGTGCGTCCGTGGACCTCGACGAGTGGGGGGACACCTTCGACCAGTGGCCCGAGCGGCCGGCGGGGTTCCGGTCCGCGTGGCTCGACCTCTACGCCCATCACCACGGCGTCGCCACGCGGCTGACGCACCTCATCGCCGACGCCCTCGAACTGCCGGCGGAGGACATCCCGGCGTGGACCACCGACCAGCACGCCAACATGGTCTGCAACCACTACCTGCCGCAGGACGACGAGCCCGAGCCGGGTCGCGTGCGCCAGCGTCCGCACACCGACATCGGGGGCTTCACGCTGCTGTGGGCCGACGACAGCCCCGGCGGGCTGGAGGCCCGGATCGGCCCGGGAGGGACGTGGGTGCCGGTTCGGTTCCCGCCCGGTGCGATCCTGCTGCAGGTCGGCGACCTGCTGCACCGCTGGACCCGGGGGCGCATCCCGGCCAACGACCACCGCGTCGTGAACCCGGACCACGTGCCGGGCCGGCCGTCGGGCGACCGCTTCTCGATCGTCTACTTCCAGTACCCGGATCGCGGCACCTGGGTCGCTCCCGATGCCGACGAGGACGCCATGCACACCGAGGGCCACCTGATCGACCGGATGGCGGAGTCGGACCTGCAGGACGCCGGGGTGCTCAGCGCCCGCCTCGACTGAGCGCCTCGTCCCCGGTCGTCGCCCCACCGACGTGCGGTGCGGCGACCGGCTCACGGGCGGTCTTGGCCCACGAGTCGCGCCGGAGAGCGAGCCGGAGGGTGGCGCGCACCAGGACGGGGAACAGCAGCCACGAGTACAGCGCGTACGGCTGGGCGATCAGGAGGCCGACCAGCCACGCCCACGGCGTGCGCCTGGCCAAGCGGGCGACGGTGCCGAGGACCGCCCCGGTGAAGCCGAGCGAGTAGGTGAGGAGCAGCAACCACCACGGCATCGCGCTCGTCCAGAACGGGACGTCGTCGAACGCGAACAGCCACGCCCCGGTCACCAGCGACAGGCCGACGATCGCCTGCCAGACGGGGTTGAGCAGGTAGGCGACGAGGTCGGCCCGGGCTCCCAGCGGCACCGGCGCCCGGGCGACGCGGGGGAGCTGGCGCATGGCCTGGAGGTTGCCCTGGGACCACCTGGTGCGCTGCCGGTACAGCTTGCGGAGCCCGGGGAGACCCTGCTGGTGGACGCTGGTGCGGACCTCCTGGCGACCGAGCCAGCCCGCTTCGATCAGACGCAACCCGATGTCCTGGTCCTCGGTGAGCTTGTCGCGCCACGGTCCGCGGGCGTCGGTGGCGACGGAGTCGAGCGCGGACAGCCGGTTGAACTGGCCGTTGCCGCCCATGCCCGCCGTGCCCCATCGCGTGCGACCCAGCTGGTACAGCTCGCCGTAGATGCCGAACTCGACGTCCTGGCACCAGGTCAGCACGTGGTGCCGGTTGTAGATCCGCACCAGGGACTGCACCCCGCCGACGCGTGGGTCGGCGAAGTGCGCCGCGACGTGCCGGGGCGAGTCCGCATCCAACCGACCGTCGGCGTCGACGATCGTCACGATCACCCGATCGGGATCCCATCCGGCGTAGGGCCCGGTCCGCAGCACGACGTCGTGGATGTGGTGCCATGCCGCGTTCAGCGCGGCGGCCTTGCCCCTTCGGGCGTCCGGCGGGTCGCGCCGCAGCACCGACAGGCTGCCGCCGACGGTGGAGCGGCCCAGCTCGGCGAGCAGCTCCGGTGTGCGATCGGTCGACCCGTCGTCGACGACGAGCACGACCCGGTTGGGGGCGTCGAGCTCCATCAGCCGACCCACGGAGTCCACGATCGTGACCTCCTCGTCGAGAGCCGGGACGATCGCCACCCAGAGCAGGTCGTCGGGGCAGGCGTCGTACGGGTCCGGCTGTTCGTGGAGGGCGATGCGGGACCGCACGAACAGGATCACCACCCACGCGTTGCAACCGACGATGACCACGAGCGCGGTCAGCAGGACCGCCTGCGCCCACGGCGGCGTTCCGTCGTACAGGCCGAGCAGCGCCGGGAACGGGCCGGGTCGCATCCGTCCGGTCTCCCTACACGCCGACCCAGTGGCCGTTCACGTCGCTGCGATCCGGGACCACGACCGGGGTGGCCGCACCGCTCTCGGCCGCGTGGCGCAGCGAGTGGTAGCCCGCGGCCCTCATGACGGCACGACGATCGAACCCGGGCCCGAAGTGCTCGGGGACGGCGCGATCGTCGCCGGCCAGGTAGCACAGCGCCTCGGCGATGCGGGGAGCGGTGCGTCCATCGCCGTACGGGTTGACGGCCGCCAGCATCTCCCGGCGCTGCGGGGTGTCGTCGAGGAGCTTCTCGCTCCAGGTGACGATCCGGTCGGGATCGGTGCCGACCAGTCGCAGCGTGCCGGCCTCGACGCCCTCGGACCGCTCCGTCTCCTCCCGTGCCACCAGCACCGGCGTGCCCACGACCGGGGCCTCCTCCTGGATCCCGCCGGAGTCGGTCACGACCAGGTCGGCGCGGGCCAGCAGGTGGGCGAACTCGATGTAGGGCATCGGCTCGGTCAGCACGACGTTCGGTCGGTCGCCGAGGTGCGGCACGATCTGGTGGCGGACGATCGGGTTCGGGTGCATCGGCACGACGAACCGCGTCTCGGGCCGGCGCTCCGCCAGCGTGGCGATCGCCGACGCGATGCGACCGATGCCGCCGTCCCAGTGCTCCCTGCGATGCGCCGTGACCACCATGAGCGGATCGGACCCGGCGGCGACGGCGGCCACTGCCGGGTCCGTCGGCTGCTGGCGCTGCTCCGCCGCCCACCGCATGGCGTCGATGCCGGTGTTGCCGCAGACGTACACGCGGTCGTAGGGGACGCCCTCCCGCACCAGGTGCTCGCCGTTCAGCGGCGTCGGGGCCAGGTGGAAGCACGCGATCCGGCCGATGACCTGTCGGTTCATCTCCTCGGGGAACGGCGTGAGCGAGTCGTAGGTCCGCAGGCCGGCCTCGACGTGGATCACCGGCAGGCGCAGGTCGAACGACGCCAGCGCCGCTGCCATCGCCGAGCTCGTGTCGCCGTGGACGAGGACGGCGCCGGGGTAGCCGTCGTCGACCACCCGACGCAGGTCGGCGACGTCGTCGGTCGGGTCGCCGTACCGCTCTCGGCAGAAGGCGTCGAAGCGCGACACGACGGAGGTGACGAGGTCGTTGAGCGTCGTCCCCGGGCCGCCGCAGCCGAGGTCGACGTCCGGGGTGATGCCGGCCCTCGCCAGGATCGGGTCGACCAGGTCGCGGTGCTGCCCGGTCGACACGACGACCGGGTGCAGCGAGGGGTGGTCCCGCAGCGCGAGGACCAGCGGCAGCATCTTGATCGCCTCGGGTCGCGTCCCGATCACGAGGAGGATCTCGATCGGTCGACGTTCGCTCCGGCGCCGATCGCTCGTCACGCCGTCGGGCAGCATGTCGGGCGGCAGTGTGGCGCGGCCCCGGACCGGCTCGGGCGGACCGCCGTGACGCGGGTCGGGATCGTGTGACGTCGTCATCCCCCGACGCTATCGACGGCCGCTGCAGTTGCCTCACGGCGGAGGGAAGGACCCGCTCCCGGCGGAGAGAGCGCCTGTCCCCGGTGGAGTGAGGCAGCCTCGACCGATTCGTTCACGACTGGGCGAGCGGTGCCGATAGTGGTCCACGGGGCGTGCGCCCCGCGACGGCGGAGAACACGAGCACAGCTGGGGAGCATGCAGGAGCGCGAGGTAGACCTCGACCTACGGATCGGGACGAAGGACGGTGGACGCGACGGGCTCCATCGCATCGTCGATGCGACGGTGCTGGAGTCCTCCGACTCCGTCGCCCGACATCGTCACGGGCTGTCGACCGGCCTGTCGGTGGTCGTCGTCGCCGACGACGACGTCGCGGCCGCTCAGGTCTCGGCCGTGGTCGACTGGGCGCCGCCGGAGTTCCGGGTGGAGTTCGTCCTCGGCGATCCGTCACCCGCTCTCACCGACCGGCTCGACGCGCTCGCGTGGCCGTGGACCGCGGTGGCGGTCCGCGATGGGCGCGCCGGCGCGCTCGACGCCGCCACGGCACAGAGCTCGGGCGAGTTCGTGGTGATGGCCGCCGGCACCGCGGGCGCGGACGCCGACGAGCTGAAGGGGACCTTCGACCGCCTCGGAGAGGCGCTGGGCCTGATGTGGGTCAACGGCGCCGACGCGCTCGTGATCGGACCGACCGACGGGCCGCCTCCCTTCTCCGACGTGACCGCGGTCGGGCCCGGACCGGACCAGCGTCCCGACCGGTTGGCGGTCGCGACGGGGCTCCGACGGGCCGGCGGCCGCCACCTGGTGATCCTGCGCCGTTGGGTGGCTCGGTTCCTGTTCGACGGCATCGCCGTCGCGATCGACCCCGTGGCGGAGTTCGCCGACCGCGTGCGCCTGCTCGAGCTGCGGCTCCTCGAGGTGCTCGGTACCCCCTGACGGCCCCCATCGCGGATTCTGACCGTTCGTCACGTCCTCGGGCGACGTGATCCACGTCGGGAATCCCGACGGCGGGGTGGCGTGGCGCCCCGAACTGGAACGTGTTCCAGTTCTGCGATCTACCATCGGCGCCCGTGGACTTCGAGGACTCCCCATCGCTCGCCCAGTTCCGTGCCGAGGTGCGGAGCTTCCTGGACGACCACGCGGAGCTCCGGCACGGCGACGAGCGGGACTGGTCCCGCAACGGCGCCGCCACCGACGAGGCCGTCGCTGAGGACTACCGGCGGCGCTGCCGGGAGTGGCAGAGGACCCTGGCCGACAACGGCTGGGCCGGCCTGACGTGGCCCACCGCGTTCGGCGGCCGGGGCGCCACACCGGCCGAGCAGATCGTGTTCAACCAGGAGCTCGCCCGCTACGACGCGACCTCCGGCTTCATCACCGCTGCGCAGGCCCTGGTCGGGCCCACGCTCATGAAGCACGGCACGCCCGAGCAGCAGAGCCGCTACATCGAGCCGCTGCTCCGTGGTGACGAGTGGTGGTGCCAGCTGTTCTCGGAGCCGGGGGCGGGGTCGGACCTCTCGTCGCTGGCCACCCGCGCCGTGCTGGACGAGGCGACCGGCGAGTGGGTCGTCAACGGACAGAAGGTCTGGACGTCGAACGCCCAGTACGCGGACTTCGGGATCCTGGTGGCGCGCACCGATCCCGACGTCCCCAAGCACGCGGGTCTGACCTACTTCATCGTGGACATGCGCAGCCCCGGCATCGAGATCCGGCCGCTGGTCCAGGCCCAGGGTGTGGCGCACTTCAACGAGGTGTTCCTGTCCGACGTGCGCATCCCGGCCGCGAACGTCGTCGGCGAGGTCGGCGACGGGTGGGCCGTCACGCGCACGACGCTCCGGTCGGAGTCGTCGATGATCTCCGGAGCGGGCCAGGCGACCCCCTTCACCGCCGTGCTGGCGCTGGCCCGGGAGCGCGGCAGGGACCGGGACCCGGTGGTCCGCCAGGGCCTCGCCCGGGTGTACTCCAACGAGCTGATCCAGAAGTGGATGGGATGGCGCACCCAGACCGCCGTCATGACCGGCCGGTACGAGCTGATGCTGCACGGCTCCCTGCTCAAGAACTTCTTCACCCGGTCGTTCGCCCAGAAGGTCGACCTGGCGATCGACATCGAGGGCGCCGAGGGGATGCTCTCCGACGACGCCGAGGGCCGGGGCTTCTGGCAGTACCAGTTCCTCAACCAGTTCGCCTCCAAGATCGGCGGCGGCACCGAAGAGGTCCATCGCAACAACATCGGGGAGCAGGCGCTCGGTCTGCCCAGGGAGCCGTCGGTCGACCGGGACGTGCCCTGGAACCAGACCCGCCGCTCCTGACCATTCCGCTCAACCCGCCCGTCGACCTCCCGACATCGACCGAACCTGCGTCGGTGCTGCGGAGCGGGACGGACCGCCACAACAGGGGGACCAACAACAGATGATGCTCGAGGGCAAGACGGCCGTCGTGACGGGGATCGGACCGGGGATGGGTCGCGACATCGCGCTCGGCCTGGCCCGGGAGGGCGCGGACATCGCGCTGGTCGCGCGGTCGGAGAAGAACGTGCCGGCGGTCGCCGCCGAGATCGAGGAGCTCGGCCGACGCGCCGTCCCCGTGTACGCCAACATCGCGGACCCCGACGACTGCGCCCGCCTGGCGTCAGAGGTCGAGGCCGCCTTCGGCGGGCAGCTCGACATCCTCGTGAACTCGGCGTTCTACGGCGGGCTCGACGAGCCGTTCGAGAACGCCGACCTCGACAAGTGGATGCGTCCCGTGAAGGTCAACTACCTCGGCACGCTCCGGGTCACCCAGGCGCTGCTCCCGCAGCTCAAGGCCGCCGGTGCCGACAAGGGCGACGCCCGCATCGTCATGGTCAACACGATGTCGGTGCAGTACCTGGAGGCGGGCGCCGGCGCCTACGCCGGGTCCAAGGCGGCTCTCGGTGCGGTGTCCAAGACCCTGGCCCGCGAGCTCGGGGGCTACGGGATCCGGGTGAACTCGGTGCACCCGGGCTACATCTGGGGCGACAGCGTCAAGATCTACCTGGAGTGGCAGGCCCAGGAGCGCGGCGGCGACGCCACCTGGGAGACCGTCTACGACGAGCTCGCCGCCGAGACGGCCCTCGGCTACCTGCCCCACAGCTCCGAGATCGCGGGGGCGGTGGTGTTCTTCGCCTCGCCGCTGGCCAAGTGCGTCACCGGCACGGCCCTCCCGGTGAACTCCGGCCACTGGATGCCGCCCTCGGCCTGAGCCTGCTTCTGCTCTGCAGAAGCGGCGGGTTCTGACCTCTGCCGCAGAACAGAACGGGTCCGACCGCGGGTTCAGGCGTGCCGCGGCACACGACTGTGCCGTCAGACGTCCATGTACTTGCGCTTGGTGCGTCGCGTCCCGAGGCCGATGCCGACGAGCACCCCGAGCACGGCGGTGCCGGCCAGCACGAGCCAGAGCGGCAGGGTCACGGTCGTGACGAACAGC
>JAEYSR010000224.1 GCA_023434535.1 Actinomycetes bacterium
TCCACGAGGTCGGTGGCCCCCAGAAGATGAGCTTCTCCGAGATGGCACGGGCCGTGCTCGCCCATCAGGGACGCAAGCTCGCCGTGGTCGGCACCGAGCCGGCCACCTACTTCGGCCTCCCGATCGACGAGTCCACCCTCGTCGCCGGCGACCAGGCCGAGCGTGGCACCACCACGCTGGCCGAGTGGCTGTCCCGACGCTGACGGAACCTCCCGGAGTGCAGGGCCGGACATCGGGGTTCATCGCATGACTCGTCTCGAGGTCGACGACCTCAGCCCCAACGACGGCTGCCGTTCCGTCCGAGCCGGATGGCGATCGAGCAGTCAGACGATGGCGTCGCACACAACGGGAGACAGGCCTCCGTTCGGCGACGGTGAGTGCCGATCGGAGAGGATTCGACGGGATGCGATGGCATCGTGGATCTGTGGAGAGGACCGAGAGGACGCATGAGCCATCGGCCGGACGTCTCGACCACAGCTCGACAGCTGCCGCCGAAGGTCGTTCGCAATCGCATGCGTTGCCGGGCTGATGTCAGCCGAGCAGTGCCGATGAAGGCAGGTTGGGCGCGCCGCATCACAGGGATGGTCGCAGTGACGGTCTGCTTCGCTGCCGTCGCGTGTCGTGCCGACTCCGAGGTCCGGACTGATCGATCGACTCCGACGGACGACACGGGCGATCACGAGGAGGTCGACCACTGGACCGTGGCGGGCGACGCTGTCGAGATGCTCGCGGCGGGAAACGGACTGGTCCTCGTGTACGGGTTCGAGACCAGCTTGGTGGAGCTGCGAACCGGCGACGTCATCGCCACGGAGACCATCGACGGATTGGACGGACCGCCGGAACTCAACAGGGCGATCGAAGAGTTCCGGGTCGACAGTCGCGACGTGCTCGTCCGAACGGAGGATGGGCGGATCCTTGCCGGCGAGGACGACAGTCCGCCGCTCCTCCCGTCCGGCTCGCCAGTACCGACCGGCCCCTTGCCCGTCGTACATGTCGGGCCGTACACCGTCGAGAACTCCCTGGATGGAGCGGTGATCCGCCACGACGACGGCGCCGAGTGGCGTTTCCCCGTGGAGGAACCGCAGTTCGACGAGAAGCTCATTGCCGTCGACGACTGGGTCATCCTCGGGATGAGCGACTCGGCCGGAACAGTCCTTGCGATCGACCTGACCTCACCCCACGGCGTGGAGGCGGCGGCACTCGAGTGGGCCGACATGTACCCGCCACCGCCACCACGACGGATGGACGGAGGCCCCGAAGAGATCGCCCGAGTCACTGCAGCAGCAACCGAGTTTGCGGGCGCACTACAGACATTCGACTTCGAGCGCCTTCGCCCGGTCATGAGCGCAGAGTGCTGGGATCAGTCGAAGGCGAAGTTCGACCAGGAGATGGCCAGAGCGACGCCCGAGGACCTCGCCGAGCTGATCGAGCTCATGAAATCGCCAGCCCCTGTCCCCGAGGTGGTTGAGATCGACGGCGACGTCGCCACGGTGTACCTCCCGGGCGTCGGCGACGAGATCTCGTTCGTGCTCCGCAACGGTTCGTGGGTGGCGCACTGGGACACGTGCTGATCCGACAGACGAGCACAGGCGGCCGACCAGCGCTCGCTCAACCCGGCCCGGCATGCGTCGGCCCACCAGATCGCCGCAGAAGGACCTCGCCTGTGGCGACTCCGCAGTGCGCGACGAAGAATCCGAAGAAGACGCACGCGATGAATCGCTGCTCGAACGCCTGCATCGCCTCATACTCGGACTGGGTCAGGCATCGGTACGCGCCGTGGTCGTTCACGCTGTGCTCGCAGCTCGAGGGGTCGTCGGTCGGCACGCCGTATTGGGCGTCGCCGGATGTCGTGGTGACGAACCCGACGACGAACGGAACGGATGCCAAGAGCACCGCCCCGTAGAAGAGCACGAGGAACACGACGCCCACCGGTCCAGGCAGGCCGCCCCTGGCATCGCCCAGCCGGAAGCGGTTACGCGACCACCAACCACCGGTGCCACGCCGTTCAGCAGCTCGCTCCTTGAGGACAGCGAGGCTCCACAGCTGTCCGGCGACCAGCACCGGGACTCCCGGCAGGACCAGATACGCGGCGCCCGGAACCGCACCGACGACGAAGGTGCACGCGACGACCGACGCGGCGACCATCGCCGCAGACCCGGCGGCGACGGCGACCGCCGTACTCACCCGTACGGCCCAGGCGGACGTGAAGTCGATGCCAGGATCGGCCCCACCTCGGCCGGGTTTCCAACCGACACTCCGTGCCGGCGGACCCGGCGGCTCGGACACGTTGCGTGGACCCCACGCAGTTCCGTCCCACCAGCGCCACCCCTCACCTTCCGGGTCCGGGTACCAACCGGCGGGAACCATCTGGGCAAGGCTACGGAGCGATCTCCCAGATCGCGCCGCAACGAGAACCGCTGCCGCTACCGGCGAGCGTCGCGACCGCCAGCAACGACGAGGTGTACGACCTTGTCTGGGCGGTCGCGTCGTCGACCACGACGATCGAGCCGGGTCGAGGGACCCGGCACCGAGCGCCACGGTCGCACGCAACGGCTCCCTGGCCCTCGTCGGTGCCCACACCCACCGATAGGTTCGAGGGCATGGACGGCACGTTCGAACTGATCTGCGAGGTCGAGCCCGCGACGCGACCCGACCTCGTGAAGGTCCGGCACCAGGTCGGGGTGCTCGCTCCCGTCGCCACCGGGTTCCTCATCCCCGACAACCACATCGGCCGGGCCACGGTGTCCTCGATCGCCGTCGCCCACGAGGTCGACCTCATGGGCGGTCGGGCCATCGCCTGCGTGAACGCCCGGGACCGCAACGTCCTCGGGTTCCGACGTGACCTCCTCACCGCAGCGGCCTACGGCGTCGGCGAGATGCTGTTCGTCTACGGCGACCGCCCCGAGACCGGCCGCCGCTCCGACGACCTCACCGTCCGCAAGATGATCGACCTGGCCCGGGAGTTCTCCGCCGAGCAGGACTGGCCCCTGCGCATCGGGGTGTCGTGCGGGCTCGGCGACGTCCAGCCCTGGAAGCACGAGGCGGACGCCTGGTACGTCCAGGTCTCCTACTCCGCCGACGCCCTCGCCGACTGGCGCCGGAGCATCGACTTCGACGGGGACGTCTACGCCGGGGTCATGGTGATCCCGTCGGCCCGCATGGCTCTCAAGCTGTCGGCCGACGTGCCGCAGCTCGCGGTCCCGGAGCACCTGGTGGACCTGATCGACAGGGAACCCGACGCCGGCGTCTCCTTCGCCGCGGACCTGGTCGGCGACATCGCCGCGACCGAGTCGTTCGACGGGGTCCACCTCATCCCGGTGGCCCGCTACCGCGAGATCGCCGCGGCTCTGCTCGACCGCCGCTGACGCGTGGCCGGCCGCCGACGTCGACGGGCGGCCGACGGACGCGTGGGCTCGCCTACCAGGTGACGGTGAAGCCGAACGCCGGTCCCGTCCCCAGCGTGTTCGTCTCCGTGCGGACGGTCACGTCCGCGCACTCGCCGGGGCGCATCGGTCGGCTCGACTCGACGTGCATGTCCACGGCCACGTCCCCCTTCCCGACGGAGGCCTCGAGGACGCGGACCTCGGGGACGTTCCCGAGCGTCTCGATGTCGGTGGAGACGACCCCCGCCGACAGCGACGTCGTGGCGTCTGCGTCGGGCGTGTGCACGTCCAACGCCAACGGACCGCCGGTGAGCGAGCACACCCGGACCTTCCCCTGCTGGTAGCCGATCTGCAGCAGCGGCTCGACCACGACCTGAGAGGTGCCGACGTACGGCGAGCTCACCACCACCGTCGTCGGCGGCGAGTACGGACTGCTCACGCACCCCGACACAGCGACCGCCAGCAGAACCGCACCGACCCCGAACGTGGCCACACGACGAGACGTCATGGGCACCCCCTTCCCCTTGAAGCTCGGACGCACCCTATGACGGGTGGGTCCCTGCGGCGACCCGTTCTGCAGCGACAGCTCCGCACCGACCCGTCGGTGATGGCGTGACGGGAGCGACGCCCGCCATCCGCGGCGCTGTCACACCCCCTCGGTACGTTCGACCACATGCGGTTCCTGCACACCTCCGACTGGCACCTCGGGCGCCAGTTCCACGGTGCACCGCTGCTGGACGAGCAGGCCGCGGCGGTGGACCGCATGGTGGAGCTCGCGGCCGCCGAACAGGTCGACGCCGTGCTCGTGGCGGGCGACCTGTACGACCGGGCCATCCCCGCCACGCCTGCGGTCGAGCTGCTGGACGACGCACTCCTGCGCCTGCGGGACACGGGCGCAGTGGTGATCGCCATCAGCGGCAACCACGACTCGGCGACCCGGGCCGGCTACGGCGACCGCCTGATGTCCCGAGCCGGGGTCACGGTCAGAGCGGATGTCCGCCGGTTCGCCGAGCCCGTCGTCGTCACCGGTCGCTCGGGCGGGGATCACGCGGTCGCCGTCTACCCCATCCCCTACCTGGACCCGGTCACGTTCGACGCCGCTCACCCGCTCGACTCCGAGGAGATCGATGGTGCGGACACCGACGGCTCCGACACGTCGGTCCTGCCGGCGCGACGGGGCACCCACCAGCAGACCCTGGCCCGGGCCATGCGCACCGTCCGTGCCGACAGGCGCCGACGGAAGGGCATGGGGTCGATCGTCGTCGCCCACGCGTTCGTCGCCGGGACCGCACCCCGCCTGGACGAAGCACCGGTCGAGGTGTGCGACAGCGAACGGCAGCTGGCCGTCGGCGGCGCCGACCGCGTCGAGCCCTCGCTGTTCGACGGGTTCGACTACGTGGCCCTCGGTCACCTGCACCGCCACCAGTCGTGGGCCGACGAACGCATCGCCTACTCCGGCTCTCCCCTGCGCTACTCGTTCTCCGAGGAGCACCACCGCAAGGCGGTGCGGATCGTCGACCTGACCCCCGATGGCGGCCGCTCGGTCGAGGTGGTCGAGCTCGACGTCGGACGTCCTCTGCACACCATCACCGGATCCCTCGACGACCTGGTCGCCGACCCCACCCTCGACCACGTGCGCGACGGCCGCATCCGGGCCGTGCTCACCGACCCGCACCTGCCGCACCAGGCCATGGCCCGACTGCGCATGCGGTTCCCCCACGCCGCGGAGCTCGTCCACCGGCCGCCTGAGAGGACCCAGGCACCGGCCCCCCGCTCGTCCCAGGAGGTGCGGCGGCGCCAACCCCTCGACCTGGCGCTGGAGTTCCTCACCGAGCAGTGGGACGCAGAGCCCGACGCAGCCACCCGCGCCGCGGTGCGCGACGCCGTCGTCGCCGTCGTCGGGAGCGAACGATGAGGCCGCGCCGCCTGTCGCTGGTCGGCATCGGGCCGTACGCCGCCCGGGCCGAGGTCGACTTCGACCGCCTGGCCGCCGACGGCCTCTTCCTCATCCACGGACCGACCGGCGCGGGCAAGACGTTCCTGCTCGACGCCATGTGCTTCGCCCTGTACGGCCAGGTGCCCGGCCTGCGCGGACCCGGCGACCTGCGCTCCGACCACGTCGCGCCCGACGTGCCCACCGTCGCCGAGCTGGAGTTCGACGCCCACGGCGACCGGTGGCGGATCGAGCGTTCGCCGCAGTACGAGCGACCCAAGCGTCGCGGCACCGGCACCACCACCACCAACCCCACCGCCCGCCTCTACAAGCGGGAGGGACGGGAGTGGAAGGAGATGGCCAGCCGCACCACCGAGGTCAACCAGCAGGTCCTGGACCTGGTCGGGCTCGACCACGTCCAGTTCGCACGCGTGGTGCTGCTCCCGCAGGGCCAGTTCCAGCAGGTGCTGCAGCCGGCCACCGGCGAGCAGCGCCAGCAGCTGCTCACGTCCCTGTTCGACACCGAGCTGTTCGGCGAGATCGAGCGGTGGCTGGACGACCGGGCCAAGGCGGCACGCGCCGAGGTGCAGGCCGACGACGCCCGCCTCGCCGGGCTGCGCCGGCAGGCCGACGAGCGCTGGGCCGAGATCGCAGCTCCCACCGATCCGGATGGGCTGGTCGGCGTCGCCGCCCCGACGCTCGACCAGGCCGGCCTCGACGAGCTCGTCACCCGCGCCGCCGCCGAGGCCGACCGCACCGCGGCTCTCGCGGCGAGCTGCGAGACCGCCTACGACCTCCTCCGCCGCGACCACGAGCAGGTCCAGCTCGTCGCCCGGCGGTGGGACCGCCGGGCGGAGCTGCGGGCCCAGGCCGACAGCTTGCAGCAGGAGGCGGAGTCGATCCGTCGGCTGGTCGACCGTGTGGCCTCGGCTCGTCGGGCGGCACCGGTGGCCGCCGGACTCGCGGCGCTCGACCGCGCCCGATCGGCGTTCGATGCCGCCGAGCACCACGCCGCTCGTGCCCTCACCCGGTCACGCACGGTCGTCGAGCGGTGCGCTGTCGAGCTGCCCACCGCGGTGCTCGCCGACCCGGCGGACCCCTCCGCAGCGTCGGCGGCGCTGGTCGCCCGACGGGCCGAGCTGGCCCCGCTCGTCCAGGTCGCGGCCCGGCGCGACGAGCTCAGCACCGAGATCGACCGTCTGAGCATCGCCATCGACGAACACGGCCGTAGGGCCGAGGATCTCGACCGTCGACTCGTCGACGCCGCGGAGCGGCGCGCGGCGCTGTCCGCCGAACAGGTGCGCTGCCGCGAACGTGCGGCGCTGCTCGACGCCACCCGGGCCGAGCTCGACCGAGCCAACGCGGTGGCCGAGGCGGCCGCCGAGCTGACCCGGGCCCGACGGGCCCACCACGATCTCGCCGCTGCCACGACGGCGGCCCGCAGCGCACACCTCGACGCCAAGGACGCTCATCTCCGGGCGCGGGAGCGCTACCTCGACGGCATCGCGGCGGTCCTGTCGGCCGACCTGCGCGACGGCGACCCGTGCGCCGTCTGCGGCTCCTCCGAGCACCCGTCGCCCGCCGTCCCCACCGACGACGCCGTCGACCGAGCCACGGTCGAGCGGCTCGGAGCAGTGGCCGACAGGACCGCCGCAGCGCTGCGGCGAGCCGAGCAGCAGGAGTCGCTCGCGGTGGCCGCAGTCGCCGAGCTCATCGGTCGCGTCGGCGACACCGCTGATCCCGACGGCGCCACGGCCGAGGTCGCAGCCGTCGAGCAGCGGCTCGCCGCCCAGCGCGCCGCGGCCGAGCGGCTCCCGACCATCGATGCCGACCTCGCCCGTCTGGACGAGGCCGTGGCGTCGGCCACCGCGGAGCTCGCCGAGCAGCGTGACCAGGTCGTCGCCGCACGCAGCGCCGTCCAGGCTCGAACCGAGGAGCGGGACCTCGCCGCAGCCCAGCTCGCCGAGGTGCTCGGCGACGGACCGGATCCGGTCACGGCGATCGACGCGATCGACGTGGTGTCCGACGCCCTCTCCGCCCTGGTGGAGGCCGCCGCAGTACGCGACCGGGCCGCGCTCACGCTGGGCGACGCCCGCTCCCGGCTCACCGAGGACCTGGCCACGGCCGGCTTCGACGACGTCGAGCAGCTCCGGGATGCCCTGCTCGACCCCGAGCGCATCGAACGGGCGGAGCGCGTGATCGACGACCACCGCGACGAGCTCGCCCGCACCGAGGCGCTGCTCGGCGCCGACGAGTTGGCCGACCTTCCCGACGACCGCCCGGAGCTCGATCACGCCGCCCGCGCCGCAGCGACCGCCGCGACCCAGCGGACCCGGACATCGGCCGCGGCCACCGACGCCGCGTCGGCGGCCGAGGCGATCCGCGGCTGGGCCGAGACCCACCGCGCCCTGGACGCCGACGCCGGTTCCCGCCGCGACAGGGCCGCGCTGCTGAGCCGGGTGGCCGACACCGTCGGCGGGAGGTCGGGTGACCGGGTGTCTCTGCGCCGCTGGGTCCTCGCCGCGTACCTCGACGACATCTGCGAGCTCGCCAACCGTCGTCTCGCCGTCATGACCGGGGGTCGGTACACGCTGCACGTGCACCGCCAGAGCTCCGGGCGCAACCGGCTGTCGGGTCTCGACCTCCGCGTGCACGACGCCCACACCGGTGAGCGCCGCGACGTGTCGACCCTCTCGGGCGGCGAGACGTTCCAGGCGTCGCTCGCCCTGGCGCTGGCCGTGGCCGACGCCGTGCAGCAGCACTCGGGCGGCGTCCGCCTCGACGCCCTGTTCATCGACGAGGGCTTCGGCACCCTCGATCCCGACGCGCTCGAGCTGGCGATGGACGAGCTCGACGCCCTGCGGGCGGGCGGCAGGATGGTCGGCGTGATCAGCCACGTCGGCACCATGCAGGAGCGCATCCGCACCGGTGTCCGGGTCGTCCCGTCCGAGGACGGCTCCACCGTCGTGGTCGGGCGCATCGGCTGAGGGAACCAACGCTCGCGACTCGGGTCAACCACGGGGCTCATGGCCCCACCGACGACCCCAGAGCCCCAACGCACGCGACTCGGGTCATCAGTAGGGCTCATGGCCCCACCGACGACCCCAGAACCCGGTCCTCCGGACGCCGTCAACTGCTGCGACCGACCTGGACGAGGCGCTGACGGTAGATGTCGGCCAGCGCGGCGGCGCATCCCTCGGGGTCGCTCGACAGGTGCTCCCACATGCGACGGGTCGTGAGGTAGCCCGATCGAGCCGCCTCGGTGTCGCGTTCAGCATCCTTCGCCATCTGCTGACGGCGTTCGTGCCATCGCCGACCGTCGGCCTCGATGATCCACATGGCCTCGGGGTAGCATCGGTCGACGAACCCGGTCATCGCCTGGACCGACGGCAGGGGATGCTCGCGGGACGGCTCTGGAAGGCCGGCGAGTCGCAGTGCGTCATCGAGGAGTCGTTCGAGCTTGGACGAGGCCAGCCCTTCACCGGCACCGAGCAGGTCCAGCGTGCGCTCCGTCAGCAGAACTCCGGGCTTGCCACTGCGTCGCACCTCACCCAGGACCGCACCGACCTCCGCGACCGTGATGAGGTTCCTGGTGATGGCGTCCTCGACGAGATGCT
>JAEYSR010000253.1 GCA_023434535.1 Actinomycetes bacterium
GAGCGGAGGCGACGGCGGGATGGGCGGGCGAGCGCCGCCGCTGCTCGGCCCCCGACCGCGGCGTGTCGGAGGGAGCCTGGGTCCGGGCGTCGTCCGACGCGGGACCGCCCTCGTCGTCCTCGCCCTCCTCCTCGGCGTCGGCCTGCGCCTCGACGGACGCGGAGAACAGGGTCGGCTGCGGTCCGCCCGGGTCGTAGCGGTCGACGCCCTCGTCGAGCATCTTGCGGATGACCTTCAGCGGCAGGAAGTGGTCCCGCTGCTGGCGGAGGATCCACTGCAGCCGTTCGATGTCGCCCGTGGAGAACCGCCGGTAGCCCGACGCGGTCCGCTCCGGCTGGATCAGACCCTGGCTCTCCAGGAAGCGGATCTTCGAGATGGTGACGTCGGGGAACTCCTCCTGGAGGAGCGCCAGGACCTCGCCGATCGGCAGGTGCTGCACCACCGCCGTCCCTGTGGCGGCGTCCGTCGCTGTTCCGGTCTGCGGCACGGGTCCCTCTCCCATCACGCTCCCCCACCCAATGTGCCGATCACGAAGACCAGACGGTACTTGCCGACCTGGACCTGTGCGCCTTCCCTGAGCGCGACCTCCTCGACCCGCTCCCCGTCCACGTAGGTGCCGTTCAGCGATCCGGCGTCGGCCAGGAGGAAGAGCCCTCCCTCGCTGCGACGGACCTCGGCGTGACGCCGCGACACGGTGACGTCGTCCAGGAAGATCCCGCTGTCGGGGTGACGGCCGATGGTCGTCACGTCGGCGTCGAGGGCGTACCTCGCCCCGGCGGTCGGTCCGCGGGTGACGACGAGCTGGCCCACCTCGCCCACGTCGGGGACGTCGACGCCGAGCAGCGGGAAGCTGCCGGTCGCGCCGTCGTCGGACTCCGGCAGCTCTGCGCCGCACGCCGCGCAGTAGTTCGCCCCTGCGGCGTTCACCACGCTGCAGACGGGGCAGATCACGCCGTCGGTCTCCCCGTCGGGGCTCCCGGGGTTCACGCCTCGGTGAGCTTCTTGTACTCGTCGGCGCTCATGAGGGTCTCCACCGAGCGGAGGTCGACGGGCTCGAGCACGACCATCCAGCCGGCGCCGTAGGGCTCGCCGTTCACCAGCTCCGGCGAGACCTCGAGATCCGCGTTGACCTCGACCACCACGCCCTGGACCGGGGCGTAGACCTCCGAGACGGACTTGGTCGACTCGACCTCGCCGAAGGTGTCGCCGGCTCCGAGCTCGGCGCCGACCTCGGGCACCTGGACGAAGACGACGTCGCCGAGGGCGTCCTGTGCGTAGTCGGTGATGCCGATCCGGAACCTGCCGTCCTCGACGCGGATCCATTCGTGGTCGGAGGAGTAGTACAGGTCGTCGGGCACGTTCATGGGCCCGACGCTACCCGACCGGCGAACCGGCTTCAGCGGCTCTCGTCGGACCCGCGCCCGGCCGGTGCGGCGTCAGCGGTCGGTGTCCGTGCCGGCCGGCCCGATCGGGTTGGCTCACCGCAGCATCTGGCGGATCCGGCGGGCGTACTCCTGGACCAGCGTCTTGGCCTCGGCCATCGTGTCGCCCTCCACCCACAGGTGGGTCACCGGCTCCTCCGGATCGGGCAGCACCAGCACCCAGCCCGTCGCGTGGTGGACCTTCACGCCGTCGATCAGGTCGACGTCACGCCCGTGGGTCTGCTCGACGAGGCTCCGCATGACGGTGCCCTTCTGCTCCCACGGCGTCACGACCGCCTCGTGGAGGAGGTGGGTGACAGGGGCGGCGGAGCGGATCTCCGACAGCTGCGCGCCGCGGGTGGCGAGCAGGTCGAGCATCTTCAGCAGGCCGCCGGCCGCGTCGAACGCAGGAAGGAAGCCGGGCAGGATCACGCCGCCGTCGCGGTTGGCGCCGAAGCCGACGCCGGGCTCGGCCGCAGCCTCCATGAGCGCGGCCACCGAGGTCTTGGTCCACCGGACGTGGTAGCCCCGGGAGCGGACGATCTCGGCCGCAGCCCGCGGCGCCGTCACCGGCAGCGCGACCGAGTCGCCGAGCAGGCGGTCGCAGACGAGGTCGAGGAAGCAGAACAGCAGCTCGTCGTCGGACAGCACCTTGCCGGTGTCGTCGACGAGGGTCAGCTGCTCGCCCGACGGGTCGAGGACCGCTCCGAGGTCCGCCCCGGACGCCTTGACCAGCTCGGCCACGCCGGCGGTGTGGGCGTCGCGGTCGAACGACAGCGCCCCGATCGTCGAGGCGTAGGGGTTGACGGCCAGGACCTCGGCCCGGAGCTTCGAGAGCACGTTGGGCATCGCGAAGCTCGTGGAGCCGTAGGAGTAGTCGACCACCACCTTGAAGTGGCGCTCGGCCACCGCCTTGACGTCGATGGTCTGCTCCAGCGCCACCGCGTACTGCTCGAGGGCCCGCGGCACCAGGTCGATGTCGCCGATGTCGGCGGGTCGGACCCGCCGGAAGTCCTCACGGCCGAACAGGCGCTCGATCTTGCGCTGCTGCTCCTCAGTGATGTCGGCGCCCTCGGTGTCGAAGAAGCGGATGATGACGGCGTCCGGGTCGTCGGGGCTGAGCCGTAGCGACACCGCCCCGCCGACGGCCACGCCCCGGCAGTGGAACCGGGTCAGCGGCACGCTGGCCACCTCGAGGTCCATGACGTTGACGCCGCCGGCGTTGAGGCCCGACATCATCGCCCTCTTGAGCATCCGGGCCGACCGACTGGAGTCGCGGGACACCACCACGGTGGTGTTGCGCTTGAGCGACGTCGCGTAGGCCAGGGCGAGCTTGGCGGCGAGCTCCGACGTGATGTCGACGTTGGCCAGGCCCGACACCCCTCCACGGCCGAAGAGGCTCCGGGCGCCGCGGGACTCCCAGATCAGCGACTGGTTGACGACCGCCCCGCCCTCGACCGTCTTGAAGGGGTACACCTTGACGTCGGTGGAGATCACGGCGTCCTCGCCGACGAACACCTCGTCGCCGAGGACCACGCCCTCCTCGCACCGGACGTTGCGGCGCAGATCCGCGGCCCGACCGACCACGGTGCCGCGGAGCTTCACGCTCTCGCCCAGGTACGCGTTCTCGTGGACGACCGTGCGCTCGAGCTCGGCGTTGGCCCGGAGCCGCACGCCCATGCCCAGCACCGTGTACTCCCCCAGGCGGGCGCCGGCGTCGACGAAGCAGTTGTCGCCGATCACCGCCGGGCCGGTCACCTCGGCGCCGGGGTGGACCTCTGCGCCCTCGGCGACGAAGACGCCGTCGGACATCTCGAAGCCCGGGATGCCGACCTCGACGCGGCCGTCGAGGATGTCCTTGTGCGCCCGGACGTAGGCGGGCAGCGTCCCGACGTCCTCCCAGTAGCCCTCGAGGACGGCGCCGATGAGCTTGCCGCCGTCGTCGAGGATGGCCGGGAACACGTCGCTCGAGAAGTCCACTGACTGGTCGGCCGCGATGTAGTCGAAGACCTTCGGCTCGAGCACGTAGATGCCCGAGTTGATCGTGTCGGAGAAGACCTGACCCCAGGTCGGCTTCTCCAGGAACCGCTCGATCGTGCCGTCGTCGCGGGTGATGACGATGCCGTACTCGAGCGGGTTCTCCACCCGCACCAGCCCGATGGTCGCCAGCGCGCTCTGCTCCCGGTGGGCCTGGATGACGGCACCCAGGTCGACGTCGGTCAGGACGTCGCCCGAGATCACGAGGAACGTGTCGTCGAGCTCCTCCATCGCGTTGCGGACCGATCCGGCGGTGCCGAGCGGCGTCTCCTCGGCCGCATAGGTCATCGTCACCCCGTACTCGGAGCCGTCACCGAAGTAGTTGCGGATGTTGTTGGCCATGAAGGCCACGGTGACGACGATCTCATCGATCCCGTGCCGCTTGAGGAGGTCGATGATGTGCTCCATCATCGGCCGGTTGACCAGCGGGAGCATGGGCTTTGGCGCGTTGGAGGTCAGCGGGCGCAGCCGGGTGCCCTCGCCGCCTGCCATGATCACGGCCTTCACGGGACCTCACCGTCCTTCGACTTGGTGCTTCGGTTCACTCTGAACCTATCGCCCCGGTTCGCGGGCACGACACGTCCGAAGGTCCCTTTGCCCGTGTGGTGGAGGTCTCAGACCTCGGCCGCCGCCCGGTCGCGAGCCGCCCGGCCCTCCCGCAGGGCCACGACCCCGGCGGGGAAGTACCCGACGAAGGCGATCATGGCGCACACCAGGCCGGGGATCGCCGCGCACCAGGCGACGACCTCGAAGAACCGCTGCAGCCCCTCGGAGATGCCCTCGTCGCTGGCGGCCAGGAACGCCGGGAAGGCGATCATGATCCCGAACGTGCCGGCCTTGCCCCACCAGGTGACGTCCATGCGCTTGGCCCCGAGGGCCATGATCGACACGACCCACGCCGACAGGATGATCTCACGGGCGACGACCACGATCCCGAACCAGAGCGGACAGCCGTCGGCGATGATGATCGACAGGACTCCGGTGATCAGCAGGAGCCGGTCCACGGTCGGGTCGAACGCCTTGCCGAAGCTGGACACCTGGTGGAGGTGGCGGGCCGCGTAGCCGTCGACCCAGTCCGTGGCGCCCAGCGCTCCGAGCAGGATCGCGGCTCCCAGCCGAGCGTCGCGCACGAACAGCAGGTAGAGGAACAGCGGGATGCACAGCAGCCGGACCAGAGTGATGAGGTTCGGCAGCGTGGCGATGCGATCGACCGACTCCTCGGGTGCGTCGACGACGTCGGACATCGGCTCATCGTAGGGCCCACCCCGGCGTGGTCCGCTGATCGCATCGGCGCGCCTGCCTAGTCTCGGACCATGAGCGATCCGTCCGGTGCCGTCGACCCCTCCGTGTTCAGCCTGATCATCCGGGGCGACATCCCCGGGCGGTTCGTGTGGCGGGACGAGGACGTCGTGGCGTTCCTGACCATCGGCCCGATCCGTCCGGGCCACACGCTCGTCGTCCCGATCGAGCAGATCGACCACTGGACCGACGTGCCGGCGCCGCTCTGGGCCCGCATCGGCGAGGTGCAGCAGGCCGTGGGCGCCGCGCTCATGGCCGCGTTCTCCCCCGTCCGGGTCGGCTCGATCATCGCCGGGCTCGAGGTGCCGCACTGCCACGTCCACCTGATCCCGATCGACGCCGAGTCCGACCTCAGCTTCGCCAACGTCGACCCGGACCCGTCGCCCGAGTCCCTGGACGCCGCGGCCGAGCGCATCCGCACGGCGCTGCGCACCGCCGGCCACGGGGCCCACGTCCCCGACTGAGGCGACCTCACCACCGATCTTGGGCACGACGGACCAGTCAGTGGTCCCTCATGCCCGAGTTCGGGGGGGGTCGTGACGAGCGCGCGACCGGCCGGGTCAGAGCAGGCGGCCGTCGTCGAGCGTCGGGTCGACCTCGTCGACGAGGTGCTCGCCCTTGTTGCGCACGTTGTTCACGTCGGTGGACACCGGGTGCATGGTGATGAGCCGGTCGGGAGCAGG
>JAEYSR010000297.1 GCA_023434535.1 Actinomycetes bacterium
GCTCCGACCACGACGGCTGCTCCCACGACGACGGCCGCTCCCACCACGACCGTGGCTCCCGGGAGCCCCGACCGTGCCACGGTCACCGTCACCGGCCGCACCGCCTACTCGAACTCCGGCGCCTCAGTCGGCGGCGGCGTGAGCGTGGTCCGCGACGACTTCGGCATCGCATCGGCCCGCGGCTCGCTGAAGCTGCCGGGCACGACGTCCGGCGAGGCGACCTTCAGCGTCGACGTCCAGCGACTGTGGATCCTGCCTCTGTGGATCGGCCAGGTCGGCGTGTCCGATCCGGGCGCCTCGGTGAACGTGTCGGCGCCGGTCTTCGGTCAGGTCGGCCCCGCAGCCGGCGTCAACGCCGTCAGCGGCTCGTCCAGCTGGTTCACCTTCGGGCAGTTCCCCGACCTCTTCCAGCCCTTCACCCTGACCTGGAGCGTCGACGACGTCTCCTGATCAGGCGGGCGACGGACGGACGGGCTCGACCGGACCCCTGAGCGGGGTCCGGATCGTCGAGCTCGCCGGACTCGGCCCCGCTCCGTTCGCGGCGATGGTGCTCGCGGACCTCGGAGCGGACGTTCTCCGCGTCGATCGGCCGAGCCCGGCACCGCTGGTGCCCGACGCCGAGCGACCGGATCGCCCGGCGTCGGACGGCGACCCCCTGGGGGTGCCGAACCCGTACGACCTTCTCAACCGGAGTCGGACGGGGGTCGGTGTGGACCTGCGCAGCGACGCCGGTGCGGCTCTCGTCCGTCGTCTGGTCGGCGACGCCGACGTCCTGATCGAGGGATACCGACCCGGGGTCGCGGAGAGGTTCGGGCTGGGACCCGACGACCTGCTGTCCGTCAACCCACGACTGGTCTACGGGCGGATGACGGGGTGGGGTCAGGACGGGCCGATGGCCCAGCGCGCCGGTCACGACCTGACCTACCTGGCTCTGTCGGGGGTCCTGGCCCACGTCGGTCGTGCTGACCAGCCTCCGACGCCGCCCCTGAACCTCGTCGCCGACTTCGGCGGCGGCGGGATGCTGCTCGCGATGGGTGTGCTGGCCGCGCTGGTCGAGCGGGGGACCTCCGGTCGTGGCCAGGTGGTCGACGCGGCCATGGTCGACGGGGCCGCGCTTCTGATGGCGCCGCTGTTCGGTGCGTGGGCGTCGGGATTCTGGTCCGCGGACCGGGGCACCAACCTGCTGGACTCCGGCGCCCCGTTCTACGACTGCTACCGGTGCGCCGACGGCGGGTGGCTCGCCGTCGCCGCCATCGAGCCGCAGTTCTACGCAGAGCTGCTGTCCGGGCTGGGGCTGGCCGACGAGGACCTCCCCGCCCAGCACGACCAGACCGGCTGGCCGGTCCTGCGGGCCCGCTTCACCGACGTGATCGCCGGTCGCTCCCGCGACGAGTGGGCGGCGCTGTTCGCCGACTCCGACGCCTGCGTCGCCCCGGTCCTGGACATGGGCGAGGCGCCGCAGCACCCGCACGCCGCCGAGCGACGATCGTTCATCGACGTGGGGGGCGTCCCCCAGCCGGCGGCGGCGCCCCGGTTCTCGCGGACGCCGGCGCCCGACGTCCGACCCGCCCGCACGGGCTCCGATCCGTACGCCGTGCTGGCCGGCTGGGGTCTCGACGAGGCGGAGGTCCGGGCCCTCGTCGACGGCGGAACGGTCTCCGCTCCCTGACCACTTGCTTCGGCGGTGCTTCCTGTCGTCGGGCGACGGACACCACCGCCACAGCGCCGGTGCCGAGGCGGTCCGTCGGTCAGGAGACGAGGTACTCGGACATGGCCAGGCTGCGGAGCCGGGACATGTCGAAGACGGTCTGCACGCTGTCGAGCATCACCGTCAGGTTGCCGAGGTCGCCCAGGTGGAACGCCTCGATGTCGGAGACGATCTCCTCCGACGGCCACGACTCCACCACGACGCCGTCGAGAGGCGGAGCACCCGGGGTGACCGGGTGGACGACCGTGTTGCGGACGTAGCGGAGGCGGGGCTGCACCCGCTCCGACATCGGCGACTGGTGGCCGTACCAGAGCTCCCTGAACGTCCTGGGGTCCAGCAGGGGGTTCCGGTGAACGAGCGCGACGGTGACGAGACCCGGGGAGCGCTCCCCGTCGGGCCAGTCCCTCGGCTCCCCTCGTCGCTGGCCGAACTCGCTCCACACCGACTCGGTCACCAGGTAGGCGTCGTTGCGGATCCCGACCCGTCCGGCCGCGTCGACGGCATCGCCGGCGAGGTCGTGCGCCGGGACCCAGTACGCGATCGCAGCGCGCACGGGGAGCTCGCCGCCGGGACACGGCATCGGCCCGGCGATGCCGACCCGGTCGTCGGCGAGGTGGACGGTGATCCCCGTCGCCCCGGCCGCGGTCAGCTCCGGAACCACCACCTCGAGCACCTCGGCGCGGAGGTCGGCCCCGTCGCGGTCGTCGCGCTCCCGGATGGTGTGGACGAGCTTCTCCATGTGGACCCCCTCGGATCGGATGACGGGCGTGATCTGGTGGCGGCCGACCGTCGGGGCCGGTCAGGTCGTGTAGTCGGCGTTGATGCGGACGTAGCCGTCGGTCAGGTCGCACCCGTAGACGGTCCACCGACCGTCGGCGATGCCGAGGTCGACGCCGATCACGACCTCGTCGGAGCGGAGGTAGTCCTCGAGCCGGGCCAGGCCGTCGGGGCCAGGGTCGTCGGGGTACACCTCGGCGTCGCCGAAGCGGATCCGCACCCGCTCCTGGTCGATGTCGGTGTCCTCGGAGCACTTGCCGATCGCCATCGCCACGCGCCCCCAGTTGGGATCCGCCCCGTGCACGGCCGTCTTGACGAGCGGCGAGTTCACCACGGCCTTGGCCACCCGCTTGGCCTGCGCGTCGTCCCGGGCACCGTCGACCTCGACCACCACCAGCGTCTCGGCCCCCTCGCCGTCCGCAGCCAGCTGCCGGGTGAGGTCCAGGCAGACCGACCCGAGCGCGGCCTCCAGATCGGCGGGATCGACGTCGCCCGCCGCTCCGCTGCAGAGCACCGCGGCGGTGTCGGACGTGGACGTGTCGGTGTCGACGCTGAGGCTGTTGAACGTGCGCTCCACCACGCGCCGGAACATCGCGTCGAGCAGGTCCCGGTCCACCGACGCGTCGGTGAACACGAAGGCGAGCATCGTGGCCATGTCGGGTTCGATCATCCCGACGCCCTTGGCGATGCCGACCACCGTCGCGGTGCCGGCCGCCGCGGGGATCCGGGCGGACGCCACCTTGGAGTGGGTGTCGGTCGTCATGATCGCCGTGGCCGCCGCGGCCGCGTCCGTCGTCCCGAACGGGGTGCGGAGCTCCGACAGGTGGGACCGGATGCGGTCCATCGGGTACGGGCGGCCGATGACACCGGTCGACGCCACGAGCACGTCGTCGGGTTCTGACCCGATGGCCCGGGCGACGCCGGCGGCCAGCTCCTCGGCATCGGCGCGGCCGCGGGCCCCTGTGGCGACGTTGGCGTTCTTGGACACGACGACGACCGCCCGCAGCGACCCGTCGGCGACGTGCCGTCGCGACACCTCCACGCTGGGACCGGCGAAGCGGGATCGGGTGAACACGGCCGCAGCGACGCACGGACCGTCGGAGGCGACCACGACGAAGTCGTCGGTGTCGTCCTTGATCCCGACGTTCGCGACGTGGGCGGTGAAGCCCCGGGGCAGTGAGACGTCGTCCATCGGGACGGGAGTCTGGCAGATGCGCGGGGTGGCACAATCGCCCTTTCCGATCGGGCGCAGGCCCGGGGCCTCCAGGGGGACCACATGACCGAGACCGCCGCAGCTTCTCCGACCTCGCTCGACGGGCGACGCGTCCTGGTGACGGGGTCGGCCCAGGGGCTCGGAGAGGCGATCGCTGCGCGCATCGTCGATCTGGGGGGTCAGGTCCTGGTCGCCGACGTCCTGGTGGATGCGGGCACGGCCACCGCCGATCGCCTGGGGCCGGCGGCGACCTTCGCCGAGCTCGACGTCACCTCGGCCGAGGGGTGGGAGCGGGTTGTGCGGGTGGCGGACGACGCGTTCGGCGGACTCGACGGACTCGTCAACAACGCAGCCATCCTGCACATGGGCGTGCTCGAGGAGATGGAACCCGACCGCGTGTCGCGCCTGATCGACGTCAACCTGGTCGGCCCGCTCCTCGGCACCCGTGCCGTCACCCCCGTCCTGCGCAACGCCGGTGGCGGGTCCATCGTCAACATCTCGTCCATCGGCGGGCTCGAGGGGATGAACTCCACGGTGGCGTACTGCTCGTCCAAGTGGGGCGTGCGGGGGCTGACCAAGGCGAGCGCGATCGAGCTGGGTCGGGACCGGATCCGCGTCAACGCCGTGTGCCCGGGGATGGGCAACCCGGAGATGTTCACGCCGTTCATGAAGGACTTCGACCTGGACCTGTACCTGGACAAGGCGCCCCAGGTCCCGTACCAGGAGCGCGGCCGCCCCCGGAACGTCGACATGTACGACGTCGCCGAGATGGTGGTCTGGCTCCTGTCGGACGCGGCCCGGGGGTGCAGCGGCGGGGACTTCGCCGTCGACGCCGCATGGACGGCCGGCACCTACGCACCCGGCCTGCCGGGCTTCTGAGGCGGAGGGAGCCTGCCGGGCTTCTGAGGCACAGGGGAGCCTGCCGGGCTCTCGGCGGACGCAGCCCGTCGGGCTCTCCGCGGACGCAGCCCGTCGGGCTCATGGGCTCGGGGGTAGCGTCGCCGACCATGGATCGTCCCTCCCTCGAACCTCACAGCACCGCACTCCAGGTCGCGGCGGCCGTCCGCTCCGGTGACGTCAGCCCGTCGGAGGTGCTCGAGCACTACCTGGAGCGGATCGACCGGCTGGACCCGCAGATCAACGCGTTCTGCCTGCGCGACGACGAGCGTGCCAGGGCCGAGGCCCGCGCTGCGGACGACGCCGTCGTGGCGGCCCGTCGGGACGACACCGAGCTGCCGCCGTTCACCGGCGTGCCCGTCCCGATCAAGGACCTCTACGACGTCGAGGGCTGGGTCACGGGCCACGGGTCGCTCGCGGTCTCCGACGAGCCCGCCGCGCAGGACGAGCTCTCGGTCGAGAGGCTGCGTCGAGCGGGGTTCGTGGTCATGGGCAAGACGACGACGCCGGAGTTCGGCGCCATCTCGGCGACGGAGTGCGCCCGCACAGGGATCACCCGCAACCCGTGGAACCTGGATCGCACCCCCGGTGGCAGCTCGGGCGGGGCTGCGGCCGCGGTGGCGGCGGACCTCGCACCGGTGGCGCACGCGTCGGACGGCGGAGGGTCCATCCGCATCCCCGCGTCCTGCACCGGTCTGGTCGGGCTCAAGGCGTCGCGGGGCCGGATCACGTCCCGGATCTACGGGGTGGTGGGAGCGTCGACCAACGGCGTGGTCGCCAAGGACGTGGCGGACTCGGCGGCGCTCCTCGACGTGCTGGGCGTGCTCGACACCGGCTCGTGGAACGTGGCCCCGCCGCCCGCCCGGCCCTTCCGGGACGAGGTGGGAGCGGATCCGGGCCGACTCCGGGTCCGGCTCTGCGTCGACAACGCCCTCGGTCTGCCGATCGACCCGGAGTGCGACGTCGCGGCCCGCTCCGTCGCCGACGCCCTGGCCGACCTGGGCCACGACGTGGTCGAGGCCCCGCCCGCCTGGCCCGACGCGGGCGAGTTCCTCGAGAAGTTCGTGACGATCTGGAACTGCCTCTCGGTGACCACGCCGGTGGTCGACGAGTCGCTGCTCGAGCCCCAGAACGCTGCGGCGTTCGCCGCGGCGCGGGCCACCGACGCCTTCGCGTTCCTGGGGGCCGACCAGTCGCTGCAGGAGGCCTCCCGCGCCTTCGTGTCGCAGTTCCGCCGGTCGGGCGACGACGAAGGGTCCGACGTCTTCGACCTGCTCGTCAGCCCGACGACGGCGGTCCAGCCCCGGCAGGTCGGCACGATCATGGACGGCGTCGACGAGCTGCCCGACGCCCCGGTCATGAACTCGATCCCGATGGCCTGCTACACGTCGATCATCAACGCGACGGGACAGCCGGCGATCTCGGTCCCGGCTCACGTGTCGGCCGAGGGGCTCCCCGTGGGCGTGCAGATCGTCGCGGCGCCGTGGCGCGAGGACGTGCTGGTCCAGGTCGCGTCCCAGCTCGAGCGGGCGCGGCCGTGGGCGTCGCTGCCCGTCCTGTGACGGACTCGATCTCCCCGCCCGCCGACGCCGTGGCGGTGCGGCTGGGCATGGTCCGCACCGCAGCCGACTCGCTGCTGGCCTCGGTGCGCGGGCGCGACGTGCTGCTGCGCTCGCTCACCTCCGTCGACGAGATGGCGCCGATCGAGGAGCTCCAACGCCGGGTGATGGGCGCGCCGGACCTCGACGTGTACGGCAGGGCCACCCTGGTGGCGATCCCGAGCACCGGCGGTCACGTCATCGGAGCGTTCGTCAGGTCGTCGACCGGCGATGTCGAGGGCGACTGGGAGCTGGCCGGAGCGGTGATCGGCCTCGGCGGCTTCGTGCGCGACCACGCCGGTGTGGGCACGCCGACGATCGTGTCGGACTGGATGGGGGTGTGGCCGCAGTGGCGGTCGGCCGGCCTCGGAGCCGCCCTCAAGCGGGCGCAGATGGTCCGGGCGCTCGAGGGCGGGTTCGAGCGCGTGGAGTGGACCGTCGACCCGCTCCGGGCCGCCAACGCCCGACTCAACCACGGCGTCCTGGGCGCCGCCGCGGTGGCCTACGAGCAGGACGTGTACGGCGCCGACTACGCGACCGGCCTGTACGGCGGGCTGCCGAGCGACCGGCTGGTGCTGCACTGGGCGATCACCGATCCGGGCGTGCAGGAGCGGGTCGTCGACCCGCCGCCCCCGCGGACCGTGGACGACCTCCGGAACCTGGACGACCGGCGTGCCGGCGGCGGCGGTTCGCCTCTCGCCGGTTTCGTCGAGATCCCTCCCGACATCGACGCCCTGCTCGCGGCGGATCCCACCGCGGCGCTCCCCGAGCGCGAGCGCGTGCGGGCGCAGCTCACCGCCGCCTTCGCCGCGGGAGCGGAGGTCGTGGACTTCGCCTCGGCCGGCCGGTCGGGTCGTCCCGCTCTGGTCCTCGCTGCTCGACGGGACCGGTCGTGAGCCCGTCGCCCGCGACGATCGTCGAGATCGACGTGCTCCCGCTCCGGCTCCGGCTCCGGGAGCCGTTCGCGGTGGCCTACGCGACGCAGGACCACAGCGACACCGTGCTGGTGCGGCTGCGCACCTCGGACGGGACCGAGGGCTGGGGAGAGGCGACTCCCGACGAGCACGTGACCGGCGAGACCTACGAGGCGTCGATCGCCTCGCTGCGCGACCGGCTCGCACCGGCCGCGCTCGGGTCGTCGGTCGACGACCTCGGCGCTCTGGTGGCTCTGGCCGACGACGTGGCGTGGAGCACGCCGGCGGCGAGGGCGGCCCTCGACATCGCGGCCCACGACGCGGCGGCGCAGCGTGCGGCGATGCCCCTGCACCGCTTCCTGGCCGACGTCTACGACGTGGGCTCCGCGAAGGACCACCTGCAGATCTCGCGGGTGGTCAGCATGCTGGCGCCCGAGGAGATGGCCGCCGCCGCGCTGCGACACGTCGCCGCCGGCTTCTCGACCGTCAAGCTCAAGGTCGGGGAGCCGGAGGACTGGGCTCTGGACGTCGAGCGGGTCGCAGCGGTCCGTGCTGCGGTCGGACCCGGGGTCGGCCTCAAGGTCGACGTCAACCAGGGCTGGCGCGTGCCCGACGTGGCGGTGCGAGCGTTGGAGGCGATGGCGCCGAGTCGGCCGCTGTACGTCGAGCAGCCGGTCGACCGGCGCGACATGGAGGGCCTGGCGGACGTCCGGCGCCGCGTGCCCGGGGTGGCGATCATGGCGGACGAGGCCGTGTGCGCCGAGGCCGACGTCGGACGGCTGGTCGAGCTCGAGGCCGCCGACCTGGTCAACCTGAAGCTGATGAAGACCGGCGGGCTCCTCCACGCCGTGCGCTCGGACGCGATCGCCGCGGCGGCCGGGGTCAGGACCCAGATCGGGACGATGGTGGAGAGCTCGGTCGCCTCGGCGGCGGGTCTGCACCTGGCGATGGCGCTGGCCAACGTCGACACGGTGGAGATGGGCGGCCCGCTGATGATCGCGGACGACCCGGGCGACCTGGTGCGCTGCTACGACGGCGAGCGCATCACCCTCACCGATCGCCCCGGACTCGGCATCACCCTCACCGGCCTCTCCGACCGGAGATAGGCCCCGGCCGGATATAGGGGTCGCGCCGCACGAGCTTTCGTCGTCTCGACCCGGAGATCGCCCGGGGATCGGGGCGGCAGGTCAGGCGCCGAACGCCGGCGGCGGCAGGCCGACCGCTCGCAGCGCCTCGACGGTGGCCCGGAGCGGGAGGCCGATCACGGTGGTCGGGTCGCCGTCGACCGACTCGACGAGCGCGGCTCCCTGGCCCTGCAGCGCGTAGGCGCCCGCCTTGTCCATCGGCTCGCCGCCGGCGACGTAGCCGGCGAGCACCTCGGGGTCGATCGCCCCGAACGTCACGAGCGCGGAGGCCAGCAGGTCCTGCGCCGTGCCGTCGGGTCCGGTGACCCGAACGGCGCTCAGCACGGAGTGCGTGCGGCCCGACAGGGCGCGCAGCATCCGCAGCGCGTCCACGGCGTCGGCGGGCTTGCCGAGGACGGCGCCGTCAGCCACCACGCAGGTGTCGGCGGCCACCACCACGAACCCCGGCTCCCAGACCGCATCCGCCTTGGCGGCGGCGACCCGCTGGGCGTAGTCGGGCGGGACCTCGTCGGCGTGCACCGACTCGTCGACGTCGGCCGCCCTGATCTCGAACTCGTACCCGACTCGGCTCAGCAGCTCGGCCCGTCGGGGCGAGGCCGACGCGAGCACCAGGGGCGGTGGGCTCATCCGCCGGAGACCAGGGACTCGGCGGCGCCCGACAGCCGGACGTCCTCGTCGGGGTCGTCGAGCCAGCCCTCGGGCAACGCCACCTTCCGGAGGGCGCTGCGGTGGCTGCGGGCGATCGACGCCGGGTCGGTGACGGGGAGGGCGTCGGACAGCGGTGCCAGATCCTCCAGCAGCGCGTCGAGGTCCGCGAGCGACCCGACGTGGCCGGCGGTCTCCCGGATCCCGGGGCCGACCGGATAGCCCTTGAGGTACCAGTGCAGGTGCTTGCGGAAGGGTGCCAGGCGCACCGTCCCCGCCAGCGGGCCGTCCGTGTGGAGCCCGTCGCCGGTGAGCTCGGCCCATTCGACGATCAGCTCGACGTGGCGGCGGATGGTCCCGACCACCTCACCGAGCGTCGGCTCGCCCCGTGGCTCACGGCCGGCCAGGGCGTCGTCGAGCTGACCGAACAGCCACGGCCGACCGAGGCACCCCCGCCCGATGACGACGCCGTCGCAGTCGGTCTCCGCCATCATCCGCAGCGCGTCGTGAGCGGTGAAGATGTCGCCGTTGCCGAGGACTGGGACCTCCGACACGGTCGACGCCAGCTCGCCGATCGCCTCCCAGCGGGCCGATGGCGCGTAGTGCTGCAGCGCCGTGCGGGCGTGGAGGGCGACCCACGCCGCGCCCTCGTCGACAGAGATGCGGGCGGTGTCGAGGAACGTGACGTGCTCGTCGTCGATGCCCATCCTGAACTTCACGGTCACCGGGACGCGGCCGCCCGACTCCGCGTCCGCGGCCCCGACGACGGCGGCGACGACCCGGCGCAGCAGCCGGCGCTTGTAGGCGAGCGCGGCCCCTCCGCCGTTGCGTGTCACCTTGGCCGCCGGGCAGCCGAAGTTGAGGTCCAGGTGGTCGACGAGGCCCTCGGCGACCAGCTCGCGGACCGCCTCCGACAGGTACACGGGGTCGGTGCCGTAGAGCTGCAGCGACCGCACGGACTCCGACGGGTGGAACCGGGTCAGGGCCCAGCTCGTGGGGTGGCGCTCGACCAGCGCACGGGCCGTGACCATCTGGTTGACGTACAGGCCGCCGCCGAACTCCGCGCAGAGGACCCGGAACGGAGCGTCGGTGACGCCGGCCATCGGCGCCAGCACCACCGGCGGGTCCACCCGGTACGGGCCGAGGGGGAGCGGCGCCGCGGCGGGGGCGCTCGTCTCATCGTCTCGGACGGTCTCGGACACGGGCCGTAGTGTGCCCCACATGAGCGGAGAGACGACCATCGCGGACGGCGGAGGGGACGGAGCGGTCACCGCCGCCGGCACCCACGTCCAGGCCGGCATCCTCGACGAGTCGAGCACCTCGCACTGCGTGCAGCAGTACGAGGTCGTCGGCGGCGTCGACGTGGCGGCCCTGCGCGCCGCGATCGGCGACATCCGCGAGCTGGCCGGGGCGGAGCGCGGCCCGGACCACGTCGTGATCGCGGTCGGGGCCTCGCTCCTCGGCACGCTCGCGCCGGACGAGATGCCCGCCGGGATGCGACCCTTCACGCCGATCCACGGGGTCGACGGCCACGTCGTGCCTGCGACGCAGGACGACCTCCTCGTGTGGTTCAGCTCGTCCACGGCGGATCGCTGCCTCTCCGGGGCCTGGCTGGCCCGCCGTGCGCTCGACGGGTTGGCGGATCTGACCGGGGAGACGCACGGCTTCCAGTACTTCGACCACCAGGACCTCACCGGCTTCGAGGACGGCACCGAGAACCCGAAGGGGGAGGAGCGCATCGAGGTCGCGGCGATCGCGGACGGTCCCTCGGCGGGTGGCTCCTTCGTGGTCGCGATGCGCTGGGTGCACGACCTCTCCGCGTTCGAACTCATGGAGGTCGACGAGCAGGAGCTGGTGTTCGGCCGGACCAAGGACGGCTCCGAGGAGCTCGATCCGATGCCCGAGTGCGCCCACGTCGAGCGGGTCGTCATGGAGGACGCCGACGGGGAGGAGCGCGAGATCTACCGACGGTCGTTCCCGTACGGGTCCACCGACGAGCTCGGCCTCTTCTTCCTGGCCTTCAACGCCGACATCGACACGTTCCAGGACATGCTCGACCGCATGTACGGGGTGACCGACGGGCTGCGGGATCGCCTCACCGACGTGTCGCACCCGGTGACCGCCGCGTACTACGTGGCTCCGACCGTGGAGGTCCTCGACGCCGTCGTGGCGGGGTGACCGGCCGCGCGCCCGGTCCCTCCGACCACTGCGTTGCCCGACGAGCCCGTCGGGCGTAGAGTGGGCGTCGATGTCCGCCGTCCGCACCCTCCTCCTGCTCATGTAGGCGAGCCCGCCCCATACAGCGGCTCGCCGAACCTCCTGCGCCTTCGCAGGGGGTTTCTTGGTTTTCGGGCACGGTTCCGGCAGCCGGCCAGCCAGACATCCAGAACACCAACCCAACCGTCAGAACAGGACACCCCGCCATGTCAGGTACCTCGCACACGAAGATGCCCTTCGAGAAGTACCGGCCGTTCCTCCCCCTCTCCCCGGAGCAGGGCGGTTCGGTCAACGGCGGCCTGCTCGCCCGCACCTGGCCGAACAACGTTCTCGACACCGCCCCGATCTGGTGCTCGGTCGACCTGCGCGACGGCAACCAGGCGTTGATCGACCCGATGGACCCAGTCCGCAAGATGAAGATGTTCACCACCTTGGTGGACATGGGGTTCAAGGAGATCGAGGTCGGCTTCCCGTCGGCCTCCCAGACGGACTTCGACTTCCTGCGCGAGATCATCACCGGCGACCTGATCCCCGACGACGTGACGATCCAGGTGCTGGTCCAGTGCCGGCCCGACCTCATCGAGCGCACCTACGAGGCGCTGCGCGGCGCCCCGCGTGCCATCGTGCACTTCTACAACTCCACGTCGGTCCTGCAGCGCGAGGTCGTCTTCGGCAAGGACCGCGACGGCATCACGCAGATCGCCACCGACGCGGCCCGGCTGGTGCGCAAGTACCAGGACACGCTGCCGGGGACCGACATCCGCTACGAGTACTCGCCGGAGTCGTTCACGGGGACCGAGCCCGACTACGCGATCGAGATCTCGGCCGCCGTGATGGACGCGCTCGACCTCGGCCCCGAGGAGAAGGTCATCATCAACGTCCCGGCCACGGTCGAGATGTACATGCCCAACATCTACGCGGACGTCGTCGAGTACGTGCACCGCAACATCCCGAACCGCGACCAGGCCATCCTGTCGCTGCACCCGCACAACGACCGCGGGACCGCCGTGGCCGCAGCGGAGCTCGGCCTGCTGGCCCGCGCCGACCGTGTCGAGGGCACGCTGTTCGGCAACGGGGAGCGCACCGGCAACGTCGACCTGGTGACGATCGGGCTGAACCTGTTCACGCAGGGCGTGGACCCGCAGCTGGACTTCTCCGACATCGACGCCCTGCGGCGCACCGCCGAGTACTGCAACCGGCTGCCGGTCCACGAGCGTCACCCGTACGTGGGGGACCTGGTGTACACGGCGTTCTCGGGCTCCCACCAGGACGCGATCAAGAAGGGCACCGAGGCCCTCGGCGTCGGTCCGGCGGGAGGGACGGCCGACTACGAGGCGTGGGAGGTGCCGTACCTGCCGATCGACCCGTCGCACCTGGGCCGCACCTACGACGCCGTGATCCGCGTCAACAGCCAGTCGGGCAAGGGCGGCGTCGCCTACGTGATGAAGGCCGAGTACGGCCTGGACCTGCCGCGCCGCCTGCAGATCGAGTTCTCCAAGGCGGTGCAGGGCGTCGCCGAGGACACCGGGACCGAGATCTCCCCGTCGCAGATGTGGGGCGCGTTCGACGCTGCCTACCTGCAGCAGGACGCCGACGACGCCGCAGGCGCGAACCGGATCGTGTTCCGGACGGCGGAGGCGACGACCAACTCCGAGCGGTCCCGTGTGACGGCCCAGCTGGTGGTCGACGGCGAGCCGCGCACGGTGGTGGGGGAGGGCGGCGGTCCCATCTCCGCCTTCATGCGGGCGCTGCGCGACGACCTGGGCATCGAGCTCGAGGTCGTCGACTACTCCGAGCACGCCGTCTCCGCGGGCTCCGACGCCACGGCCGCGGCCTACGTCGAGGCCCGCGCCGACGACGGCACCGCCCGGTGGGGCGTCGGGCTCGACGAGTCGATCCTGACGGCATCGCTCAAGGCCGTGGTGTCCGCGGTCAACCGCCACCGAGCCGGCTGAGCCGGTCGGGCCCGGCCCCTCGCAGGCCGGGCCCGCTCCGGTCCGGTGGCGGCGGGTCCCCCTCGTCCCCCTCGTCCCGCCGTCCCGGTCGGGAGGCGGACGGGTAGCTTCGGTCCCCGAACGACCGATCCACCCGGGGGGCACCGATGACGACGTTCGAGGAGATCGACAGCGACGAGGTCGAGGGGTCGATCCACGCGGTCCTGTCGGAGGTGGACACCACCTTCACCTGGGACTACGAGCGGAGCCGCTCCGGCCTGTCCCGGCTGTACGAGAAGGCCAAGGGGTCCCAGTGGAACGCCTCGACCGACCTCGACTGGTCGATCGACGTGGATCCCGAGAAGGTGTCGGCCGACCTCGGCGGAGGCTCCGGCTCCGGCCGGTTCGGACACCTCTCCGAGGATCCCGAGTCGCCGGTCCGGCACTTCGGCGACGCCGAGTGGCTGGAGCTCGGAATCCAGCTGCAGAACTCGGTCCTCAGCCAGTTCATGCACGGGGAGCAGGGAGCGCTGCTGTGCACGGCTCGGATCACCGAGACCGTGCCGTGGATCGACGCCAAGTACTACGCGTCCACCCAGGTGATGGACGAGGCCCGCCACGTCGAGGTGTTCGCCCGGTACCTGGAGGAGAAGCTGGGCAGCCAGTACGCCATCAACGCCAACCTGCGGTCGCTGCTCGACGACATCCTGGCCGACTCCCGCTGGGACGTGACCTACCTGGGGATGCAGATCATGGTGGAGGGTCTGGCGCTCGCAGCGTTCGGGTTCATGCGCCAGATGACGACCGAGCCGCTCCTCCAGGAGCTGCTGCGGTACGTGATGAGCGACGAGGCCCGCCACGTGGCCTTCGGGGTCCTCTCGCTGCAGGAGTACTACCAGGGGCTGTCGGCCGCCGAGCTCCGTGAGCGTCAGGAGTTCGCCTTCGACGCCGCGGTCCGGCTGCAGAAGCGGTTCCAGCACCTCGAGGTGTGGGAGCGGATGGGAGCCGACCCCCACGCCGTGAGCGCGTTCCTGGAGTCCCGCAACCACGAGCAGGCGCAGGTCTTCCAGACGATGCTGTTCTCCAAGATCGTCCCGAACTGCAAGAAGCTCGGACTGCTCGACGCGTCGGACGGGTGGCTGCGCGACCGGTTCACCGACATCGGCGTGATCCAGTTCGAGGACTGGGTCGACACCTCCGTGGAGTACGTGTCGCTCGACCTGTCGGCGGGCGAGGGTTCCGCCGGAGCGGCGGCAGCGGACCGGGCCGGTTGACCGATCCGGGATCACCGGCGCGGATCACGACGAGGGATGTCGTGGTGCGCGCAGATGCCGGTCAGCGGCCGGTGGCGATGTACTCCTGCATCTGACGCGTCTCGTCCTCGAGCTGCTGCAGTCGGGCCTTGACCACGTCGCCGATGCTGACGATTCCGACGAGGCAGTCGTCGGTCACGACGGGCAGGTGGCGGCACCGCGTCTCGGTCATCCGTCGGGCGAGGCGCTCGAGGTCGTCGTCGGGCGTGCAGGTGACCACCTCGGTGGTCATGGCCGAGGCGACGGGCTCGGCCAGGACCGCGTCGCCGTTCTCGGCCAGACGTCGCACCACGTCGCGCTCGGAGAGGATGCCGTCGATGTGGCGGCCGTCGGTGGACACGACCAGTGCACCCACGCCCCCGCGTCGCAGCTCGTCGACGGCGACCGCGATCTCCGTGGACGGCGTCGTGGTGAGGACGGCGGACCCCTTCGTCGACAGGATCGATGACACTCGCATGATGTGACCCCCGGTTTCCTCGGCCCGTCCCGCCAACCTTCCCGGCGGTGACCACAAGTATGCCGACTGGTGTGACGTACGTCGCATCACCTGCACGTGAAACCCGCGCGTGGGATCGGTCCCCGGTGTCGCCAGAATGGCGGGGTGGACCTGCACGACGCGCTCGGCGACCTGACGACCGTCGTCGACCGTCGCGCCCCGGGCCTGGTCAGGTTCCTGGCGGCGCTGCGATGGGGCGGCCTCCGGACCATCGCCCCCGACCGCCTCACGTGGGGAGCGGAGGTGGCCGCCGGCGTCGGGATCGGCGTCGGGGCCAGGGAGGCCATCCGCGCCGCCACGCGCGGGCGCGTGAGCCCGCCGCTGGTGCCCGCCGTGGCACTGGGTTGGGTCGCCTCGCACCTGGCGCTGTGGCGTTGGGACACGATCCGCTGGCGCGACCGGCGGGTCGCGCTCGTCGTGGACCTCCCGATCGACAGGGTCATGACCCTGGCGGACGAGCTCGAGGCCTCGGGCCTCGCCGTCGAGCGGTGGGAGCGCGGGATCCGGGGCGGTCGTCGGGTCCACGGCCTGTGGTGCCGGGCCGGCGACGTGCGTGCCGTGAACCGGGCGGTCGACGAGGCCCTCTCGCCGGGGGCGGTCGATGCCCTCGGTGGCACCGAGCCGGTGGTTCCCGTCAGTCGTTGATGCCGGAGACGATCGTGGTCGTCGTGGAGCCGCCCGACGTGCCGCCGCTCTTCGTGCCCCCACCGGAGGTGTTGGAGGTGCCGCCACCGGAGGTGCCGCCGCTCTTCGGGGCTGTCGTGGTCGTCGAGGTCGACTTGGTGCTGCCGGACCCCGAGGTCGTCGTCGTCGTCGAGCCGCCCGAGCCGCCCGTCCCGGTCGAGCTCCCACCGGTCGCCGCCGTGGTCGTCGTGGCGGCCCGGGCGATCGCCGAGTAGCGGGCCACCGCGTCGAGGCACTGGTCGTCGACGCCCTTGGCGGCGAGGACCCGGCGCACCGAGGCCAGCACCTGGTCCGGCGGGATGCGCCCGGACGAGATCGCCTCGACGAGGCGGGCATGGACCTCGGGGACCACGTCGGAGCCCGAGACCATGGCGATGTCGGCCCCTGCCGTGATCGCCTTCTCCGCCGCCTCCGCCTGCGTGTCGGTGGCGGCGATGGCGCCCATGCCCAGCGAGTCGGTGATCACGAGGCCGTCGAAGCCCTCGGTGCCGCGCAGCTCTCCGGTGATCGCCGCGGACGAGAGGCTGGCGGGCTCGTTGTCCTGGGTCAGGCCGGGGACCTCGGCGTGGGTGACCATGACCGCCGGGACGCCGGCCTGGATGGCGGCCTGGAACGGGACGAGGTCGGTGGCCCGCAGCTCGTCGATCGACGCGAGGGACGTCAGCTTCTGGTGCGGGTCGGCCTTGCCGCCGCCGATGCCGGGCCAGTGCTTGACGACGGGCACGATGCCGGCCTTCTGGATGGCGGGCCACACGGCCTGGACGTACTGCGAGACCTTCTGGGCGTCGTCGCCGTAAGACCGTGTCCCCAGTCCCGAACCCGAACCGACGTCGGCCACGGGGGCGAAGTTCATGTTGAAGCCGAGCTGCTTCATGGCCGCCGCGTGCTCGCCGGCCTGTGTCGCCGCGTCCTCGGGCGTGCCCTTGGCCACTGTGGCCGCCGACGGGATCTCGCCGAGGGCCAGTCGGAGCCGCTGGACGGTTCCACCCTCCTCGTCGGCGCCGACCAGCGGCGGCAGCGGAGCGTCGGCCACCGCGGCCGCGATCTGCTCGCCCACGTCCTTCGTCTGGTTGCCCTTCAGCCCGAACCCGCCGACGGTGCCGTTGGCGACGGACTCGGTCGCGGCCTCGGGGGACGTGACCATGGTCAGGATGAGCTGAGCGGCCTTCGCCTCGACCGGGAGCGTCTGGGCGCAGTCGGGAGCGGCGGTCGTCGTGGTCGCGTCGGCGACGTCGTCGGTGTCGTCGGAGCGCACCTCGACCTGCTGCCCCGAGGTCCCGGCGCACGCGGCCGCAGCGCCGGCGAGGAGGACGGGGACGAGGACGGCGGCTGCGATCCGGGAGGCCGGTCGACGCGGACGGCGGCGACCGACGGCGTCTGATCGGGGCGCCGACATGGGCGGCCACCGTAGCGCCGCAGCGGCGTGCGGTCCCGGCGACCCGCGACCGGAGCGATGCGGCCTCGGACGGTCACCCCGAGATCGGTCCGGCGGGCCTGCGTCCGCCAGACTGTGCGGCGGATGGCGATCGACGCGGACCTCGCTCCCGACCCAGCGCAGGACCGGCCGGCTCGTCGGCCACGTCCCCACCGTGCCGCCGGGTCGACGAGCGGGTGAGCGGGCCGACACCGGTGGGCCCCGACCCGGCACCCGCCTACCCGCCGACGGACCTCCGGCCCACCCCGATCCGTGAGATCCTCGACCGCGGATCGCGCCTCGCCGCCGGCGAGGTCACCCGGGACGAGGTGTCCCTCGTCGGACGGGCGATGCTCGTGCGCGACCACGGAGGGGTGGCCTTCGTGGTCGTCCAGCAGGGGGGTGAGCGGATCCAGGCGGTGTACGAGAGCGCCACCTCGGCGCACTGCGGACTCCCGAGGCGCGGTGACGTCGTCGGCCTGACCGGGTGGATCGGGACCACGCGCACGGGGGAGGTGTCGGTGTACGTGCACGAGTCGGTCGTGCTGGCCCCGTCGCTCCTCCCCGCGCCACCCAAGAGCGGTCGAGCGGTCGACCCCGGCCGCCGGGTGCGCGAGCGGGAGCTCGACCTCATGTCCGATCCGGACAGCCGCCGCGTCTTCGAGCTCCGGTCCTCGGTCGTGCACGCGCTCCGCTCCGAGCTCCACGACCTGGGCTTCCTGGAGGTGGAGACACCGGTGTTCGCCCACCGTGCGGGCGGCGCGGTCGCCCGGCCGTTCCGCACCCACCACAACGCTCTCGGCGTCGACCTCTACCTGCGGATCGCTCCCGAGCTGCACCTCAAGCGCCTCGTGGTCGGGGGCTTCGACCGGGTCTTCGAGATCGGCAAGGTCTTCCGCAACGAGGGCATCGACTCGAGCCACAACCCCGAGTTCACGATCCTCGAGGCGTACCAGGCGCCCGGGGACGTCTCGACGATGATGGACCTGGTGGAGCGGCTCGTCGTGGCCGCGGCACGTGCCGCCGGGTCGACGGTCGTCAGGGTCGCCGGTGTCGAGGTCGACCTGGCCCGACCGTGGCGTCGGGTGCGGATGGTCGACGCCGTCGCCGAGGAGACGGGACATCGCATCGACCCGGACGGCGACCTCGACGCGGCTCGCGCCGCGCTCGACGAGATGGGGGTCGCATGGGTCCCGTCGTGGGGGCCCGGTCGCTGCCTGGTCGCCGCCTTCGAGGACCGCGTCGAGCCCGGTCTCATCGAGCCCACGATCGTCCACGACCACCCCGTCGAGACCTCCCCGCTGGCGCGTCGCCACCGCGACGGCGGCGGGATCGCGGAGCGGTTCGAGGTGTTCGTCGGGGGGCGCGAGCTGGCCAACGCGTACAGCGAGCTGAACGACCCCGTGGACCAGCGGGCGCGGATGGAGGCTGCCGCGGCCCGCAAGGTCGCCGAGGACGGGTCGTCGGACCCCGACGGTGCGGTCGACGAGGAGTACCTGCGGGCGCTCTCCCGCGGACTGCCGCCGACCGGGGGCCTCGGCATCGGGATCGACCGGCTGGTGATGGTGCTGGCCGGAGCGACGAGCATCCGCGACGTCATCCTGTTCCCGACCACGCGGCCCGAGCGTGGTCCCGCCGCCCGTTCCGACGGGGCGGCGCGGCCGCTGCTGCCGACCACGCCCCTGCCCACGACGGTCCGGCCCGGCGCCCCTGTGGCGGTCGTCCGGCTGTCGGGCCTGGTCAGGGTCGTCGCGTCCCTGACGACGGTCGTCGGGGTGCTGACCATGCTCAGCGCGCTGCCCGCCCTGGCGGTGAGGGTGGTGCCGATCGACGAGCTGGTCTCGCCGCTCCCGCAGGCGGTCGACGACCGGGTCCTCGCCGTCGGCCTCGGCCTGTGCATGGTGCTCCTGTCGGCGCAGCTGCTGCGCGGCAAGCAGCGGGCCTGGTCGATGGCCGTGGGGCTGTTCGCCCTGTCCGCCGTGCTCAGCCTGGTGCGGGGAGGCGAGCTGGTGGCGCTCACCGCGTCGCTGAGCATGCTCGTCGTCCTCGCTCTCACCCGCCGGGAGTTCACGGGCCTGAAGGACCCACCGTCGATCTCCCAGGTGGTGCTCGCCGCGCCGCGCTTCCTCGGCTTCGTCTACACCTACGGCCTGCTGGCCCTGTGGAGCCAGCGCAACAGCCTCCGACCCCCGTTTGGGTGGGTGCGGTCCGTGGAGGCGGTCACCGTCGGCATGTTCGGCGCCAGCGGCCCGTACGAGTACACGGGACGATTCGCGGTGTGGTTCCCGTCGTCGCTCGTCGTGCTCGGCGTGATCGGGCTGCTCCTCCTCCTGTGGCTCCTGCTGCGACCTGCCGTCGCCGGCGCCGTCGGCGACGGCGGCGCCGACGGGCGGGCCCGGGCCGAGGCGCTCGTGGAGCGGTGGGGGTGGGACACGCTCGCGCCGTTCGCACTGCGCGGCGACCGCAGCTGGTTCTTCTCGTCCGACGGACGGGCGATGATCGCCTACGGCTACCTCGGCGGCTTCGCCCTGGGTTCGGGCGACCCGGTCGGTGACCCGGCGTCCATCCCGCTGGTGGTCGACGAGTTCATCGACCACTGCCGCCACCACGGCTGGCAGCCGGCGTTCCTGGCCGCCCGGGAGATCGACGCCCCGTTCTACGCCGAGCGCGGCTTCCGGGACTTCTACCTGGGCGACGAGGCGGTGCTCGACTGCTCGTCGTTCGACCTCGACGGAGAGGGGATGGGCCCGGTGCGCCGCTCGGTCCGGCGGGTGGAGGCGACGCACTCCTTCGAGCTGATGTCGGAGTCGGACGCCGGCCCCGAGCTGGTGGAGCGGCTCCGGGAGATCAGCGTGCGGTGGCGGAAGGGCTCCGACGAGCGCGGCTACACGATGGCGCTCAGCACGGACGTGGGTTCGACCGATCCGGACCGCCTCCTCGCGATCGCCTGGTCCTGCGATCCGGACACCGGCGCGCGGCGCGAGCCGATGGCGTTCCTGCGTCTCATACCGACGGGCTGCCCGCAGGGCGAGTTCGGCGCCGGCTACACCCTCGACCTGATGAGGCGGCTTCCCGACGCCCCCAACGGGATCGTCGAGTACCTCGTCGCCCTGACGGTGCGGGAGCTGGGCTCACGCGACGTCCGTCGCCTGTCGCTCAACTTCGCAGCGTTCTCCCGCCTGCTGGACGACGACGTGCAGCACACGCGCGTCGACCGCTTCCTGCGCCGGGTGGTGGACCTGCTGAACCCCTACTACCAGATCAGGTCGCTGCGGGAGTTCAACGAGAAGTTCCGGCCGGAGTGGCAACCGCGGTCGCTGATCTACGCAGATCCGGCCGACCTGCCCAAGGTGGCGCTGCGCTACGCGTTCCTCGAGGGGTTCGTCGACGTCCCGCTGCTCGGTCGCATGCTGACGGGCCCGTCGGAGTCCTCCGGCGCCCGCCGCGCCCTCGACGGCGAACGGTCCGCTCCCTGACCGTCGGGGCTGACATGCTGGGGCGATGTCGAGCACCAGGCCCGGACCGATCGACCGCCTCCGAGACCCCGATGCGGACCCGGCGCAGGACCGCTCGCGGCTGCGGGTCGCGGCGATGATGGCGACGATCGGAATCGCCCACTTCGTCATCCCGAAGCCGTTCGAGCGCATCGTGCCCCGCTACATCCCGTGGCCCCGTCAGGCGGTCGCCTGGTCGGGCGTGGCCGAGGTGGCCGCCGGGGCTTTGATCGCGGTGCCCCGGACCCGTCGCATCGGCGGTTGGCTCATGTTCGTCACCGTCCTGGGTGTCTACCCGGCCAACATCCAGATGGCGATCGACGCCACCCGCGCCCGGCCGCGGAAGCCGGCGGCCGTCCTGCTCACTTGGTTGAGGTTGCCCCTCCAGCTGCCGATGCTGACCAAGGCATGGAGCTTGACCCGCTGACCCCCTCCGATCCGGCGCGCCCCGACTCGGGCGCGCCGTCGCTGCCGGGCCTGGCCGACGCCTCGGTCCTCGAGCACCGGCTCGCCTCCGCTCTCCGCGCCATCCGGGCGGTCGGCTCGTCGCGATCGGTGGGACTGCTGCGCGTGCAGGCGGAGCCAGGTCGCGTGGCCGACCTGGCGGTCCGGCTGCGCGACGCGGTCCGCCCCGGCGACACGGTCGCGGTCGTCGGACCGGGCACCTTCTGCGTGCTCTGCGACCGCCTGGGCGACCCCGACGACCTGCTGTCGATCGCCCAGCGTGTCGAGGACGCACTCACCCGACCCCAGGACCTCTCGCCGACCATCGACGTGTCGGTGGCCGACCCGTCGCGGCGCGACGCATCGGGACTCGTCGGTCGCTCGGCCGCACCTGTGGCGACAGCGGGCGACGGGGACCTCGTGGCGGGGCAGTGGTGGCGGTTCGACGACGGGCTGCACCGTCGGGCTGCGGAGCGCCAGCAGGCCGAGGCCGCCCTGCGGGCCACGAGCGACGGTCGCGATCTGGTGCTCGAGTACCAGCCCGAGCTCGACCTCGGCACCGGACGACCGGCAGGGGTCGAGGCGCTCGTCCGGTGGCGTCGTGATGGACGTACGGTCCCTCCCGACGCCTTCATCCCGTTGGCGGAGCGCACCGGTCTGATCGTGCCCATCGGTGCGTGGGTGCTCCACGCCGCGTGCGAGCAGCTGGCGCGGTGGCGCGCCGGAGGATCGGCGATCGGGATGTCGATGGCCGTGAACGTGTCGCCCCGTCAGCTGCTGCACGACGACGTGGTCGACGTGGTCACGGCCGCCATGAGCGACTCCGGCCTCGGTGCCGGCGACCTGGTCCTCGAGCTGACCGAGTCGGTGCTGCTGGCGGACCTCGAACTGGCCGGCGAGCGGCTCGCACAGCTCCGCTCCCTGGGAGCCCGGATCGCCGTGGACGACTTCGGCACCGGCTACGCGTCGCTGACCTACCTGCACCGCCTGCCGGTCGACGCGGTGAAGCTGGACCGCAGCTTCGTCGACGGGCTCGGCACCGACGACCGGCTGACGGCCATCGTCACGTCGGTGCTCGGACTGCTCGACTCGCTCGGGCTCGAGTCGATCGCCGAGGGCGTGTCCTCGGCCGCCCAGGCGGACCGCCTCCGGGAGCTGGGCTGTCGGCTGGCGCAGGGCTCCTGGGTGGGGCGGCCGACGCCGGGTGACGAGCTGTTCGATCACCTGCGCTGACCCCCTCCCGGGGATCTTCGACGTGGGTGACGTCGTCGGGGGACGTGAAAAGTGGTCGGAATCCCGGCGACGGGGATTCGCGGGCAGCTGTCGTGGCGACCGTCAGAAGGGGAGCGCGGGGTGGCCGAGGATCCGGTGCGGGTCGCAGAGGTCGCGCAGCGAGGCGAGCAGCGCCTTGTCGGCCGCCGGCGTGACGGCCTCCCACCAGTCGGCGTTGTGGGGCCCGATGCCGTGCTCCGCCGAGTAGCTGCCGTCGTGGTCGCGGATCGCGGTGCCGAAGACCACCTCCCTGGCCGTCGCCCGCTCTTCCGCGCTGGGAGGCGAGTCGGGGAACACCAGGTTGCAGTGGGTCCCACCGTCGGCCCAGTGGCCGAAGTCGGCGACGATCGCCCGCGGGAGGGCGAGGCCGACCCTGGCGATCACGTCGTCGCGGAACGCCACGAGCTCCGACCGCGGGACCGAGACGTCGAATCCGACCACGGAGCCGGTGCGGGCCAGTCCCTCCGAGATCGAGTGGCGGAGGCGCCACGCGTCGTCGAACGGGACGAGCACCGCGTCGCCGACGCTGCCGTCGGCCAGCACGGCGGCGACCGCGTCGGTGAGCATCTCCTCGACGTGCGACGCCCCGGCCGCCTCGACGAGGACCGTGACCTCCGGGTCGATCCCATCCTCCGGCCACGGGGAGCGCACGCCGTCGACCGTCTCGACGGCCATGCCGATCGAGGTGGCCGACATCACCTCGTAGGCCGACAGCGAGGTCCCGAGCGACGCCTCCACCACCCGCAGGGCCCGAAGTGCGTCGGCGGGCTCGACCGGTGCCATCAGCGCGCACGCCCGCTCCCGGGGCCGCCGTGACAGCTGGATCGCCACCTTGGTCACGATCCCGAAGGCGCCCGCCGAGCCGATCAGGAACGAGGTCGCCCGGGGGCCGGTGTTGTCCTTGAGGAGTCGGGTCAGGTCGTCGAGAACGGTCGGGTCCGCCCGGGTCCCGTCGCCCGTGGCCTGGCTCAGCGACGGGTCGACGTCCGCGAGCACGGCCTCCAGGCCCAGCACCCGTCGGCGCACGTCGCCGTCGTGCAGCATCCTCGCCCCACCGGTGTTGGTGGCGACCATGCCCCCGAGGCACGGATCGGCCCCCAGGTCGATCGGCAGCTCGAGGTCGTGGGGGGCCAGCGCATCGTTCAGGGCCGACAGGCGGACACCGGCTCCGACGATCGCGACCCGGTCATCCGGGAAGACCTCGATCGGTTCGACCAGGCGCTCGGTGCTCAGCACGACCAACGGCCGGTGGTCGGCACTCTCTCCGGTCGCACGCTCTCCGGTCGGGCGCGCCCCCGTCGGGACCGCGGGTGGGACCGACGCTCCCACGAGACCGCTGTTCGCCCCCTGGGGCAGCAGGCGGACGCCGTGGAGCACCGCCCACCGCACGACGGTGCGGACCTCGTCGGTGTCGGCCGGTCGGACGACGGCGGCAGCGGGACCACCGGTGCCGCGGGCCGGCGTCTCGTAGCGGGTGAGGTCGCCCTCGCCCGGCCGCACGACGGCGGCGGGACCGAGCGACGTCTCCAGTTCGTCGAGCCAGCCGTCGAGCACCGGACAAGTCTGCCCCCGCCGCGGCGCTACGTTGCGGGGCACGTCGCGGGGGAGCGGCGTCGACGGAACGGGGACGGTCATGAGGGTGGCGGTGTGGGGGACGGGCAACGTCGGGCGGCCGGCGGTGCGAGCCGTGGTCGCGAACCCGGCGCTGGAGCTGGCCGCGGTGATCGTGTCGGATCCCCGCAAGGTCGGCCGGGACGCCGCCGAGCTGTGCAACCTCGGTGAGCCGACCGGGGTGGTCGCCACCTCCGACTGGCGCGCCGTCCTCGACGGCGACGCCGCTGCGGTACCCGGCGGCCCGGTCGACGCCGTGGTCTACACCGCCACCGGCGACACCCGGCCCGACGCTGCGCTCGCGGACGTCGTGGCGTGCCTCGAGGCCGGCGTCGACGTGGCCTCGACGTCGATCTACCCGCTGATCCACCCGGGCACGACGCCGGACGAGATGCGCGACCGGATCGAGCAGGCCTGTGCGTCGGGCGGATCGAGGTGCTGGGTGTCGGGCATCGATCCCGGGTTCCTGACGGACCTGGTGGCCCCGGTGATCATCGGCACCTGTGTGTCGGTCGATCGCGTGACCGTCCGGGAGACGTTCAACTACGCCACCTACCACGCACCCCACGCGGTCAAGGAGCTGGTCGGCTTCGGCGGATCGATGGACGACCTCCCGCCGATGCTGTGGCCGACCGTGCCGACGATGGTGTGGGGTGGGGTCCTCCGGCTTCTGGCAGAGGCGCTCGGCGTCGAGCTGGACGACATCGTCGAGGAGATCGAGAGGCGTCCGCTGGAGCAGGACCTGGAGCTGCCGATCGGGCACTTCGCCGCCGGGACGCTCGGCGCCTTCCGGCTGCGCCTGTCGGGCATGGTCGGGGGCGAGGAGCGCATCGTGGTCGAGCACGTCACCCGGATCGACGACGGGTGCGCTCCCGACTGGCCGTACGCCCCCGAGCGATCGATGGGGTGCCACCAGGTGATCGTGGAGGGCGACCCCGACGTGACCCTCAGCATCGAGGCAGAGGACACGGCGGACCCGGCGACGCTCGGGGACCACAACGTCGGCGGCATCGCGCTGTCGGCCGGCCGGCTGGTCCACGCGCTGCCGGAGCTGCACCGGGCCCCGGTCGGCATCGTGACAGCGCTCGACCTTCCGCTGGTCCCCGTCCGCGGCCTGCTCCGCACCACCTGACCCGCACCGCCTGACCCGCCCGAACCCACCGGTTCTGTTCTGCAGAACCGACCGGAACCCACCGCTTCTGCAGAACAGAACGGCTGGGACCGCAGCCCGACGACCGACCGCAGCACGAGGAGCACACATGACCGACACGACCGATCCGCTGGCCCCGTACGCCGGCCACGGCGGCACCGTGGGACGGGTGTTCGCCACCTCGGAACCGTGGTGGCCCGAACGCCGTCGTCCAGCGGAGGGCGCGCCGAACATCGTCGTGGTGCTGTGCGACGACCTCGGCTACTCGGACCTCGGCTGCTACGGGTCGGAGATCCCCACGCCGAACATCGATCGCATCGCGTCCGAGGGCCTGCGCTACACCGACTACCACTCGGCGCCGATGTGCTCGCCGACCAGGGCGTCGCTCATGACGGGACTGGAGCCGCACCGGGCCGGCGTCGGCCACGTGGCCCACTCCGACCCCGGCTTCCCCGGCTACGCGATGGAGCTGACGCCGTTCGCGCCCACGCTGCCGGAGATGCTGCGCGACGCCGGCTACCAGACGCTCATGGTCGGCAAGTGGCACCTGACCAAGGACAGCGAGGTCAACGACGCCGGCGACCGCTCGTCGTGGCCGCTGCAGAAGGGCTTCGACCGCTTCTACGGGTTCCTCGACGCCTTCACCAACTTCCATCACCCGCACCGGCTGATCGAGGACAACCACGCGGTCCGCACCGACGAGTACCCCGAGGGCTACTTCGTCACCGACGACTTCACCGACCGAGCCATCTCGATGGTGCGCGAGACCAAGGCGTCGGACCCGTCCAAGCCGTTCTTCCTCTACTTCTCGCAGGCCGCGGTGCACGCCCCGCTGCAGGCCAAGGAGGTGGACATCGAGCGCCACGCCGACGTCTACCGCGCCGGGTGGGACGCCGTGCGCCAGGCCCGCTACGACCGCCAGGTGGAGCTCGGCGTGATCCCGGAGGGCGCCGAGCTGGCACCGCGCAACAGCGAGCCGGGCGACGAGGTCCCGGCGTGGGACGACCTCGACGCCGAGCACCAGCTGCTGTTCGCCCGTTACATGGCCGTCTACGCCGGCCTCGTCGACAACCTGGACCAGAACATCGGACGTCTGCGCGAGGCGCTCGAGGAGATGGGGGAGTGGGACAACACGCTCTTCATCTTCACGTCCGACAACGGCGGATCCCGTGAGGGACAGGACCAGGGCACGTCGGCCTACTTCCGCACGCTGCACTTCGAGCGCAAGGGAACCCACGAGCCGTTCGAGGAGGACTTCGCCCACCTCGACGACATGGGCGGTCCGACCACGCTGCCGCACTACCCCCGGGGGTGGGCGATGGTGTCCAACACCCCGTTCCGCCTTTACAAGATCAACGCCCACCGAGGCGGGCACTCGGTGCCGTTCGTCGTGTCCTGGCCCCGGGCGATGGCGGAGGCCGGCCGGAGCGGCGGCGAGCTGCGCGACCAGTTCGTCCACGTCACCGATCTGCTGCCGAGCTTCCTCGAGCTCGCCGGCGTCGAGCGCCCCGACGAGTGGCGGGGCAATCCGGTGCTCCCGCTCGCGGGCGAGCCGGTGCTCGGACCGACGATCACCGACCCGTCGGCCCCGGGTCGGTCCCGTGACGTGGTGGTGGAGAACGAGAGCCATCGCGGATACCGCCGCGACGGATGGGAGGTCGTCACCCGACACCCGCTCCGCACGCCGTTCTCCGAGGACCACTGGGAGCTCTACGACATGGCGTCGGATCCGACGCAGCTGCACGACCTGTCCGACGTCGAGCCCGAGCTCCGTGACGAGCTGGTCGCAGCCTGGGACGCCGCGGCCTGGGAGAACCAGATCTTCCCGATGGACGAGGGCACCGGCTACCGCTTCCTGCTGCGTCCGCCGTGGGTCGAGCGCTACGACGAGCCGGTCGTCCTGCGGGCCGGCACCCCGACCCTCGACCGGTGGCGGAGCCAGCGCCTGATCCTGTGGCGCGACGTGACAATCACTGCGGACGTGACGCTGTCGGAGGGCGACGCCGGGATCCTGTTCGCGCACGGCGACCAGGGCGGTGGCTACTCGCTCTACGTCGACGACACCGGGGAGCTGGTCGCGGCGCACAACGGCTACGGCATCGAGCGGGAGGTCCGCGGTCCCGTCGTCGGTCCGGGGCGTCACCAGCTGGAGCTGCGCATCACCTGCCCGGGCGACGACGTGTGGGACCTGGCGATCGCCGTCGACGGCGAGGAGGTCGCAGCCGACGGCGGGTTCCGCCTGCTGATGGCGATGGCGCCGTTCGAGGGCATCGACGTCGGTCTGGACCGGCGGTCGCCGGTGTGCTGGAAGGTGTACGAGCGCCACGGCTCGTTCCCGTTCAGCGGCACGATCCACGCCGTCAGCTACGAGCCGGGTGCGGCCGCACCCGACAGCCCGACCAACTTCCTGGAGCTCCTGCGCGACTGGGGTCGCTCGATGGAGTGACGTCCCCCGATCCGGCGTGTTCCCCTCCCGGGCTCTGCTCCCGTGCGGTGACCCGATCGGGTCACCACACGGGAACAGAGCGGGCGAGGGCGGTTCTAGGGTCGGTGGGATGAGCGTGACCGACGTCGACGTCGTGGTCGTGGGTGCCGGAGCCATGGGGTCGACCTCCGCATGGCGTCTGGCGGAGTCGGGTCGCAGCGTGGCGCTGCTCGAGCAGTTCGGGCCGGGTCACGACCGCGGTTCGTCGCACGGGGCGACCCGCATCTTCCGCATCGCCTACCGGGACCGCCGCTACGTGCACCTGGCACTGCGGTCGGTCCCGCTCTGGCGGCAGATGGAGGACGCGTCCGGCGAGGTGCTGCTCGAGCAGACAGGCCAGCTCGACCACGGCCACCCGGTCGCGATCGAGGAGATCGCCGCCCACCTGGAGGGCACGACGCACTCGGCCCAGGTGCTCCGGCCGGGCCAGGCGGCCGAGCGGTGGCCGGGCATGCGGTTCGACCAGGCCGTGGTCTTCAGCCCCGAGGGTGGACGTTGCTGGGCCGACAGGACCGTCGCAGCGGCGCAACGCCTGGCCGGGCAGGCGGGTGCCGAGGTCCGGTTCCACACGCCTGTCGAGCGGATCGAGGTGGTCGGTGGAGGCGGGGCGATCGTGCACACGGCGGACGGGTCGTGGCGTGCTCCGGTCGTGGTCGTCGCTGCGGGAGCGTGGGTCGCGCCCCTTCTGTCGGGCATCGACGGGGACGAGGTGCCGGTGCCGGAGGTGCTGGTGGAGTCCGACCAGCCGTCCCACTTCCGGCCGCTCGACCCCGACGCCACGTGGCCCAGCTTCCTGCACCACGCAGAGGTCGACGGCGAACCCGACGCGCCTCTGTCCTTCGATGCCTACGGCCTGTTGACGCCGGGGGAGGGCGTGAAGGTCGGCGGACACGGAACGGTCGTCGCCGACGACGCGGACCGCAGGCTCGGCATCTCTGCGGAGCGGACCGAGGCGCTGGTCCGCTACGTCGAGCGGTGGCTCCCGGGCGTCGATCCCACGCCGGTCACCACGACCTCGTGCCTGTTCACCACGACGCCCGACGAGCACTTCGTGCTGGACCGGCACGGGCCGATCGTCGTGTGCTCACCGTGCTCGGGTCACGGCTTCAAGTTCGTGCCGGCCATCGCGGACGAGGTCGTCCGCCTGGTCCTCGGCGACCCGCAGTCCGAGCCGGCCTGGCGACTCCGACCGGCCTGAACTTCTGGGTGTGCCGCCCCACACCGACACGCCGGAGTCGGAGAGGAGGAGTCCTCGTGTCAAGGACGGGACCACGACGCGCTCACGGCCAGCGCGAGGCAAGGCGCCCAACGGCATGTAGCGACCGATCTGCGTCCGCCCTATGGGTACCGTTCATCGGGATGGGCGGCGCACACGCCAGGAGGCTCGCCCGCGTGTGGGCGGTGGCGGCCTGTTGCGTCGCGGGCACCGCCGTGGTCGCTTGCGGCACCGACGACGCGTCACACTCAGGGCCCACCACGACCGCAACGGCCGGACGAACGTTCTTCGGCGCTGACGGCTACCCGAACTGGGCTGCGACTGAATCCTGGCTGGTTGGCTTCAGCGGCAGCGACACCGACCGCCCTGACGTCGTCCCACGCTACGCGGCGCGACCCATCGCCGGCGGACCGGCCACCGAGCTCCATCCCCCTGAGGGGCACGGCCGGTTCGAGCCCACCGCAGTGATCGGCAACCGCGACACCGCGGTCGTGCTTGGGATCCTGTGCGGCCCCGGCTCCGCCGACGGCGGATGTCCGCCAGGTCCGATGACCGGCTTCCTCCTCGATCCACTGGCGCAGACGTGGGCGCCGCTCGAGCTACCTGAAGGTGCGGCGGCCACGCCGACCTTTGGCGTCGACGGAGTGCAGCCCACGGAGGATGGATGGCTCGTGGTCGCGCGCAACCTTGACGGCACCACCAACTCGCTCTTCCACGTGTCCGACGATGCGGTCCGCTTGGTGTCCACCAGCATCCCGACCGGGCGCGGCATCTGTGTGATGGGCGCCCACGCCTACGTGCTGTCGGCCGCGCCGCAAGGCAGTGACGCCATGGGTGAGGGGACGCTGCGCCTGACGCGCACTGCTCTGAACGCACCCTCTGCGCCAACCGAACCGGTCGAGCTTCCGCCGGTGTCGGCCGCAGTCGGCGGGATCGCTGTCCAGATGGCCTGCGACGACGCCCGTGTCTACGTCACGAGCGCCCAGCCCGTTCCTGGCAACCCGATGCCGGCGGTCCACGCGTACGACGGAGAAGCGTGGTCACCACAAGCCGATCTCGTTCCGAGCGGAGCCACCATCGCCGTCGACACGTTGTCGTCACCAGACGGGGCCGCCATCGTCTGGTCCACTACCAGTGGCGACGACGGTTTCGTTGCCTTGACCAACCCCAACGGTCCACACCGGATCGTCGAGGCACCTGGCGGCGAAGGGCAATGGCAGGACCACACAGGCACAATCGTGTTCACGCCCTCCGACTTCGGCCGCGGTTCGCAGCCGCTGCCATCGATCGACGCCTCGTGAACTGGGAGGCGGGAGGTAATGCCGGCACTACGCGCCGGGTCCGTTTCACGACAGAAGTGCGTCGAGACCGGTTGCGCTCGCGATCTCTCGGTCGATCTCGACCAACGCCGCGAGCCGTTCATCCGTCTCATCCCGGCGTTGCCGTCGGCTTGTCGGCGACAGACCACCCGGGCTGCGGTGCTCGTCTTCGTAGTACTGGGTGTCCAACGCCGTCTGCACGACCTGCCACTGCTCGGCCGTCAGTGCGACCGGAATCGGGTCAGAGGTCGGCATGGGCTCGACCGTACCGTGGGCTGCCCACTGCTCCCGATGCAGTGCCGGCTTCTACCTGGTGCGTCGGCGGCCACGACGAACCTCCTCAAGTTGTTCAAGTTGCGGGAACCGGATCGGCTTGGAACTGATGCCGAGTGGCCGACCAGGCGGCTCGATCCCCTGAATCCACAGCACCTCCCCGCTACGAAGCGTCACCCCTGGCCGTTCGAGCTGTTCGCTGAACCGGCTGCGACGCGACTTGAGGCCGAACGATACGACGTCGTTCCAGTCGATATGCCGTGAGCCGACTATCCGTCTGATCGTCAGGCCGTCATCGTCGACGATCACCCCCGTGCGTGCGTAGAGGCAGCCAGCGATGCCGCTGCCAAGCAAGAAGGCTCCGCAAAGGATGCCGGCGACCGGTTCGCCGTCCCGTGAGGCTGCGACGACCACGACTGCCGCCATGCCGATGCACGCGAGTCCGAAGGTCAGCAGGACTGCAGCCCTCGGCCCGTTCCGGACCAGCCGCCGCTTCCGGTTCTGGATCCCGCTCACGGGAGCAGTGTGTCATGTGCGTGCACTGGTCCAACTCGCCACGGTTCCCTTAGCCGGCATTGTTCACCTGTTGCGACTGGGCCTTGGAGGTCTGGTCACCTCTCAGTCAGGGCGGGTTGTCCACGCCCACACCTGGGTTCCATCGGGGGTCGCGATCAGGGCGGTCACCGTGCCGTCGCGTACATCGCTGGAGAGCAGGTGGCTGCCTGGCGGAGCGTCCCATGGAGGTGCTGCGGTCGGGTCGTCGCCTGCGATGATGACGCCGTCTTCGGTGATCGCCGCAGACGGGAACGCCTGTCCTTCGGCCGGCGTGTACGTCCCGAGCGTGACGGTGTCAGTGACGAGCTGGCCGATGTCGCTACGACGGACGCGGATCATGTTGCCGTCGAGGTCGCGGGCCAGGAGTAGGACGCCGCCGGTGCACAGCAGCGGGCTGACCAACCGATCTGGGACACCGAGCTCGGCGACTTCGATCTCGTCCCACTCGTCGTCTTCGTTGAGCGCCCACACCGTTCGGTTCGACGGCGCAGGGCCGGCCGGGGTGATGTTGTCCGCGGCGCCGGCGAACCCGAAGAACCTGTAGACCCGACCGTCGGTCGAGCAGATCGGGGCGTTGCCACCGTGCAGTCCCTCCGGTTGACCGACTGGATGCCAGGAGTCGTCGCGATCGTCGAGGACGTAAATCGATGGCGCCGCACCGCCCACGCCGGTCGCCATGTAGAACGACCCGTTCGCCACCCCGGTATCCACGCCGCTGTCCACGAGCTCGAACTGCGGATGGACCGGCACCCGTTCCCAGTTGTCGTCACTCGGCCGCCAGCGCATCAACGCTGCTTCGCACGGCGACTCTGCCGGACAGATCTGACCGAACACGTAGAAGGTCTCACCGATGGCAGACCCGGCGTAGGGCTCCACACCATCGGGCAGATCCGGCGCCGAAGCGACTTCTCCGTCAACGTGAACGATGCGGGTCACAGAGCCGTCGTTGCGGTCGACGACCAGCGATTGGTCTCGGCCAGCGACGACATAGGAACTCGTAGAGTTCACATCGACGCGCATCGGAGCGAACGGTCCAGCTTCGGCCGGGTGATCCCGCGTGCACCCCGTCACAGCGATCGCGACGCTCACCGCAGCCAGCACCAACGCCGTTCGCGCTCCTCTCACAGCCTCAGGG
>JAEYSR010000002.1 GCA_023434535.1 Actinomycetes bacterium
GAGGCGCGATCAAGCTCCGGCTCCTCAGCCTCCTGCTCACCGCTGGCGCCGTGGTGGGTGCGGTCGTCGCGGTCGGACTGATCGCCGCCCTGCCCGCCCTGCTCGACTCGACCGGACTCGGCGACGCCGCGCGGACCGTGCTCGAGGTGGCGCGCTGGCCTCTCCTGGCCGCCCTCTTCGCGCTGGCCCTCGGCGTGCTCTACCGCACGGCGCCCGACCGGGACCCGGCGCGTACGCAGTGGCTGTCGTGGGGTGCGGTCGCCGCGACCGTCATCTGGATCGCCGCCTCGCTCGTCTTCTCGCTGTACGTCGACAGCTTCTCTTCGCTCGGAGAGACGTACGGCTCGTTGGCGGGGATCGTCGTCCTGATGCTGTGGCTGCAGATCACGGCGGCGGCCGTGCTGATCGGCGCCGAGCTGAACGCCGAGCTGGAGCGCCGGACCGGGGTGGACTCGCCCGGGCCGACGAGGGCGCTCGGCGGTACTGCGGGACCGGCCGACGGGTAGGCACGCTGCCCGTATGGATCATGCCGGAGACGACCAGACCACGACCGTCCGGCCCGTCAGCGTCGCGGCCGTCAACGACGTCGACATCGTGGTCCACGGGTTGGCCGAGGTGCTGCGTCACGACGACCGGCTGGTCGTCCGGGACAGGATCCTGATCGGCGAACCGGTTCCGGCGCCGGTCCAGGTCGCTCTGCTCGACACCTTCGCCCGCCCGGGCCCGATCGGGGAGGCCATCTCCCTCCTGCTCGAGGATCCGATGGTGGAGCGCGTGGCCGTCTTCACCATGGACCTTCCGTCCGACGTCGCCGAGGCAGCCATCGCGTCGGGAGCGACGGGCGTCCTGTCGAAGGCCATGACCCGTGGGGAGCTCGCGGACGCAGTGCTCCGCATCGCAGCGGGTCAGATCGTGACCGAGACCGGTCGCCGCTCACCGATCGATCCGGAGCTCGACTGGCCCGGTCGCTCCCAGGGGCTCTCGCTCCGCGAGAGCGAGGTGCTGGTCCTGGCCTCGGAGGGACTCACCAACGCCGAGGTGGGAACGGCCCTCTACATCGGTTCCGAGACCGTGAAGACGCACCTCCGATCCGCCTTCTCGAAGCTCGGCGTCCGCAACCGCGTCGAGGCGGCGGCACTCGTGCATCGGTCCGGTTGGCAGCGACACCTGTCATGAGGGGGACGGCGGCGATGACCCGACGTCGCGCGTCCGAGACCGTTTCGGGTCCTCGGCCGGGCTCAGGTCGCTCTCTGACCCGCAGGGCCGTCCCGGCGAGACCCCGCGTTCGGCTGGCCCTCCGGATTGATGCCCGCCGGGTCGTCGGAGGGCCGGCTGTGGCTCTGCACGCGCTCGGCGTCGTCCGCAGCGTCCTCGACCTCCCCGGCGTCGTCCGGATGGACCTCCCGCTCGGTCGGATGTGGATCTCGTCCTGGAGCCATGGCTCATCCCTACCCGATAAGCCCGGTGCGACCAGACCAACTGGCCTCGAACCGGAGCTCGGCCGACGTCACGAGCCTGAGACGACGCTTCGTCGCTCGACCACGAGAGCCGGTTTCCCCCGTTCGGGTGGTTTGTCACGCTGGACCGTCGGGAAGACGACGAGCGATGACCATCGACGCCGCCACCAGCCCGCTCACACCACAGGACGACGGTGCGGCGGCGGGTGAGCTCGGCGTCGAGGTGACCGTGCGCGGAGCGACCCGTCGCCTGAGCTGGAGCGAGCGGGGCCTGAGCGGCGACCGTGACGCCGTGTCGCGGCTGTTGCGCATCTCCGGCGAGCCCGACAGCGCCGTCGCCTTCCTCCAGGCGGTCCGCACGGCGTTCGGCACCGACATCCACACCTCCGTCCTCGGGACGGTCACCGCTCCCGAGGTGTGACAGCTCCCCCGAGCGGGTGATTGTCGGCTGCTCGGGTCTGCTCCGCACCACCCCGGGTAGAGAATCCGTGACTGCGTCGTCGTATCGACGTCACCCGAGGACCGTGGAGGGTCGCACCGTGGAGTCCGGACAGCTGTCGATCGAGACCGATCTTCTCGACACGGGGGACGGGCGTCTCCAGGGTCGGATGGTCGTCGCCGGTGACGTCGACGCGGCGACCAGCGCCCAGGTGGACTCCTCGCTCGACCACCTCCTGGCCGCCGGCGCCACCGACCTCATCGTCGACACCACCGACGTCACCTTCCTGGACTCGTCCGGCCTGCGCTCGCTGATCCGCGCCCGCCAGCAGTTCGGCGAGCGAGGTGGCACCTTCGTGATCGACGGCATGAGCCCGGCCGTCCTGCGGATCCTGGAGCTCGCCGGTCTGCTCGAGCTGGGCGCGACCCAGACGGTCGGCCACGGAGAGCGGGACGGGACGGGAGCATCGGTCGTCGCCGAGCATCCCGGCACCGAGCCCGAGCCCCGCGAGGACGACCCGGACGCCGATGAGCGGACCCCGGTGCTCGGACGACCCTGACGCAGGAAGGTGGACGTCTCTGCCCCGCGCAACGCCCGGCCGGCGACCTACGGTGTTCGGCACCGCTCCGTCGGTGATGCCCTGTGACGACGCCTCCCCAGCCTCCGACCGACGCCCCCTCGCCCGACGATCCGACGTCCCGTGACGACCGCGTCGTGAGCGTTGCGGTCGTCAACGACTACGACCTGATCGTCGACGGTGCAGCGCGCCTGCTGGGCCACGACCCCCGTCTCGATGTCAGGGACCGCATCATCATCGGTGAGCCGATGTCGACCGCGGTCGACATCGTGCTCCTCGACACGTTCGGGCATCCGGGCGACATCGGCGACGTCATCGCCCTGCTCAACGCCAACGACAAGGTCGGCCGCGTGGTGGTGTTCTCCATCGACCTCTCACCCGACGCGGTCGACCACGTGCTGGCCGCCGGCGCGGCCGGCTACATCTCCAAGTCGGCGTCGGCCAAGGAGATCGCCGACGGGATCGTCGCCGTCGCGAAGGGCGAACAGGTGACGCGCCCCGCCGCCGGCCTGACACCGATCGAGCCCGAGCTCGACTGGCCGGGACACAGCGACGGGCTCTCGCTCCGCGAGAGCGAGGTGGTGCTGCTCGCAGCCGACGGACTCACCAACGCCGAGATCGGAGCCGTCCTCTACATCGGCTCGGAGACCGTGAAGTCCCACCTCCGCACGGCGTTCGCCAAGCTCGAGGTGCGCAACCGGGTCGAGGCCACCGCGTACGTGCACCGGTCCGAGTCGTTCCGCTCGGCCACGCTGCGCAACGAGCCGCGTCCACGCCGTCGCACGAGGTAGGGCTCAGCCCGGCTCCACGACCGTCGACTCCAGGACCACCGCCGATCCCGGGCGCGTCCTCACCGACGAGCCGTCTCCGTCCACGGCGCCCCACGACGCCAGGATCCGGCCGTCGCTCGGCGACGATCGCGCGGCACCGGAGGATCGCAGGTCGGCCACGACCCGGAGGCGTCCCCGACGGACGGACACCACGCCGTCGTCGACCGTCACCGCGTCGTCCGACCGCGGCAGCGGAGAGGGCTCGAGCTCGGGATGGGTCGCTCGGAGCGAGATGAGGCTGCGATACCACTCGAGCACCCGGCCATGGTCACCACCGGTGCGCTCGTCCCACCGGAGCACCGCGTTGCGGAACGTCCCGGGATCCTCGGGGTCGGCCACCTGGTCGTCGGTCCAGCCGAACGCGGCGAACTCGGCGCGTCGACCACGGCGGACGGCGTCACCGAGCTCCCCACCGAAGTCGGTGAAGTACGGGAACGGGGTCGAGGCCGCCCACTCCTCGCCCTGGAAGAGCAGGACGGCGAACGGCGACGCGATCGTGAGGGCCGCGGCCGCCGCGGCGCGATCGACGCCGACGAGGTGGTGGAGCCGCTCCCCCGCTGCCCGGTTGCCGACCTGGTCGTGGTTCTGGAGCGCGACGACCAGCTGCTCGGAGCCGATCCCGTCGACCGGTCGACCCGGCGTCATCCGGCGGGACGGCGACCGCCGGTCGCCCTGGTAGACGTAGCCGCTCGTCAGTGCCGCCACCAGGTCGTCCGCTCTGAAGTCCTCGTAGTAGCCCTGCCCCTCGCCCGTCAGCGTCACGTGCAGGCAGTGGTGCAGGTCGTCGGACCAGTGGGCGTGCAGCCCCGTGCCGAACGGTGCCGGGCGCACGAGGCGGGAGTCGTTGCGGTCGCTCTCGGCCACCAGGACGACCTCGCGTCCGAGCCGCTCCGCCGTCCGAGCGACCTCCTGGGCCAGCTGCTCGAGGAACGGCCGGGCGGACGTGTCGACCAGCTCGTGCACGGCGTCGAGGCGCAGGCCGTCGACGCCCACCTCCTCGATCCAGAAGTGGGCGCTGTCGATCAGCAGCCGGCGGACCTCGTCGCTGCCCGGCCCGTCGAGGTTGACCGCGTCGCCCCACGGCGTGCGGTGGCGCTGGGTGAAGTACGGGCCGCTGACGGCCAGGAAGTTGCCCTCCGGACCGAGGTGGTTGTGGACCACGTCGACGAGCACGGCGAGTCCACGGTCGTGTGCGGCCGCCACCAGTGCCGCCATGTCCGCGACGGATCCGTACGCGTCATGAGGCGCGGCGAGGTGGACGCCGTCGTAGCCCCACCCCCGGCGCCCCGAGAAGGACGCCACCGGCATCAGCTCCAGATGGGTCACACCGAGCTCGGCCAGGTGGTCGAGGTGGGCGATCGCACCGAGGAAGGTCCCCTCGTCGCTGAACGTGCCGACGTGGATCTCGTGGATGACGGCTCTCCGCAGGTCGCGCCCGCGCCAGGAGCCGGACGCGACGGGACGGGACGGCGCGGGGTCCGTCACCGCGGACGGTCCCAGGGCACCGTCGGGCTGCCAGTGCGAGCGGGGGTCCGGCACCTCGACGCCGTCGACGACGAACCGGTAGCGATCGCCGTGCTCCGCGTCGACCTCCGCGACCCACCACTCCCCCGAGCGCCGACACGGGATCGTCCGACCGTCGAGCAGGACCGCGACGTCGGACGCGTCCGGGGCCCACAGCGGCAGCTCGCGCCGGCTCACACCGGCTCCAGGAGGGCGACGGGCCAGTCGCCGGTCAGGTCCGACACCTGGACGTGACCCCGGTGCGGCCCGCTGTCGACGGCGCCGACGACCGGCCTCCACGAGCCGGGCGGGAGCTCGACCCCGGCGCCGACCGGCACGCGTGGGGTCGGGCCGACGGCGGCGACGACGACCGCCGCGTCGGGTCGGGAGAACGCGAGGACGTCGGCACCGTCGTCGGCCACCTGCAGAGGCTCGTAGGAGTTGGCCGCAGCCAGCGCTCCGGCGTGGCGGGCGCGCACGCGCAGCGCGGCGCGCACCATCTGGGCCTTGCGCGTCGACAGGTCGTCCGACAGGTCGTCGTCGAGCCCTGTGCCGACCGACGCCGTGCCGACCGACGCTGTGCCGTCCAACGCGTGGCGCAGACGGTCGAGGTCGGGGCGCACGCGGTTGTCGGGGTCGACGAGCCGGAGCAGCTCGACCTCGCTGCCCCAGTACAGGTCGGGCACGCCCGGCGCCATCAGCTGCACCAGCTTCTGCGCCAACGACACCCGGGCGGCGTCCGGGCGGATCCGGTCCACCAGGTCCTCCAGCTCGCTCACGAACCCGACGTCGTCGAGCAGGGCCGACGCGTAGCGCAGGCAGTCGCCCTCGACGTCGGTGTCCGGGCGCAACCAGCTGGAGTCCTCCTTGGCCTCGCGCAGCGCCTTGAGCACGTGCTCCTCCAGGCGTTCCGCCGACAGCGGGTGGGCGACGACCAGCGTCTGGTAGATCCACATCCGCACCGACGGACGAGGCCCGTGGTCACCCACGAGGTGCTCGTGGCGGTCGAACCACCTCCGCAGGACGGCGGCCCACTCGTCGGTGTGACCCGTCAGGGCCGCGCCCCGGGCCCGCACGTCCTCGCTGCGCTTGGAGTCGTGCGTCGACAGCCCGGTCATCGTGGTCGGCCAGCGCGCCGACAGGTCCGCCATCGTCGCGTGGAAGTCCTCGACCCCCAGCCGGTCGGCCTCGGGCCGGGCGCCCACCTCGTTGCGCGTCACCAGGCGGACGTCCCGGTACCACGCGGTGTCCTCCTTGCCCTTGGCCATTGTCGGTCCGCTCAGCTGCTCCACCCTGGTGCGCAGCCGCTGGGCCAGGGGATCGACGACGGACGTGTCGCCGCTCAGGGGCCGTCTCGACAGGACGGAGCCCAGCAGGTCCACGACCTCGGGATCCAGATCCGGTCGGTCCGAGCACACCCGGTCCAGCATCCGACGGAGCACCGCCAGGTCGGCCGCGGAGGGCGCGCCGTCCGACGAGTACGTCCGGTAGACGTCGAGTGCGGCCGCAGCCGCGCGCAGCACCTCGTGCAGCTCGTGGCGCGTGACGTCGCGGAGGCGCCGCTGGGTCTCGCACAGCTGGAGGAACACGTCGGTCACCCGGTTGAGGTCGGCAGCCAGGACGTCCCGCAGCACCTCCACCTTGCACTCGTGGACCAGCTCCTCGATCTCCGGCGACTCCCCCACCAGCTCGTCGCGCAGCTCCGACAGCCGCCGCAGCCCGTCGTCGTCGAGGAACAGCCGACCGATCGCCTCACCGACGTCGTAGCCCGTGGTGCCGTCGACCTCCCACCGCGGCAGGTGCTCATGGCCCTCGAGGATCTTCTCCGCGACCGTCCACCGCCCGCCGCTCAGCTCCGCCAGCCGCCGGAAGTACTCGCCGGGCCGGGCGAGGCCATCGGGGTGGTCGACCCGGAGCCCGTCGACCAGGTCCTGTCCGACCCATCCCGCGACGGCGCGATGCGTGAGATCGAAGACCCGGGGTCGATCGACCCGGACGCCGATGAGGCCGTTCACGTCGAAGAAGCGGCGGTAGCCGAGGTCGTGGCTCGCGGCCTTCCAATGGGCGAGGCGGTAGTGCTGGAGCGACAGGAGGCGATCCAGCGCCTCGACGTCGGACGCCGTCGCAGCGAGTGCGTCGTCCAGATGTCGAGGCAGGTCCGGCGATCCGTCGAGCCGGTCGGCGAGGAGCTCGTCGAGAGCGCGCACCTCGGCCATCCGCTCGTCGGCGTCGAGGTCGGCGGACCGGGCGAGGCTGCGGGCGACGAGGCGCACCACGTCGTCGTCGACCGCCTCGGCGGCAGCAGCGACGACGGGCGCGGTCGACGCCGGTTCGAGGGGCAGCTCGAGCGATCCGTGTCGGACGACCATCTCGCTGCCGTGGCGGTCGAGCGAGAACCCGCCCGACTCCAGCACCCGTCCGTAGTGGTCGGGCAGGACGGGGAGCAGGACCGAGCCGCGGATGCGCCGCTCGGGGTGGTCCCAGTCGATGTCGAACATGTCGGCGGCCTCGCTGGCCGGACCGTGGCGCAGGACGTCGCGCCACCAGCGGTCGTTCACCGGGTCGAGCGCCATGTGGTTCGGGACGATGTCGACCACGAGGCCCATCCCGCGACTCCGGGCGGCCGCGGCGAGTCGCTCGAACGCCTCGTCCCCGCCCAGTGCGGGGTCCACCCGCATGGGGTCGACCACGTCGTAGCCGTGCTTGCTGCCGGGGGTCGCCTGAAGGACCGGCGACAGGTACAGGTGGCTGACGCAGAGAGCACGGGCGTGGTCCAGCCACCCCTCGTCCACCACACCGTCCAGCGTGAGCCCGTCGCGGAGCTGGATCCGGTAGGTGGACGTGGGGACCACCCGGCCGTTCGGCAGCGGGTTCGGGCTCACTCCCGCGCTCCGTCCGTCGGTCGGTCTGTCCCGTCCTCCGGCTGGCCGGTCCGGTCCACCCGCAGCACCAGGATCGAACGGGGCGCCCCGACGACCCGCCGGGACCGCACCGGTCGCATCTGGACCGACGCGGCCCGGGTGTCGAACACGCGGACGTGCTGCGCCCCGGGCTCCTCCGGCAGGACCCAGCGGATCGCGCCGTCGTGCGCGTTGAACAGGACCAGGAACGTGTCGTCGACGACCCTCTCGCCGCGCGGCCCGGGCTCGGTGATGGCCTCGCCGTCGAGACGCACGCCGACCGCCCGGGAGAAGCCGCTGTCCCAGTCCTCGTCGTTCATCTCCTGTCCGTCGGGGCGGTACCAGACCAGGTCCCTGACGGAGGTGCCGTCACGGCCGCGGATGTCTCGGCCGGTGAACCAGCGTCGGCGGTGGAACACCGGGTGGAGCCGGCGGAAGGCGATGGCCAACCGGGTGAACTCGAGCAGGTCGGATCGCTCCGCGAGCAGATCCCAGTCGTGCCACGTCAGCTCGCTGTCCTGGCAGTACGCGTTGTTGTTGCCGAGCTGGCTGCGTCCCATCTCGTCGCCCGCCAGGACCATCGGCACGCCCTGCGACAGGAGGAGGGTCAGCAGGAGGTTGCGCTGCTGACGGACCCGCAGCTCCAGGACCGACTCGTCGTCGGTCGGCCCCTCGACCCCGCAGTTCCAGGACCGGTTGTGGGACTCCCCGTCCCGGTTGTCCTCGCCGTTGGCCTCGTTGTGCTTGTGGTCGTAGCTCACCAGGTCCGCCAGCGTGAACCCGTCGTGGGCGGTGACGAAGTTGATGCTGGAGGCCGGGCTGGAGTCGCCCGCGTACATGTCGGAGCTGCCCGTCAGTCGGGCTGCGAACTCCGCGAGGGTCGCCGGCTCGCCCCGCCAGTAGTCCCGGACCGTGTCGCGGTAGCGGCCGTTCCACTCGGACCACAGGGGCGGGAAGTTGCCGACCTGGTAGCCGCCGTCGCCGACGTCCCACGGCTCGGCGATCAGCTTCACGCGCCCGATCACCGGGTCCTGCTGGATGAGGTCGAAGAACGGTCCGAGTCGGTCGACCTCGTGGAGGCCGCGGGCGAGCGCGGAAGCGAGGTCGAACCGGAAGCCGTCCACGTGCATCTCGTCGGCCCAGTACCGGAGGCTGTCCATCACGAGCTGCAGCGTGTGCGGGTGGCGCATGTTCAGCGTGTTCCCGGTACCCGTGTAGTCCATGTAGAAGCGCGGGTCGTCGGTCTGGCGGTAGTACGCCGGGTTGTCGATGCCGCGGAATGACAGCGTCGGGCCCAGGTGGTTGCCCTCGGCGGTGTGGTTGTAGACGACGTCGAGGATCACCTCGATGCCCGCCGCGTGCAGCGTCCGGACCATGTGCTTGAACTCGCCGACGGGGTCGGGGCCGGCGGCGTACTCGTGGTGCGGGGCGAAGAAGCCGATCGAGTTGTAGCCCCAGTAGTTCCGGAGCCCACGCTCGACCAGGTGGGCGTCGTGCAGGAACTCGTGGATGGGCTGCAGCTCCACCGCGGTCACGCCGAGTCCGACCAGGTACTCCACCACCGCGGGGTGGGCCAGACCCGCGTACGTGCCGCGCTCGTGGGGCGGGACGGCGGGGTGGCGTGCGGTGAAGCCCTTGACGTGCAGCTCGTAGATCACCGTCTCGTGCAACGGACGATCCGGCCGGTGGTCGTTGCCCCAGTCGAAGTGCGGGCTCGAGATCACCGAGCGGGGCACGAACGGCGCGCTGTCGGTCGTCTCGGGATCGTCCGGGGAGTCGAACCGGTAGGCGAAGCAGGCCTCGGACCAGTCGGTCGTCCCCGTGATCTCACGGGCGTACGGGTCGAGCAGGAGCTTGGCGGGGTTGTGCCACAGTCCCGAGGCCGGTGACCACGGGCCGTGCACCCGGTAGCCGTAATGGGTGCCCGGCCCCACCTCGGGCAAGTAGGTGTGCCAGCAGTGGGCGTCGACCTCCGTCAGCTCCCGACGCCGTTCGACGCCGTCGCCGTCGAACGTGCACAGCTCGACCGCCTCGGCGGTGGAGCTGAAGAGCGAGAAGTTCGTGCCGAACCCGTCGTGGGTGGCGCCGAGCGGCTGTGCGCGACCCGGCCATGCACCGGGCTCATCTGGTCGATCCGATCCGTCCACCCGACCTCCGTTGACCGCGGGGTGAGGCGACTCCGTACCCGCCGGGACCACGAACAGTCGGCGACGGGTGTCACGCCGGTGCCACGGCCTCGGCATCCACCGGGCGCGGCACCGTCGGTCGTCATCGACGTGACCGGTCCGGGTAGGCACCGCTGCGCAGGTGACTGCGATGGACGACGACCGTGAAGAGGTGGACATGTCGGAACAGACGACGAGCAGGCGGGTGGCGTTCCTCGTCGCCAACGAGGGTGTGGAGCAGGTGGAGCTGACCGAGCCGTGGCAGGCGGTGACCGACGCCGGCGGCGTGGCGGTGCTGGTCGCTCCCGACGCCGGGGAGGTGCAGGCGTTCCACCACCTCGACAAGGGCGACACGTTCCCCGTCGACACCACCGTGGCCGACGCCGAGGTCGCCGACTTCGACGCGGTCGTGCTGCCCGGCGGCGTCGCGAACCCCGATCAGCTCCGGACCGACTCCGACGCCGTGGCCTTCCTCCGGGACTTCGCCGCGACCGGACGGCCGATCGCCGCCATCTGCCACGCCCCGTGGACCCTCATCGAGGCCGGCGTGACCAGCGGCGCACGCCTCACGTCGTGGCCCAGCCTGGAGACCGATCTGCGCAACTCCGGTGCGACCTGGGTGGACGAGGAGGTCGTCGTCGACGGCAACCTGATCACGAGCCGCAAGCCCGACGACCTGCCGGCGTTCTGCAGCGCTCTCCTCGACGCCGTGGGGTGACGCGGCCGACGTGGGGCGTGCGGTCGCCCGGACACGCCGGAGCGGCCGGACTGCGCAGGTGGGTCCGGGGTAGGCGCCACCCATGCAACAGTCAGCCAGCACCCCCGACCCGACGAACCCCACCGACACGCCGCTCGTCGCGGTCGTCGACGCGGTCGACGATGCGCGCGCCCGGGACGACGGCGGACCCGAGGGGCAGTTCCGCAGCGAGGAGGGCGCCCGCATCCGGTGCCTCACCTGCCGCGACGAGCTCGACGCCGCATCGATCGTCGCGGACGACGTGACGCGCCTGGAGGGAGCATCTGACCCCGCAGACATGACGATGGTGGTCCCGGTCCGGTGTCCCCGTTGCGATGCGTCCGGATCCCTCGTGCTCGGCTACGGGCCCGACGCGACCCCCGAGGACTCGGACGTGCTGCGGGCGCTCCGCCGTCGCCCGACGCCGTGACCGCTCACCGATCGGGGGATCCTGCACGACCCGGGACCCCGGTGCCGTCTGGTCCGCCAGGACCCGGGTAGGCGCCCGCCCATGGCCAACAAGAACCAGAGCAGCGCGACGTCGAGGACCAGGAAGGCCGCACCGAAGAAGGCTGCGGCGAGGAAGAGCGCCCCGAAGAAGGTCGCGGCCAAGAGGGCTGCGGCGCCCGCGGCGAAGGCCGGGCGGTCCGTCGAGAAGAAGACCGCGGCCAAGAAGCGCTCGGCGACGCGGAGCGCCCCCCGGAAGGCAGCAGCGGTCGAGGGCGCGGCTCGGGCCAGGGTCACCGGCGACACAGCCGCTCCGCCCGAGGGCACGCCGTCGTCCTCCGCGTTCCGGCCGACGTGGGCCCAGTCGGGCGAGCGGTTGACGACGGCGCAGGGCGTCCGCGTCGACGACTCCGACAACAGCCTCACCGTCTCCGAACGGGGACCGTCCCTGCTCGAGGACCATCACCTGCGGGAGAAGATCACCCACTTCGACCACGAGCGCATCCCCGAGCGCGTCGTCCACGCCCGCGGCGCCGGAGCGCACGGCACGTTCGAGTGCACCGACGGTCTCGGCGACGTGTGCGCGGCGTCGTTCCTGCAGAGCGGCGTGTCGACACCGGTCTTCACGCGCTTCTCCACGGTGGTCGGGTCCCGAGGATCCGCCGACACCGTCCGCGACGTCCGCGGGTTCGCCACGAAGTTCTACACGGAGCAGGGGAACTTCGATCTGGTCGGCAACAACATCCCGGTCTTCTTCATCCAGGACGGGATCAAGTTCCCCGACCTCATCCACGCGGCCAAGCCCGAGCCGGACCGGGAGATCCCGCAGGCGCAGACGGCCCACGACACCTTCTGGGACTTCGTGTCGCTGCAGCCCGAGTCCACCCACATGCTGATGTGGGCCATGTCGGACAGGGCGATCCCCCGCTCGTACGCCACCATGGAGGGCTTCGGCGTCCACACCTTCCGTCTGGTGGCCGAGGACGGGTCGACCACGTTGTGCAAGTGGCACTGGAAGCCGGCGGCCGGCGTCCACGGCCTCGTGTGGGAGGAGGCGCAGAAGATCGCCGGCGTCGACCCCGACTTCCACCGTCGGGACCTCTACGACCGGATCGAGTCGGGCAACGCTCCACGCTGGGAGCTCGGCGTCCAGCTGATGCCCGACACGGCGGACCAGACGTTCGAGGGCATCGACCTCCTCGACGCCACGAAGATCGTGCCCGAGGAGCTGTGCCCCGTGCGCACCGTCGGCACCCTCACGCTCCACACTCCCCCGACGAACTTCTTCGCCGAGACCGAGCAGGTCGCGTTCCACCCCGGGCACCTGGTTCCGGGCATCGACCTCGTCGACGACCCGCTCCTGCACGCCCGACTGTTCTCCTACGTGGACACGCAGCTCACCCGGCTGGGAGGGCCGAACTTCTCCCAGATCCCGAACAACCGGCCGCTGGCGCCCGTGAACGACGACCACCGCGACGGGTTCATGCAGCAGGCGGTCCACGAGGGCGTGGCCGCCTACACGCCCAACAGCGTGGGCGGCGGCTGTCCGTTCGCGTCGCCGGAGACGGCGTACGTCCACCATCCCGAGCTCGTGGAGGGCGTCAAGCGACGCCTCCGTCCGCAGAGCTTCGACGACCACTACTCGCAGGCGGCAATCTTCTTCTCGTCGCTCACACCGGTCGAGCAGGACCACCTGATCGGAGCGTTCCGCTTCGAGCTCGGCAAGTGCACCAACGTCGAGGTCGTCAGCCGGATGGTCCAGAACCTCGCCCACGTGGACGGGGACCTCTGCGCCCAGGTGGCGGCGCACCTCGGGATGCCGGCGCCGGAGTCCGACGCCGAGGCGGCCCAGATGGTGTCGCCGGCCCTGTCGATGGCGCCTCCCGGGCCCGGCCCGATCGACGGTCGGAAGGTCGCCGTCCTCGTCGGTGACGACACCGATCCGGCCGCCCTCCGCCCGTTGCAGCGGGCGGCCGACGCGGTCGGCGTCGAGGTGGTCGCCGTCGGCCCGCGCTTCGGCGACCTCCGGGGCGGCGCGACCGCCGACCGGACGATGCACACCACGGCGTCGGTCGAGTACGACGCCGTCGTGGTGGCGACGGCCGTGGACCAGGGCGTGGCGCTGTTCGCCCAGGAGGCCTACCGACACCACAAGCCCATCGGAACCGCCGGGGCGGGCGACGTGACCTCGTGCGGCATCCCCGGCGACGTCGACGGCGTGGTGGGCGACGATCCGGACGACCTGCTGGGCGCCATGGCGCTGCATCGGCACTGGGACCGCCCGAACGGGTTCCCCGCAGCGACGTCCTGACGGCTCCGCCGGGACCGTTGAGGAGCCGGTTCCCGGCGGACCGGCGAGACGTCCCCCGATCGGGTGATCTGCGCCTGTTCGGCCCGTTGTCGCCTCCCCCGATCGGGTGATCCGCTCCGGATCGAGTCTGCGCATGCCCGCTGACGGGCAAGCGGACAGGGTGAACGACCGAGCCTCCCCGACCACCGACGCGCAGGAGGTGGACCGGCTCCTCGCCGAGTACCACCGGACCGGCGACCGCCGGGCGCGCAACGCGGTGGTCGAGGGCCACCTCGGCATGGCCCGCTACCCGGTGCGGCGCCTGGCGCGCGGCAACCCCGCTCTGGCCGAGGACCTGGAGCAGGTGGCGCTCCTCGCCATCATCCACGCGGCCGAGCGCTACCGCCCCGGCAAGGGAGCGTCGTTCCGGACCTTCGCGGACCGGACCATCGACGGCGAGCTCAAGCGCCACCTCCGCGACCGCACCTGGACGGTGCGACCGCCGCGCACCCGGCAGGAGAACTACCTCCGGGTCTGCCGCGCCCGCGAAGAGCTGACCCAGGAGCTCGGACGTGGCCCGAAGCCCTCCGAGATCGCCGATCGCTCGGACCTCGCCGTGGAGGAGGTGCTCGTCGCGATGGAGGCCGGTGGCGCACGCCACTCCCACTCGCTCGAACCGGTCCGCGACGGCGAGGACCGGGAGACCGTCCGACCGGAGGTCGTGTTCCTCGACGCCAACTTCGACGCCCTGGAGTCCGACACGGACCTGGGCCACGCGCTGTCCGTGCTGGGACGACGGGAGCGTGACGTCATCCGACTCCGCTTCGTCGACGAGCTGTCGCAGCCGGAGATCGCGGAGCTGGTCGGGATCTCGCAGTCGTACGTGTCGCGGATCATCCGCGGCGCAGTCGCCAAGCTGCGCATCGCGATGGACGGCGACACCATCGCCGACGACGCCGTCGCCGACGACCCGCCGGTGCCCGCCTGATCCGGACCGGCCTCGAGACCGGGCGTACGGTCCGGCCGGACGAGGGGTCGGCTCAGGATGTCGGTCGGTCCAGGATGTCGGTCGGTCGAGGATGACGGTCGGTCAGTTCAGGATGTTGACCGCCCGGGCCACGACCAGGCCCAGGATCGCGAGCGATGACGCCGACTCGAGGACGGTGGCGGCCTTGATGCGGTGGGTCAGCGCCACCGCGTCGGCGGGGCTGAACGAGATCGCACCGGTCGCGGCCACGTGCAGGTAGTCGAGGAACGTCGGGCGCCAGTCCGGGAACAGGTCGGGGTCTCCCTGCTGCGGGAACAGCAGATCGCCCGGTCCCGACGGGCTGTGGGCGCGCTCCCCCGGTCCCCCGGCGTCCATCTCCCAGTACAGGAACGCGAACGCCAGGACGAGGTGCACCCACACCAGACCGCCGGCCCACAGGAGCTGCTCGGCGGACGAGGTCCCGCGGTCGTCGGCGAGGATCAGGATGACCATCCGGACCGCGGACAGCGCCGCACCGATGGCGAGCGACACGACGAGGGCGAGGCGGACCACGTGCACGGGCCGCGAGCGCCGGTCGATCCGACCGGGGTCCAGCATGAACATCGCCGCCAGCAGGACGCCCTGGACGACCGCCAGGCCCATCCCCATCCCGTTGCGGAAGAACTCGGGCATGACGAACGGCAGTCCGACGGTCAGGACCCCTGCGACGACCACGGGAGCCCGTCGCTCCCCGATGTCGTCGGCGAGGTCGCCGCTGCCGTCGCCGCCGTCGTGGGCCACGTCGTCGTGCACCCCACGACCGTATCGGCCCCGGGTCGCTGACGGTTCACCCCAAACGGTCGATGACCGACCAGACTGCGCACCGCGAGCGTGGAGCCACGACGCAGCGTCCGGGGACCGTCACCCGGGACGATCGCACCCAGCACCGGAGCACCCATGAGCACAGCAGACGCCGGGTCGACCCCGTCACCCGCCATCGCCGAGCGGGCACCCGATCACGCCAAGGGCGTGCTCGGGACCCTGATCCTGGTCGCCGCGGTGGCGAACCTGCCGCTCGCGGTCGCGAACGTGGCGCTGCCCGACATCGGCAAGCACTTCGACGCGTCCCAGACCCAGCTCAACATGGTGGCGGTCGGCTACTCGCTGGGACTCGCGGCCACTGTCCTGTGGCTCGGGGCCCTCGGGGACAGGTACGGCCGGAAGCAGATGCTGGTCGCCGGCGTCGTGCTCTCGCTGCCGGCCTGCCTCATCGCGGCGTGGGCCCCGTCCATCCAGGTGCTCGTCGCCGCTCGCATCCTCGGCGGCGTGGCGGCCGGGATGGCGTACCCGACCACGCTGGCGCTGATCACCGCTCTCTGGGCCGGGAACGGACGCACCCGGTCGATCGCGCTGTGGTCCGCGATCGGCGGCGCCGTCTCGGCCCTCGGCCCCCTGCTCTCGGGCGTGTTCCTGGAGCGGTGGTGGTGGGGATCGGTGTTCCTGGTGACGCTGCCGCTGATCATCATCGCCATCCCGGCCGTGCTGCGGGTCGTGCCCGCCCACGTCAACGAGACGGAGGAGCCGGTCGACAACATCGGCGGCATCCTGTCGCTCGTCATGGTCGGGGCGATCATCGTGGCGATCAACTTCGTGGTCGTCCCGGACCAGAGGACCACGGCGCTGATGATCGGGGTCCTCGGGCTGGTCCTCGTCGTGGCCTTCGTGCTCCGACAGCGTCGGGCGCAGAACCCCCTCTACGACCTGCACGTGGCGGCGCGACCGATCTTCTGGGTGGCGGCGGTCGCCGGGATCATCGTGTTCGGGTCGCTGATGGGCGCGATGTTCATCGGTCAGCAGTTCCTGCAGAACGTCCTCGGCTACACCACGATCGACTCGGGGTTCGCCGTGCTCCCGGCGGCCATCCTCATGGTGCTGTGCGCACCCCGGTCGGCCAAGCTCATCGAGTCGCACGGGGCCCGCTTCACGCTGCTGTTCGGCTACGCCTTCGTGCTCGCCGGCTTCCTGTTCATGCTGCTGGTGTGGGGCGAGGGCTCGCCCTACTGGCACGTCGGCCTCGCGTACGCCCTGGTCGGCGCCGGCGTCGGGTTCGCCGGCACTCCGGCGTCGCACTCGCTCACCGGTGCGGTCCCCGTCACGCGGGCCGGGATGGCGTCGGGCACCGCGGATCTGCAGCGCGACCTGGGCGGGGCGATCATGCAGTCGATCCTGGGTGCTCTGCTGACGGCCGGCTACGCGGCGTCGTTCAACAAGCTGATCGCCGAGTCACCGGAGTCGTCGCAGATCACCAGCCAGGTGCAGAGCGAGCTGACCAAGTCGTTCTCGAGCGCAGCGAACACCGCCGAGCAGGCCCCGCAGTACTCGAGCCAGATCATCCAGGCGGCCCGCGAGTCGTTCATCAGCGGACAGGACTGGGCCTACCTCGCCGGCATCGTCGCCGTGGTCCTCGGTGCCGTGCTGGTGTTCACCTGCTTCCCCAAGCGGGACCGCGAGCAGGAGCTGCTCGCCGAGTACGCCGCCGGCGGCGACGCCTGACGACGCGTCAGCGGCCGAGGAGCTCGTCCCAGGGGCCCGACACCTCGTAGGTCATGCCGAACGGAGCGTTGAACGGCCCGACCGGTGCCCTCTGGGAGGAGAAGTAGAGCCGCTGGCCGTCGGGGCTGAAGCAGGGTCCGGTGATCTCGGACCCGTCCTGGCCGACGACCCGGGCGACGGCGGTGACGGTGTCGTCGGGGGCGAGCATGACGACCTCCATGTTCCCGCCGTCCTCGGCCACAAACACCATCGACGACGGGTCGTCCACCCAGAGGTTGTCGACGGCGTCCATCGTTCCGGCTCCCTGCGGCGACGCCGGGTAGCGCAGCGACACGGACTCGGTCGCGAGGTCGTAGCTCCAGATCCGACGGTCGCCCTTGGTCGTGAACAGCACGGTGCTCCCGAGGACATCGATGCCCTCGCCGCCGTCGAAGGGGATCATCGACGGCACCTGCTTGCGACTCAGGACGTAGGACGACGACGGATCCGGGACCGGCACCCAGGTCACGGCGCCGGGCGCTCCCTCTCCGGTGGCGACCTCGAGGAGGCCCGTCGACAGGTCCTGGGGGCGGTCGGGCGTGAACCGGTAGAAGCCGCCGTCGGGGCGGTCCTCGGTGAGGTAGACGCGCCCGTCGGCGGCGACCGCGGCCGCCTCGTGGGCGAAGGCACCCAGTCCGCTCCGCTGGATCGCGCCCGTCGCTCCGGTCGGGTCGCACTCGTAGACGCGGCCCAGGTCGTACTCCTCGCACGTGAGCCACGTCCCCCAGGGAGTGGCCCCGCCGGCGCAGTTGAGGGTGGTGTCGTGGCAGATCGAGGCGGCGCCGGTGATGGTCCCGTCGGGGGCGAAGCGGATGCTCGACACGCCACCCGAACCGGGGATCTCGTGGTTGACCGCCAGGTACCAGCCGCCCGGGACGGCGGGGTCGACGAACGTGGCGGCGCCGTCGGGGAAGCCCCGGAACACGAAGCCAGTGGCGCCCACGGGCTCGTTGGCCCGGGCGATGACGCGGCTCGTGAACCCGGGCAGGAGGACCAGCCCGTTGGGATCCGCCCCCGCCTCTGTGCCGGCCGGGCTGCACGCGTTCAGCACGACGGAACCGACCGCCATCATCCCCGCGGTGCCCGACCACCGCAGCACCGCCCTGCGACTCACGTCCATGGTTGATCCCCTCGTCCGCCGACCCACGCGAGGGTACCGGTTGGCCCCGACCCGGGTTGAACCCCGTTCGCCCAGTTCCGCTCAACAGATCGCCGGTCGGTGCCGATGGAAAGGACGTGTTCAGATCACGTCCGAGTCCGTCGGACGATCGCGTCGTCATGACGCTGCCGGACGACTACCTGGTGCGCCGTTGCGTGGACCACTGGGTCGTCGTCGGGCCGAGCGGGCTCTTCGTGGTCGGACGGTCCGACGGCGACCTCGTGGCCAGCACCCAGCGGGCGCTGGACACGGCCCAGCTGCTGCGGGTCCGTCTCTCCGACGTCCTGTCCTGGGTGCCGTTCGTGAGCGCCGTGGTGGTCGGCGACGGCGATCGCCACGACCTGGCGTGTCCGGTCGTCGCGATCGACGACCTGGGTCCGGTGCTGCGCCACGGCGGGCGCCAGATCGGCGACGGCGCGCTCCAGGTGCTCCGCCACCACGTCCCCGGCGTCGTGCAGGAGATCGAGCTCGACCACGGGGCCTCCAGCCTGCCCTGACCCCCGATCCGACGGACCCGACCGGATGGCATGCTGGCGGGCATGGCCGCACCTGAGCCGTCCGCGCTCGACTCGCCCGTCCCCGTCACCTCGTCCGACGGACTGACCGTCGCTGCGTACGACCTGGGTGGGGACGGACCCGACGTCCTGCTCGTCCACGCCACCGGGTTCTGCGCCGGGGTGTGGGCACCGGTCGTCGAGCACCTCGACGGGTTCCGAGTCGCAGCGCTGGACGTGCGCGGCCACGGTCGCTCCGATGCGCCCGAGGTGGAGCCGACCAACGGCATGTCCTGGGCGGGGACGGCTGCCGACGTCCTGGCGGTCGTGGACGGTCTCGGGCTCGAGCGCCCCGTCGGTGTCGGGCACTCCATGGGCGGAGCGTCGCTCCTGATCGCCGAGCTCGACCGACCGGGGACGTTCCGGGGCGTCTGGGCGTTCGAGCCGATCGTCATGCCGCCCGAGGTGGCCGCCGGCGGATCGAACCCCCTCGCCGAAGGCGCTCGCCGACGGCGACGGACCTTCGAGTCGCGCCAGGCCGCGTACGACAACTTCGCGTCCAAGCCCCCGTTCGCCGCGCTCGACCCCTCGGCCCTGGCGGCCTACGTCCGTGACGGCTTCGCCGAGGCCGAGGACGGATCGGTGTCCCTCCGCTGCCGGCCCGAGGTGGAGGCCGCCACCTACGAGATGGGCTCCCAGCACCACACCTTCGAGCGGCTCGGCGGCATCGACACCGAGGTCACGGTCGTCCGCGGTCGGGAGGACCCGTTCAGCCCTGCCGTGTTCGCGCCGGCCGTCGCCGAGGCCATCCCGCGCGGCACCCTGGAGGACCACCCCGACCTGGGCCACTTCGGACCGCTGGAGGACCCGGCGGCCATCGCCGCGTCCATCCGGGCCGCGGCCGGGCGGGTGACACGGTGACCGCCCGGCAGAGGGTCGTCGTCGCCGGGATGGGCGACACGGGGGTGCTCGTGGCCACGCACCTGGGCCGGGACCTGGACGTGGTCGGCATCTCCACCAAGCCCGCGCTGGTGAGCGGACAGGAGCTCGGGACCCGGCTCGCGGATCCCGACATGTGGCGCAGGAACTACCTGACGTCGCTCGACCGCTTCCGCCGCCTCGATCGCACCCGGGTGGTGCACGGCACCATCGGATCGGTCGACGCCGGGCGCAGGGAGGTGCACGTCGCCGGTGCTGACGGCAACGACCTGGTCCTCCCGTACGACGTGCTCGTGGTGGCGTCGGGGACGACCAACGGCTTCTGGCGCCAGAGCCGGGTCCAGGACCTCTCGTCGATCGACGCGGAGATCACGGATGCCGCTGCACGGATCGCGGCGGCGGGGTCGATCGCGATCGTCGGCGGCGGACCGACCGGTGTGAGCGCGGCGTACAACCTCAGGCGTCGGCGGCCGACGATGGCCGTCGACCTGTACTTCAGCCAGGACCAGCCTCTTCCCGGCTACCACCCCAGGGTGCGTCGCCGGCTCGCCCGTGAGCTGACCGAGCTCGGGGTGGGACTGCACTCGGGCCACCGGGCCGCCGTCCCCGACGACTTCGCGGCCGACGAGCTGACGACCGACCCGATCGAGTGGTCGACGGGCCAGGATCCCTCCTCTGCCGACGTGGTGCTGTGGGCCGTGGGACGCGTGGTCCCGAACTCGGGCTTCCTGCCCCCCGACATGCTCGACGAGCAGGGCTTCGTCGTCGTCGATCGACACCTCCGCGTGCCCGGCCATCCCGACGTGTTCGCCATCGGGGACGTGGCGGCGACCGATCCGAACCGGAGCTCGGCGCGCAACTTCGGGTACCGGGTGCTGGTCCACAACGTGAAGGTCCTGACCGGCACCGGTGGCATCGGTCCGCTCGGGCCACCACGACGGATGAAGGCGTTCAGCGCGCCGGAGCACCGGTGGGGATCGATCGTCGGTGTGCAGGACGACGGGATGGTCGTCCACCAGCCGAACGGGTCCTCGTTCCGCGTGCCCGGCTGGGCCGTCCAGCCCCTGCTCATCGACGTGGCGACCCGCGTCGCGATCTACGGCGGCGTGCGTCGGGCCTCACGCCGGGGCTGAGCGGTCCCAAGGGTCGTCGACCCGCGGGATCCCGCCGGCGGGCACGTCGCCGTCGGTGTCGCACCCCGGTCGTAGTCTGCGGGCATGGCCCTGCCGCTCCCGTCGTCGCTGTCGCCGTCCAAGGTGTCCACGTTCAAGGACTGCGCGCTCGCCTTCCGGTTCTCGGCCATCGACAAGCTGCCGGAACCGCCGTCAATGCCGGCCACGCGGGGCACGACCGTGCACCGGGCGTTGGAGCTGCTGTTCCTGGAAGAGCCCGCAGCCCGCACCCCGGAGCGGGCCCAGGAGTGCCTGGCCACCGCCCTGGAGGAGATGTCGACCCACGAGGACTACCTCGGTCTGGAGCTGGACCCCGACGCCGCAGCCGACTTCGCGGCCACCTCTGCCCGCATGGTGGAGCGGTACTTCACACTGGAGGACCCCCGGACGATCAGCCCGATCGGCCTGGAGCTCTTCCTCAGCACGCAGCTCGGCACGCTGACGGTGCGGGGGATCATCGACCGCCTGGAGCTGGACGCCGACGGCGAGCTCGTCGTCA
>JAEYSR010000084.1 GCA_023434535.1 Actinomycetes bacterium
CCCCGATGCCGGGGCCGCAGCCTGCTCCGGACGGGCGCCCGGCGGCGGCGTGGGGGCGCTCGGTGCCGGTGCGGACGGAGCCGGAGCGGCAGGTGCCGACGGCGCAGAGGCGGCCGGCCCGGGGTTCAGCTCCAGCAGCTCCACCTTGAAGACGGGCTTGAGCTCGAACTTGATCTCCTTGAGCTCGAACATCCGGGCGTTCTCGATGCCCTGGTCGTTGCGGAGCGACTCCACGAAGCCGATCGCCTCGCTGACGGACTCGAACTGGCTGTAGGCGGGGCTTCCGTCGGCGGTCTGGAAGATCACCATGTGTTGCGACATTTTGCAGGTACCTCTCTCGTCCCGTGCTCGTGCTGAGCAGGGGATCCTATGGGGGAGTCACCGCGCGGGGGCGGTGCCGGCCGATACTTGGAGAACGGTAGCCGTCCCCCGACCCCGATGGGTCATGAGGGCACGACGATCCCCCACCCGCCCGCCAACCAGGACGCGTCCATGTCGGACCACGAGCACCACAGCGCCGACGAGGGGCACCGCCCGGCGTCATCCCGCCGGGACCTGGTGGTGCGCGCCGGCCACTCCGGGGACGTCGACGAGGCGGTCGCCGGCCTCGCCGACTCCGACGCCACGGTGAGGGCCGCGGCGATCGGCGCCGTCGTGCGCCTGGGGCGCGCCGGCGCTCTCGACGGCAGCGACACGGTCGACGCCGTCGTCGCAGGGCTGGCGGACCGGGACCCGGACGTCCGCCGCCGCGCTGCGAACGAGGCAGCCCGATGGGCAGGGGCCGACGGCGGAGCGGACCGGGACCCCGACGGGAGGTGGACGCGGCACCTGGCCGACGCCCTGCTGCACCGCCTCGACGGGGGCGACGAGGCGCAGGTCCTCGAGGTGGTCGCGTTCGCGTGCGGCGAGCTCGACCTCGACGGCGACGACCTCGCCGAGGCCCGGACCGCGGTCGTCGACGCGCTCGCCACCCAGGCGGAGACCCACGAGGACCACCTGTGCCGCGAGTCCGCGGTCGCCGCGCTGGGGAGCATCGGCGACGTCCGAGGCCTGGACGCCGTGATCGCCGCGTGCGGGGACCGGGCGAACGTGCGCCGACGTGCCGTGCTCGCCCTGGCCGCCTTCGACGACCCCGCCGCCTCGGCCGCCATGCGCCGGCTGCTCGACGACAGGGACCTGCAGGTCCGCCAGGCCGCCGAGGAGCTGCTGGCGATCGAGTCCGGCGAGGCCCTCTGACCGACGGCGGCGACCCGGGCGGACCACCGACCCCGGACGCGACACGGCCGCCCCGACCCGGCGGTCGGAGCGGCCGGTCGATCCGGAGCGGTGTCAGCCGGCGAAGCCGTTCGACTTGCCCTCGAAGTTCGTGACGGGCGACAGCTCCTTCCAACCGGAGCCCTCGCGCTGCACGATGCGGAAGCCCTCGATCGGCCACGGATCGTCGGTGCCGTCGGTGTTCACCGTGATCTCGTCACGGAGCAGGCCGAAGTTCTGGTTGTCCAGCGACCACAGCGTGTTCATCACATCGGCGCGATCGACGGTCTTGGCCTCCTCGAGCGCCTTGGCGAAGAGTGCGCCGAAGCCCCAACCGACCGAGGTGATGCCACCCTCGATCTGACCCTGCTCGAGCCCTGCCGCTGTGCCCTTGGCGACGAAGTCCTGGACCTTGGGGTTGGACTGGTCGGCCGGGTCGGACGGGTCGAGGGTCGCCTGGGCGGCGATCACGCCCTGGTCCTTGCCCCCGGCCAGGCTGAGCGCCGTCTTGCCGGCGCAGGTGACCGACACGATCGTGGCGGGCTTCCAGGTGTCGGGGATCAGCGACAGCGTCTTCGGGCACGGGGTGCCGCCGATGCCGACGATGAACGTGTCGGCGCCCGACTGCGACAGCTTGGTCACCGCGGCCTCCGTCGTGGTGCCCGACAGCGGGTTGAAGCTGGCCTCGTCGACGATCGTGATGTCGCTGCCCTCGATGGCCTTCTTGAACGCCGCCTGGTACGCCTGGCCGAAGTCGTCGTCCTGGTACAGCAGGGCGACCTTCGCCTCGGGGTTCGACTCCTTCAGGTAGTCGGCCCAGGCGTTCGCCTCGGCGGCGTAGGACGGCAGACCGGCGATGTACCACGGGTACTGCTTGTTGTTGCCCCACTCCGTGGAGCCGGTGGCCAGCGCGATGTTCGGCACGCACTTCTCGTTCAGGTAGTCCCTGACGGCCAGGTTGGTCTCGGTGCCGATGTCGCCGACCAGGGCGAACACGCCGTCCTGCTCGACGAGCTTCTTGACCAGCGCCGGGGTCTTGGCCGGGTCGTAGGCGTCGTCCTCCTTCACCAGCTCGAGCTTGTAGGCCTTGCCGTCGCCGGCGGTGACGCCGCCGGAGGCGTTGACCGACTTCACGTAGGCGTCGAGGCCGGTGGTCACCTGGTCGTAGATGGCGAAGTTGCCCGTCGCCGGACGGACCGTGCCGATCTTGATGGTGTCGCCGTTGACGCCCTGGGTGCCCTGGTAGTCGGGGCAGTCCACGGACGGATCGATGAAGGCCGCGGCCTCCTCGGTCCCGCCGTCGCCGGCGGTCGTGGTGGTGTCGGAGCCGCCTTCGTCACGTCCGCCGCAGGCGGTCGCAAGGGCAGCGACGACCAGGAGCGCCGCGCCCCAGGCCCATCCGGCCCGCCGTGTGCCGTTCCTCTTCATGTGTCCTCCTGCTGTTTGACCGACGCGCACGTCGTCGGATGTCGTCGAGATCTGCACCTGTCCGTCGGCGCCCGGAATCCCCCGCACCCTGTGGCGGGGCGGTCCCCCCGGACCCGCTCAGCCAGCTGTGTCGCCCGTCACCGTACCGGGTGACGGGTTCGATGGGCTCGCGCCGCTCCGCTGCGCCCGCCGGGCCGCCCGCTTGGCCACGGCGGTGCGCCACAGCCCGACGATGCCGCCCGGGGCGACGAGCATCAGGACGATCAGCAGGACACCCAGGATCACCGGCGTCGCCGGCTTGAACCGCTCCGGGAGCTCCGGGGACAGGACGTCGATGAAGACGCCGTAGGCCACGGCGCCGATCGCCGGTCCGATGACGCTCGCCGCGCCGCCGACGACCACGGCGATCAGGAAGTAGATCGACACGACGATCGTGAAGCTCGTCGGGTTGACCCGTCCGTTGTTGAGGGCGAACACGGCCCCACCGATGCCGGCGATTCCCGCGCTCACGCCGAACGTGAGGATCTTGACCCGTGCCACGTGGACGCCGGACACCTCGGCTGCGGTCTCGTTGTCCCTCACCGCCACGAGGGACCGGCCGGTGCGGGAGACCACGATGTTGCGGGTGATCACGAACACCACGACGGTGACGAGGAGGAAGACGAAGTACTTCCACTGGTCGGTCGCCAGGAACCCTCCGGGCGACTCCAGCCGGATCGGCCGTTCGATCTCACCCCGGGGCGACTGCTGCGGCGTGGTGATGGCGAGTCCCGAACCGCCGCCGGTGATCGACGAGAACTGCTCGATCAGCAGCGGGAAGAGGGTGGCGACCGCCAACGTCACGAGCGCGAGGTACAGGCCCTTGATCCGCAGGGCCGGCAGACCGATCACGACGCCGACCACGAAGCAGATGACGCCGGCCGCGGCGACCGACGGCCACACCGGCCAGCCGGCGTCGGTGATGAGCAGCGCCGTCACGTAGGCGCCCGTGCCGTACAGGGCGCCGTGACCGACCGAGATCTGGCCGTTGTAGCCCGTGAGGAGGTTGAGGCCGCACGCCGCGATGGCGAGCGCCATCCAGCCGACGTACTGCTCGACGCGGAACGGCGGCGAGACGAAGGGCAGCGCGATCAGGACCACGGCCACCACCAGGGCGGCCACGATGCGACCGACGGGAAGGCGTCCCGCTGATCCCGCGACGACCGGCACGGAGCCGGGAGCGCCACCGGTCGGGGCGGCGCCGGAGAGGTCGATGTCGGTCATACGCGTCGCACCTGTCGACGGCCGAACAGGCCCTCGGGCCGGAAGAGCAGGATGGCGAGGATCAGGATGAACGCCGGGGCGAGCGGCATCTTCTCGAAGCCCGGCACGTACTGCGGCACGACCGACGAGGCGATGCCCACGATGAAGCCGCCGACGACCGCGCCGAGGAGGCTGTCGAAGCCGCCCAGCGTGATCGCGGCGAAGCCGAAGATCAGCGTGAGCTGCATGAGGTTGGAGCCGAGACCGCGACCCGGGGCGGTGAACACGCCGGCCACGGTCCCGACCGCGGCGGCCAGCCCCCAGCCGAGCATCAGCAGCCTGGGGACCGGCACCCCGACGAGCGAGGCCGACTCGGAGTTCGACGCGACCGCTCGCATGGCGAGGCCCAGTCGGGTCCGCTGGAACAGGAGCCAGAAGCCCAGCGCCAGGATCGCCAGCACGATGACGGCCCCGATCTTCTGCCAGGCGATGGACACGCCGCCGATGTCGACCTGGCCGGTGCCGAACAGCGGCGGCAGCTCTCGGTCGAGGGTGCCCCAGATCAGCTGGGCGGCACCGTTGAGACCCACGAACAGGCCGATGGTCACGATCACCACGGCGAGCGGCTTCTCGTGCGGATCGCCGACGGGCGACACGGCCACCTGGTGCACGAGCGCCCCGACGCCGAACCCGGCGACCATCCCGGCCAGCACCGCGAGCGGCAGCGGCACGCCGAGGTCCCACACCGTCCAGACGACGAAGGTCGAGAACATGGCCATCTCGCCCTGCGCGAAGTTCAGCAGGCCGGTGGACCGGTAGATCACCACCAGGCCCAGGCCGAGCATGGCGTAGATCGCGCCGTCGCCGATGCCGACGAAGAGGACCTGGAGGAAGTTGGTCATGCGGCCGCCCTCAGATCCCCAGGTAGGCCTTCTGAACGGTCTCGTCCTGCTGCAGCTGGGCCGCCGGTCCGCTGGCGACGATCTCGCCGGCCTCCAGGACGTAGGCCCTCCCGGCAAAGTCGAGGGCCAGGTTGGCGTTCTGCTCGACCAGGAGCACGGCGGTGCCGGTGCTCGACGTGATCTCCCGGAGGCGCTCGAAGACCTCGGCGGTCACGAGGGGTGCCAGACCGAGGGACGGCTCGTCCAGCAGCAGCAGCCGGGGCCGGGACATGAACGCCCGGGCGATCGCCAGCATCTGCTGCTCCCCACCGGACATGGATCCCGCCGCCTGGTCGCGACGCTCACCGAGCCGCGGGAAGGCGGAGCACCACCGGTCCACGTCGGCCTCGACCTCGGAGTCCTTCCTGGTCCACGCGCCGATGCGGAGGTTCTCCTCGACCGTCAGGTCGTTGATGGTGCCGCGCCCCTGCGGGACGTGGGCGACGCCGGCGGCGACGATCTGGTCCGGCCGCATGCCGCGGAGCGACGTCCCGTCGAAGGTGATGTCGCCGCGGGCGTCGAGCATCCCGGAGATGGCGCGAAGCGTGGTCGTCTTGCCGGAGCCGTTGGCACCGAGCACCACCACGAGCTCGCCGGCGTCGACGTCGAGGTCGAGGCCGAACAGCACCTCGACGATCCCGTAGCCGGCCCGGAGGCCGCGGACCTGGAGCAGGCTCATGCCGGCGCTCCGAGGTACGCGGCGATGACCCGAGGATCCTCGCGGACCTGGGACGGCAGCCCCTCGGCGATCTTCTGGCCGAGGTCCATCACGACCACCTTGTCGGAGATCGACATGACCATCGCCATGTGGTGCTCGACCAGCAGCACGGTCAGCGAGAACTCGTCGCGGATCTGCCGGATGAGCGCACCGAGCTCGTCGACCTCGCCGTGGGTCAGCCCGCTGGCCGGCTCGTCGAGCATCAGCAGCTTGGGCTGGCCGACCAGGGCGCGGGCGAACTCGATGCGCTTGAGCGTGCCGTACGGGAGCCCGGCGCACGGGCGATGGGCCAGGTGAGCCAGCGACAGGCGCTCCAGCACGTCCATGGACCTGGAGGTGAGCTCGCGCTCCTGGGACGGCACCGGCGGCAGACGGAGGGCCGACGCCCAGAAGCCGCCGCGACTGCGGGCGTGGCCCCCGACCTTGACGTTGTCGAGCACCGACAGACCGGGCACCAGCGCCAGGTTCTGGAACGTGCGGCCCACGCCCAGCTCGGCGATGCGGTGCGCCGGCAGGGCCAGCAGGTCGGCACCGTCGAAGCGGACGGATCCGGTGTTCGGTTCGTAGATGCGGCTGACGACGTTGAACAGGGTGGTCTTGCCGGCACCGTTCGGTCCGATGAGCGCGCAGATCTGGCCCTGGTCGATCGTGAACGACAGCGAGGACAGCGCGACGACGCCGCCGAAGCGCACACCGACGTCCACCACCTCGAGCACTGCCACGGTTCCCCCGTCTCTTCTCCGGACGGCCCGTCCGGTCATGACCGGACCGCGCCCGGTTCGAGTGGCGAGTGACACTAGCGCCCGACCCCGGCCCGCGACGGCGATCCGGGCTCGGGCGGTGCGATCGGCGCGGCGTGGTGTGACGCGGTGTGGTGTGGTGTGGTGTGGTGCGACCGGAGCGATCGGCGCCCGAGGTTCAGCGCCGCATGGTCGTGACGCTCAGCGTCGTGCCTCCATGAACATGTCCCGGAGCTCCTCGTAGGACTCGATCACGCGACCGGCGCCGAGGACGACGGACTCCAGCGGCTGGCGCACGAGCCGCACCGGGACCTCGGTCTCCTCGGTCAGCCGGAGGTCGAGGCCCTTCAGCAGGGAACCTCCGCCCACCAGGAAGATGCCGCGCTCGATGAGGTCCTGGGCCAGCTCGGGGGGCGCCTCGGCCACGCAGCTGAGCACCGAGTCGACCATCGTGTTGACCGGCTCGGCGATCGCGGTACGGACCTCGGCGGCCGACAGGATCACGGTCTTGGGCAGGCCGGACATCAGCTCCCGGCCCCGCACCTCGGCCCGCACCTCGTCGGGCGTCGGGTACGCGGAGCCGATGAGGATCTTGATCTCCTCCGCGGTCTGCTCGCCGATCGCGATCCCGTACTCGCGACGGATGTGGGTGATGATCGACGCGTCGATGTCGAAGGACCCGACCCGCACCGCCTGCAGCGCCACGATCCCGCCCAGGGAGATCAACGCCGTCTCGGCCGTGCCGCCCCCGATGTCCACGACCATGTTCGCCATGGGCTCGTTGATCCGCAGCCCGGCCCCGATCGCGGCCGCCATCGGCTGCTCGATGAGCTGGGCCTCGGCCGCGCCGGCCTTGCGTGCGGCCTCGGTCACGGCCCGCTTCTCCACCGCCGTGATGGCGGACGGCACGCAGATGACGACCCGCGGCCGGTTGAAGCGGTTCACGCCGACCCGCTTGAGGAGCAGGCGGATCATCTCCTGCGTCACCTCGAAGTCGGTGATCGCCCCCTGCCGCAGGGGTCGGACCGCCACGATGTAGCTGGGGGTCCGGCCGATCATCTTCCAGGCGTCGCGGCCCATCGCCAGGACCTCGTTGGTCCGGCTGTTGAGCGCGATCACCGAGGGCTCGTTCAGGACGATGCCCTCTCCGCGCGCGTACACCAGGGTGTTCGCCGTCCCCAGGTCGATGGCCAGGTCGCGTGCCAGGGTGCTACCTCCGGCTCCGGCGCCGACGGACGATCTGGCCCTCGTAGTCGGGATCGTCGGGCGCGAGCGCTCGCATCTTGTCGTGGAACTGGTCGATGCTCGAGTTCGGCGACGACGGGGGGCGGCTCCTCAGCACGAGGATGCCGACGCCGACCACGCTGATGACCACCGCGACGAGCAGGAAGACGAGGTTGCTCACGCCCGCGCTCCCGTCGCATCCAGGGCTGCGACGTCGGCAGCGGCCACCTCGGAGGGGTCCACCAGGTGCTGGGCCTCGAGGCCCCACCCCTCGCCGC
>JAEYSR010000111.1 GCA_023434535.1 Actinomycetes bacterium
GAACCAGAACCAGAACCAGGACCAGAACCAAGGGTCCTGAGGTCGGCCGGCTGAACGGAGGGCTCGCGGGACGGCCTCGTCGCGATCCGCGGCGCGGTCAGTCCAGCGCCCGTCGCTGCGCGCTCAGGAACTCCCAGATGCGCTCGCTGGCGAGCAGGTCCATGTTCGTCGGACCCACGATCGACGCGATGCCCTTGCTGAACTCGCTGCCCGGCCACGAGTGGCCGCCACCCTCGACCACGTAGAACTCGACCGGTGCGTCGGGCGGGCAGTCGTAGGAGCGCAGGACCACGTCCGGCACGGGCTCCGAGTCGACGGGCGTGGGAGAGCACCCGTCGTGCTCGGCCCAGCGCCGCACCGCCTCGGGATGACCGGGGCCGTCGATGTCGGCCGGCGGCAGGCTGACGGAGGAGGCATCGGCCGATCCGTCGAGCACACCGCCCAGGTCGCCGATCCCGCCGTTGAAGCGGACGATCGGATCGGCCGTGCCGTGGATCGCCAGGACCGGCATCGGTCGGTCGGGATCGCAGCCGTCCTGGTACAGGACGCCGGCGACCGGTGCGATGGCCGCGATGCGGTCGGCCCGGGCGCAGGCGAGCGCCGAGGTGAACATCGCTCCCATGGAGAGACCCGTCGAGTACACCCGGGTCAGGTCGAGGCAGAGGACGGACCCGAGCTCGTCGATGAGCCGGTCGACGAAGCGCAGGTCGGGGTTGTCCTCCGGCGTGGCCTCCCAGCGCACCGGCGAGCCGGTGCCGTTCGGCTGGGCCAGAACGAACCCCTCCCGTTGGGCGATGGCGCCGAAGCCGCTCATCAGGGAGTGGATCTCGGCGCCTTCGGCCAGCCCGTGGAAGTCCAGGAGGAGGGGCATCGGGTCGTTGCCGGTGCCGGCCGGAGGGGTGGTGAGCAGGTACCAGCGCTCGACGCCCTCGACGTCGAGCGTCCGTCGCTCGTCCGTCACGCCCGCGTTCGTCACGCCGGCGTTCGATCCGCTCGCGTTCGACGCGGCAGCGGCGCACCCCGCGGACGGAACCGGCTCGATCCGGTCCGGGGCGCTGGTCCCGGATCCGGAGGTCGTCGAGGTCGTGGAGGTGCCCGACGACGCCGAGTCGTCGCCGCTGCACGCGGCGACGAGCGCCAGCGCGGCGAGGACGGCGACGGCGGCCAGGAGCCGTCGTGGGGAGCGGTGGGGGGCGGTCACGCCGGGACGGTACCCGTTCGCCGGAGCAGCGCAGAAGCACCCTGGCACCGCCCTCGTCGGGTCCCCGGTCCTCGTGGTGACGGTGGAGCGGTCGGTAGCATCCGGCCATGAGCTCGACGGCGGGGGACGACCAGGATCGTGACCGGGGGGAGGCCTGGCGGGCGTGGCAGGAGGCCTACCGGTCGAGCCCGCGGCGCGAGGTGGAGGCCACGACCATGTCGGGTCTGCCGGTCGAGCCGGTGTACGCGCCCGACGAGGCCGAGCTCGGCGACCTGCCCGGCCAGTACCCGTACACCCGCGGGCCGTACGCCTCGATGTACCGGTCGAAGGTCTGGACCATGCGGATGTTCGCCGGGTTCGGCACCGCGGTGGACACCAACGAGCGCTTCCGCGACATCCTCGCCCACGGCGGCGACGGCCTGTCGGTGGCGTTCGACCTCCCCACCCTCATGGGTCGTGACTCCGACGATCCCATGTGCCTGGGCGAGGTGGGTCGGTGCGGAGTGGCGGTCGACTCGCTCGACGACGTGGACGACCTGTTCCGCGGCATCGACCTCGGCGCGATCACCACGTCGATGACGATCAACTCGCCGGCGGCACCGATCTTCGCCATGTTCATCGCCGCCGCCGAGGGAGCGGGGACCCCGAGGTCCCGGCTGGGCGGCACGCTCCAGAACGACATCCTCAAGGAGTTCCAGGCCCAGAAGGAGTTCCTGTTCCCGCCCCGCCCCTCCATGCGGCTCGTCGACGACACCGTGCGCTTCTGCGCCGCCGAGATGCCCCGGTGGCACCCCATCTCGGTGTCCGGCTACCACATCCGCGAGGCGGGCTCGACCGCCGCCCAGGAGCTGGCGTTCACCCTGGGCAACGGCTTCGCCTACGTGGAGCAGGGCATCGCCGCCGGCCTGGACGTCGACGACTTCGCGCCGCGCCTCAGCTTCTTCTTCAACGCCCACATCGACTTCTTCGAGGAGATCGCCAAGTACCGCGCCGCCCGGCGCATCTGGGCCCGTTGGATGCGGGAGCGCTACGGCGCGACGGCGGAGCGGTCGCTCCAGCTCCGCTTCCACACCCAGACCGCGGGCGTGTCGCTGACGGCCCAGCAGCCCGAGGTGAACATCGTGCGCACGGCGATCGAGGCGCTGGCCGGGGTCCTCGGCGGCACCCAGAGCCTGCACACGAACTCGATGGACGAGACCCTCGCCCTGCCGACCGAGAAGGCCGCACGCATCGCCCTGCGGACCCAGCAGGTGATCGCGCTGGAGTCCCGTGTCGCCAACGTCGCCGACCCCCTCGGCGGCTCGTGGTTCGTCGAGGCGCTGACCGACGAGATCGAGGCGGCTGCCCTGGAGCTGCTCGCCCACGTCGACGAGCTGGGCGGCGGCTCGATGCTCGAGGGAGCCGTCGTCGGGATCGAGGACGGGTGGTTCCAGGCCGAGATCGCGGACTCCGCCTACGACCTGGAGCGACGGACGAACGACGGCCGCTACCGAGTCGTCGGGGTGACCGACCACCTGGAGGGAAACGACGAGCCGCCCCCGGAGATCCTCTACATCGACCCGGTGGTCGAGGACCTCCAGCGCAAGCGGGTGGCGCAGGTGCGTGCCGAGCGCTCCGCCGCGGCCGTCGACGAGGTGCTCGGCCGGTTGCGTGGCGAGGCCGCGGACCCGTCGACCAACCTCATGCCGACCCTGATCGACGCCGCCCGGGCCCGGGCCACGCTCGGCGAGGTCATGGGTGTGCTCGGCGACGTGTTCGGCTGGTGGCACGAGACCCCGGCGATCTGACGGGAGCGACGATGTTGCCGATGCAGGAGAGCCGAGGGCGTGTGCTCGTGGCCAAGCTGGGCCTCGACGGCCACGACCGGGGCGTGAAGGTCGTCGCCCGGCTCCTCCGTGACGCCGGGTTCGAGGTGATCTACGCCGGGTTGCGCCAGACCCCCGACATGGTCGTGGCCGCAGCACGCGACGAGGACGTCGACGCCGTCGGCCTCTCCATGCTGTCGGGCGCCCACCTGGCGCTCGCTCCGCCGGTGGTGGCCGGGTTGCGGGCCGCGGGCCTGAGCACGCCCGTGGTGGTGGGCGGGATCGTGCCCGAGCAGGACCTGGCTGCGCTCAGGGACGCCGGGGTCGCCGAGGTCGTGGGCCCGGGAGCGAGCGCGGACGATGTCGTCGCCGCCATGGGCCGGGCGATCGCCAGCGCGGCCGACGGCTGAGGGCACCGCCCCCAGCCGCCGACGCACTGGAGCGTCCTCAGCGGTCCTTGCAGGCGTCCTTGGTGGCGCAGTCGGTCGCCGTGAACTTCCACGCCACGGGGACGGCGTCGTAGTTGGTGACGGCGAACCGGTAGGTGCCGGCCGTCTCGGCGGTGTAGCGCTCCTGCACGTCGTAGCCGAACAGCCCGACGTCGGAGTCCTCGAACACCTCGAGCCCGCGCACGTCCGGGGCCATCAGCCCGACCGCGTCCAGGACCTGCCCGGGGGCGAAGACCGTGACGCTCATGTCGCCCTGCGGCGAGCGGGCCCACAGCTCCACCTCCTGGCCGGCCTCGAGGTCCACCGTCAGGTCGGTGCCGGCGTCGTACCCGCTCAGGATCCCGTCGACGGTCTTGCCGAGCTCGATCGGCAGCGTCTCGATGGGACGCGACAGGGGCCACATCGGCTGGTCCGACGTCCAGGGCACCTCGACCTGGGCGGCGGTGGTCGGTGCGGTGATCGTGACCTCGGCTCCCTGGCCGGCCTCGAGCTCGATCGCGAAGGTGCCGGGAGAGGTCTCCCTGGTGGCCATCTCCGGGTCGAGGGAGCCGAACGCCTGCTCGACCTGGGCGAGGGCCTGGGCCGGATCGATCTTCATCGCCGCGGCGGAGTCGTTGGCGATCTGCGTGGCGAGTCGGCGCGACGACGCGCTCGACGCCAGGGGCTCGCCGGTCTCCTGGTCGATCACGTCGACCGCCACGTCGCCGCTCGCGGCGGGGACCGACAGCTGCCAGGTGCGGGCGTCCTCGGCCGGGGGGAGGAAGAGCGAGGCGCCGTCGGCGATGTTGCTGATCACCGCGGTGCCGGATGTCTCTCCGCCCTCGGGCTCCTTGCCGTCGACCTCGGCCTCGGCCGGGACGGTGAGCAGGTCGTCGCCGTCGCCCGAGGCGATGCGTTCCGCTGCGTCGCTGACGTCCGCTCCGACCAGGGCCAGGCCGAAGTCGCCGTCGGACAGCCCGGTGATCCCGATCACGGCGCCGTTCTCGTCGAACAGCGGGCCGCCGGACTGGCCGGAGGCGACCGTGGCATCGGTCTGGATGTAGGTCTGGTCGAAGTCCTCGACCTTGCGGATGCGGCTCACGATGCCGGACGCCACGGTGAGCTCTCGGTCGTCCTCGGGGTTCTCGCCCGGGTAGCCGACGACGAAGACGTCGTCGCCCTTCTCCACGTCGGTTCCGCTCGCGATCGGCAACGGCGCCAGATCGTCGTCGGACAGCGGGCCGAGCAGGGCCACGTCGGCCGCGACGTCGACGCCGACGACGGGGAGCGTCTCGGTGTCGCCGTCACCGATGGTGACCTCGGCGGTGCGGAACGGGTCGACGACGTGCACGTTGGTGAGCACGTAGTTCTTTCCGGCCACGGCCGTCACGACACCGGTGCCGGTGCCCCAGTCGTTCTCGACGAAGGCGATCGACGTGTCGCCGCAGCGCAGGAGCGCCTTGGCCGGCTTGGTCGTGCCCTCGGGGGCGCACGTCGAGTCCTGCACGTCGAGCGCACCTGACTCCTTCTCGGCGCCACCGCCGTCCGTACAGCCGATCGCGACCGCCGTCACCACCACGGCGAGGGCCGCGATGCCCATCCGGCGCCACGCGCCGGAGCCAGAGCTCTTCACCATCTGTCGTCCTCTCCCGATTCCCGCCGGGCCAACGGGCCGCAGCTGCCGGGCACCCGCCGGCTCATCCACGATACGGAGGTGTGCGCCGGAATCGGCGCATGCGGACGCTCCGGACGATGTGACTGTTGGCGGTCGTCGCACGCTGCCGGCGAGGCGAGCGGTGGCGCCGCCGGCGCCGACGCCTCAGCGCCGCCGGCGCCGACGCCTCAGCGCTGGCGGCGGCGCCAGAGGTACGTGGAGTTGAGGTACCAGTTGACGACCAGGGCGACCGTGGCCCCGATCAGGTTCTGGGCGATGCGGGACCAGTCGACGCCGAGGAGGGACAGCAGGAACCCGATGCTCTGGAGGTACTTGAACACGGCCACGTGGACGAGGGTGCCCACGAGCGACATCAGGAAGAACACGCCGAACGCAGGGGCCAGCTTCCAGCCGCGGTAGCGCTCCTCCCAGAAGGTGAACTCGTTGTTCAGGACGAACAGCACGAGGATCGACACCATCACGCTGATGACGAAGGAGCCTTCGATCGGGTCGAGGGCGTCGTTCAGGCCGGTCGTGATCCTGGGGACTCCCGCGGCCTCGGCGATCGAGAACACCAGCGAGTTCACGCACAGGCCGACGATGCCGACCAGCACGTAGAGGAGGAACACCGGGTCGACCTGACGTCCGAGGCGCAGCTCGGCGACGCCCAGCAGGTAGGACCTGATGACCGAGCCGTTGAGCTTGGTCTCGCCGTGCTCCCGGTTGCGGAACGTGTAGCCGACCTCGGTCACCTCGAGGTCCCTGGTGCGGCCGACGAACTCCAGCAGGATCTTGAACCCGCGCGGGTTGATGGTCGGGGCGGTCCGGGCGTAGGCGGCCTCGGTGATCATGAAGAACCCGCTCATCGGGTCCGTGACGGGCACCCGCAGGAGGACGCGGGCGATCAGGGTGGCGACCCAGCTGACGAAGCGGCGTGACGCCGACCAGTCGCCGTAGCCGCCGCCCTCGGTCGAGCGCGAGCCGACGCACACGTCCGCCCCCGCCTCCAGCTCGGCGAGCATGGTGGGCAGGACCGCCGGGTCGTGCTGCAGGTCGGCGTCGATCACGGCGAGGTAGCGGCCCCGGGCGACGGACATGCCGTCGAGGACGGCGGCGGACAGGCCCTTGTCGTGGAAGCGGCGCATGACCCTCAGCGCGGGGTCCGTCCGTGCCATCTCCTCGGCGACCCGCCACGTCCCGTCGGGGCTGTCGTCGTCGGCCACGATGATCTCGTGGGGCACCTCGGCGAGCGCCTCGTGCAGCTCGGCGACGAGGATCGGGAGGTTGTCGACCTCGTTGTAGGTGGGCGTGATGACCGACAGCAGCGGCGCGGACGGGGCCTCGGTCGTGTCCTCCATGGCCGGCCGAGGCTACCGGTCGGGGCACCCGTGGCCGCGTACGCTGCGGGCATGTGCGGCCGCTTCGTGTCCTCGTCCCCGCCCGACGAGATCGCCCGCTACTTCGACGTGGACCAGACGTCGGAGCAGGCCCTCGAGCACCAGCCCAACTTCAACACGGCGCCCACGACCGACGTGTTCGTCGTGTACGAGGACGGGTCGACCCGGCGCCTCGACGCCTTCCACTGGGGCCTCGTCCCCTCGTGGGCCAAGGACATCTCGGTGGGCAACCGGATGATCAACGCCCGCTCCGAGACGGTGGCATCCAAGCCCGCGTTCCGGCGGGCGTTCGCCCGGAAGCGCTGCATCATCCCGGTCGACGGGTTCTACGAGTGGAAGGCGCCGCCGCCGGGCCAGAAGCGCAAGCAGCCGTTCTTCATCCACCGGCCCGACGGCGAGCCGTACGCGTTCGCCGGCCTGTGGGAGCAGTGGAAGGGCCCCGGCGCCGACGGCGACGAGGTGACCGTCCGCTCCGCGACGATCCTGACCGGAGCGGCCAACGAGGCCATGTCGGCCATCCACGACCGCATGCCGATCATCCTGCCGCCCGACGAGTGGGCCACGTGGCTGTCGCCCGAGGTGCACGACACGGAGCTCCTCGGCCGGCTGCTGGTCCCTGCTCCCGACCGGCTCATCACCATGCACCCGGTGTCCACCGACGTGAACAACGTGCGCAACAAGGGCGAGCACCTCGTCGACGAGGTCGACCCGACGCTCGACGACGGCCGCCTGCTCTGACCCG
>JAEYSR010000192.1 GCA_023434535.1 Actinomycetes bacterium
TCCGGCGCGCCGCCGCGACCTTGAAGCGAATGTCGTCGACGTCCATCTGGCCCCCCGGATCCGTCGTGTCGGTGCACTCCACGATCGCGAGGTGCCGTCTTCATGTCAATAGTCTAAATGATAGGACTATTGGCCGATGCAGCACGGTCGGGGGCGGATCAGAGCGGGAGGGCCTGTCGCAGTGCGGAGGCGGTCACGAGCTGGTCGGGGTCCTCGGGCGCCTCGTAGAACTGCTCCGGATCCACGTGGTCCCGGGCGAAGCGCACAGCTCCGCTGACGTCACCCCGCTCGATGAGTCCGGTGAGGCGTTCGTGCGCCTTGAGGCCGTTGGCCCGGTACTTCGGATCGGGGAAGTCGCCGCTGTCGCTCACCCGCTGCGCCCAGGATCGGACGTGCGCCAGCCACAGCGACTCGATGGCGCCCGCGACCAGCAGCATGGTCTGGTTGCCGCAGCCGTTGACCATCGCCTCGTGGAAGTCGGCCATCGAGCGGACGAACGCCAGCTCGTCGTCGATGACGTCCTTGGCCTGTTGGTTGAGCGCCCGGAGCTCCGGGACCACCGTCGTCGCCCGGTCCTCGCGGGCTGCGCACAGTCCGGCGCACTCGGCCTCCAGGTGCTTGAGCGCCCTGCCGACGTCGTCGATGGTCACGTGCTTGGACTGCAGGACCAGGCCGAGCGTGTAGGCGGCGTGCTGGGCCTGGGGGAGATGCACGACGGCCCCACCCACGTTGCCGCGCTGGACCGTGATGAGGCCCTCGGTCTCGAGGATCCGCAGCGCCTCGCGCAGCGACGGCTTGCTGACCCGGAACTCGGCCAGCAACGTCTCCTGGTTCGGCAGCGTCCCACCGTCCTGGAGCGACCCGGACAGGATCCGCTGACGCATGGCGTCGGCGACGATCTCGGCGAGGCGCGGCTGGCGCAGCTGCGCCTCCCGGCCGTTCTGCTGGACGCTCATGGCTGCGGACTCCCTCCTCGACGACCCACGCTCCCGTCCGGGGGGCTGATCGTCCGTACCATCCAGAAGATTGTACCTATGGGGCTTCCGCCGGCCGACGACGAGACCGGGACTCACGAGCATCCCGTGTTGTAGGTTCAATCATATGAATGATGGGTGGATGGCTTCGACCTCGTTCCGTCTGTCGTGGAGCGAGTGCGACCCGGCCGGGATCGTCTACTACGCCGCGTACCTGCCGTGGATGGAGCGCCTCCACTCCGGATGGTGGTTCGACCGCGGGCTGCGCTTCGACCGGATGGCCGAGCGACTGGGCGCCTCGGTCGTGACGCGACAGGTCACCTGCGACTACCTCGGACCCGCCCGGGTGCTCGACCCCATCGGCGTCTCGATGTCGCTGCGCTCGGTCGGACGTCGCTCGTTCAACCTGTCGTTCGACATCCGCAACGAGGACGACGGCGCCAGGGTCGCCGCCGCCGGCCTGGTGATGGTGTTCGTCGACCCGGACGGACGACCGGCGGCCGTCCCCGCTCCGGCACGGGCGATCCTCGACGAGGTCGGGGCGACCGAGCAGGACGGATGACCGACCCGTCGGCGTCGGACCGGAGGGCAGCCTGGCTGGCTCTCGGGAGCGCGCTGCTGGTGGCCGCCTTCGGCGTCCTCCCCGCCATGCTCGCCGGGACGATGGCGGTCCCGATCCAGCGGGACCTCGGGGTGAGCACGGCGGTGTTCGGTGCCGCCGTCAGCGCGTTCTACCTGACGGTCTCCGCCAGCGCCGTGACGGCCGGTCGCCTGGTCGAGCGATGGGGGTGGCGGCGGTCGGTGCGCACCACGGCGGCGCTGAGCGCCGCCGGCCTGGCCGGCATCGCGCTCCTGGCCCGCTCGGTCGTCGTGTTCGTCGCCTGCCTGGCGGTCGGCGCGCTCGGGCAGGCCCTCGCCGGACCGGCGAGCAACACGGCGGTGCTGCGGGAGATGCCCTCCCATCGTCAGGGCCTGCTGTTCGGCATCAAGCAGGTGTCGATCCCCGTGGCGACGATGATCGCCGGACTGTCGGTCCCCCTGTTCGCCACGATCGGATGGCGCTGGGCGTTCCTCGTGTTCGCCCTGGTGCCGTTGGCGGTCGCGATGTGGCCCCGCGGCCGGTCCGGTCCCGGCGGCGACCCGGTCGGCAGCGGCCGAAGGGGTGCGACGGTCGGGGCCCGGCGGCCCGTGGCGGCCCCCCTCCGCATGCCCCGTCTGGTCCTCCTGACCCTCGCCGTCGGGCTGGCGTCGGTGGCGAACATCTCGCTGAGCACGTTCCTGGTCGCGTCGAGCGTCGACGCCGGGCTCACCGAGGCAACCGCCGGATGGATCGTGGTCGCCGGCAGCCTGGTCGGGCTGGTGGTCCGCGTGGTGGCGGGCTGGGGTGTCGACCGACGTCCCCGGCAGCTGTTCGCTGTCGTCGGGATCATGAACCTCGGGGGCGTGATCGGGATGGCTCTGCTGGCGACCGGCCGGCAGGAGGTGATCCTCCTCGGCGCAGTGCTGGGCTTCGGGTCGGGCTGGGGCTGGTCGGGGGTCTTCCACTACGGAGTCGTCCGCCACCACCCGCACGCACCCGCCGGAGCGACCGGCGTCGTGATGGTGGGCCTGGCGGGCGGGGCCGCCATGGGCCCGCTGCTGTCCGGAGCGATCATCGACTCGTGGAGCTACGCGGCGGCATGGTGGACCGCCGCGGGGCTGCTCGCCGTCTCGTCCGCTCTCTTCCTGCGATCCGCGGCCGTGTTCGGGGTCCCGGCGGCACCGTCCGCGACGCCCCTCATCCCCTGACCGCTCGGATCAGCCCGGCGACGACAGCAGCGCCCGGGCGACCTCGAGGCGCTCGGTGAACTCGGCGGGTCCCACGTCGACGCTGATGGCGGGGAGCTGCCCCACCCGGGAGGACAGCAGGGCGACGTCCTTGACGAGCAGGTCGTCCAGCAGGTCCATGAAGACGCCGACCATCCAGCTGCCTCCCGACGAGGTCCGGATCACCTCGCGCATCCGCTCCGGATCGACCCCGATCCCGTCGGCGATGCGCAGCATCTCGGCGAACGCCGTGGCGTTGTAGGCACCCAGCACGTTGTTCACCAGCTTGGCCAGGGTCGGCTGGCCGTAGGAGTCGAACTCGACGAGGGTCGGCGCGATGCTCCCGATGACCGCGCGGTCCGCGTCGTCGAGCGGCCCGGCCGCCATCGCCGTCAGGGTCCCCGACCGGGCTGCGGCCTCGCCTCCCGACACCGGCAGCTCGAGGATCCGCCCGACGTGCTCGAACCTGGCGAGGTCGGCGGCGAACCGCGGCTCGAGGGTCGTGACGATCCAGACGGCCGCCCGCCGGGCGTCGAGCCGACCGGCCAGGCGGTCGAGCACCGCCTCCACCTGCTCGGTCAACCGCACCACCACCACCACGTGGTCGACATCGGCCCAGTCGACGCCGTCCAGATCGGGCACCGCGACGGCGTAGGACTCCGCCGTCCAGATGTCGCGTCGCTCCTGCGAGGGCTCGACGCCGACGACGGGCGCGTCCTGCGCCTCGTCGAGTCGGCGGCCGATGGCCAGTCCGATGTTGCCGAGTCCGACGACCACGATCATGGTTGCACCTCCGGGGGTGACGGGTGGGGTGGGCCGGACGAGGCGCGCCTCCGCCGGACCGCGAGGTCGACGAAGGACGCAGCCTCGGGGCGGCTGAGGATCCGGGTCGTGCCACGGCGATCGAGATGTCCGCCCTCGTCGGCACGACGGCTGAAGCGCGGGAAGCTCGTGTGGGACAGCAGCAGGCCGACCCGGTGACCCGGCGTCCAGCGGTGGGCGACGCCTCGCAGGTGGACCGTCACCGGAGCGGTCGGGTCGGACACGACAGCGGCCGCCTCGGCGACGAGCATCCAGCCGTCGGGGCCGACGTCCACCAGCCGGGCGCACCACCGCAGTCCGACGGGCGCCCCGTCGACCGCCAGCACCAAGCTCACCGGTCCGAGCACGTCGAACCCCTCGCCGTCGACGACGGCGGGACCGAGTGCGGCGACGACGTCGGAGCGTCCGAGGAGAGCGTCCTGCCGTCGGGGACCGGCGTTGGCCGCGACGTCGAGACCGGGGAGGAAGGTCTGACCACCGACGGTCGGGACCGGGTCGTCCTCGTCCCAGGTGAGCTCCCACTCCGCAGGAGCGGCCACCGGCTCACGACCGAGCGAGGCGTCCGGCCACCGCCCGCTCCGGGTCGTTTCGTCGGCGGCGGGACGGAGGTTCCAGATCTCGTGGTCGACATCCGCGGGCGGCCACTCGGACTCGTCGACCCACCGATCACGACCGGTGACGAACACCCGGGCCGCCGGTCGCACGGCGGAGATCGGCGCGCCGTCACCGTCGCGACCCTCGCTGTCGTCCTCACCCATCCAGCGGTCGAACCAGTCCAGCTGGAGATCGCCGAGACCGACCGCAGCGGCGCTCGCCGTCGGGCCGAAGTCCCGTTCGGGGAAGACACCGGGACAGCTGCCGCCGTGCGCCCAGGGGCCGACGACCAGCTCCGCCGGCACTCCGGACGCGACCAGGTCGGCGTAGCTCTCCAGCGCCCCTCCGAGGAAGATGTCGAACCATCCGCCCACGACCAGGGTGGGGACCCGCGACGGCGTCGTCGGCTCCCCGATGCGGAGCCCGCCGGTCGACCCGTCCGGGCTCCCGGCCGCGCCGCTCCGTCGGTCGGGTCCGATCGCATGGCGGAGCAGCGGGACGAGCTCCCCCACGGCGGCCACCGAGGGGTCGTCCGCCGCGTCGCCGAACACCTCCTCGATCCGGGCGACGAGATCGGCCAGCTGGTCGCCGGACATCGGTGGGTCGCCGTCGACGCGACCGAGCTGTTCGGGAGCCAGGTACCGGATGCACCACAGCAGGACGAAGCCCCACTCCACCGCTCCGTCGGGGCACAGCCAGTCGCGGACCGGGTCCGACCCCGAGAACATCGGAGCGATCGCCCGGAGCCCGGGGACGTCGCGACCGGCCACCGACCACTGGGTGATCGCTCCGTAGGACCGCCCGAACATGGCGACCCGGCCGTTGCACCAGCTCTGGTCGGCGAGCCACCGCACTGTCGCCTCGCCGTCGTCGGCCTCCGACACGAACGGCTCGAACGTCCCGCCCGACCGACCGCGCCCACGGCAGTCCTGGATCGCAACGGCATAGCCCCGAGCGATCGCCCGGTCGATGTCCAACGCCCCGTTGACGATGGCCGGCACGTCCTTCCCGTAAGGGACCCGTTGCAGCAGGCATCCGACCGGCCGGTCCGTCTCCGGGCGGTGGATGTCGGTCGCGAGCTGGACCCCGTCGAACGCCGGGATGGCGACGTCGTGGTCGACGACTGTCCGCCGGTGACGGAGTCGTGGTTCCGTTCGGAGCTCGGGCCCGGTCACGTCCCTACGGGAGTCGCAGGGCGTCGAGGGTGCTCACCGGCTCCTCGATGGGACCGATGTCCCCGGCGTGGGTGGCGGCGCGGCGGCGCTGGTCGGGCTCGTAGACCTCGGAGCGGAACCGGGGCAGCACCTCGGTGGCGAACAGCTCCATGCTGCGCTGGGTGAGGTCGAACGACATCGTGCCGCCCTGCACCATCATCAGGAAGTTCCCGAACCCGTCGACCGCCTCGTAGAAGCGCGAGAGCTGCTCGAACACCGAGTCCGGACTGCCGGCGAAGAAGTACCCGTCCTTGGTGAGCTCCTCGATGGGCGCGTCGGCCAGGTGGGCGACGGGAGATTCGACCGCCTCCCCCCGGGCCTGCTGGGCGAGCATCGCCGCCCTCACGTTCACGTCCAGGTAGCCCGGCACGTTCATGAACTGCTCGGCGACCTTGTTGTTCTTCAGGTACCACTGCAGCTTGCGGCCACCCTCCAGGCCCTCGTCGTCGGTCTCACCGACGAACACCAGCCCGAGGTAGGCGAGGCGCTCCGGCGGCGGATCCGGGACGCCGCACTCGGCGGACCGCTGCCGGTAGACGTCGAACATCTTCCGGGCCCCGTCGGTCCCGTTGAGGATGGTGGCGACCGTGAAGCCGCGCTCCGCGACCTCGGCCACGGTGCCCGAGCTCTGCGTCGGCACCCAGATCGGCGGGTGCGGTCGCTGGTAGGTGGCGGGCCACACGTTCACCTGGCGGTGGTGGAAGTAGTCGCCCTCCCAGTTGATGGCGCCGTCGCGGGAGGTCCAGGCGGTGCGGATGAGGTCCGCCGCCTCCCAGAACCGCTCCTTCATGCCCACCGGGTTGCTGTTGCCGGCGGAGATCTCCATGGGCACCCCGCGGACCAGCCCGACCTCGAGCCGACCCTGCGAGATGACGTCGATCATCGCCATCTCCTCGGCGACCCTCACCGGGTCCTTCCGGTTGGCGATCGGGTTGCCGAGGGCCAGCAGCCGTGCGTGCTCGGTCTCCCGGGCGAGGATGGCCAGCGACAGCGGCGCAGCCGGTTCGACGCAGGTGGCCGTCGCGTGGTGCTCGTTGACCATGACGTCGAGACCGAGCCGGTCCGCCGCCGCGTAGATGTCGTAGTAGCGCTGGTAGAGCTCGTAGCCGACCTCGGGGTCGTAGTTGGAGCTCGGGAACACCACGCGGACCGAGTCGTAGGTGTCCTCGGGCGGCAGGTGCGGATACGGCATCTCGGTGAAGACCCAGGACCTGAACATGCTCACGCTCCTCCGCTCGTGCTGACCTCGACCCGCTCGTCGGCGTCGTCGGTGCGTCCGTCGCTCCGCAGGAACCGGGCGACGAGATCGACCAGACGGTCGGGCGCCTCCTCCTCGACCCGGTGGCCGACGCCGTCGAGCTGCTCGACCGATGCGTTCGCGCCGATGGCACCGGCCCAGGCCCGCAGGTAGTCCGGCTCGAGGACGAAGCGCTCCTCGGCGCCACCGACGACCAGACAGGGCATGTCCAGGCGGCTGAGGCGGTGCACCAGCTTGGGGTTGTGGAGGTACGGCTCCCAGCCGAAGCGGGCGACCGCCTCCTGGGCCATCGCCAGCTCGCGGAAGCCGTCGGCGTCCAGCGAGGCGAGGTCGGGCGCCTTGTCGGCGTCGCCGTAGGAGGCGTCGCGCACGTCGCCGGCCGCGGTGGCGTACAGATCGACGAACGCCCGGTCGGATCGACCGCCCGACTTGACCCCGAGCGGTGACACGAGGGTCAGCGAGGCCACGGACGACGGCGACCGGGTCGCGGCCTCGGCCGCGACCCAGGCACCGATGGAGCAGCCGAGCAGGTGGACCGGGCCGCCGTCGGCGGAGTACCGGTCGAGCAGGTCCAGCACCACGAAGCTCAGGTCGTCGACGGTGGTCACGTGCGCTGCACGCCCCTCCTCGCGCCAACCGGGCAGCACCGGCGCGATGACCTGCACCCGCTCCCCCAGCTTCTCGAGGAAGTCCCCGCAGAAGAGGAAGCCGTCGAGCCCGTGCAGGCAGATCACCGGCTCCCCCGACCCGATCGTGCGGACCTCGACCTCGCAGCCGCCTGCCGCGACGTGCTCCAACGTTCCGACCATCCCGTTCCCCTCTGTGCGTTGCTCACGGGCGATGTGGCCTCTCGACCCCCCGGATCGTCCGTTAGCTCTATCATCTAAATGATAGAGCTAACGGGTGGTCGATGCAACGGGCAACCGCCGCGAGGGAGGCACGCATGGACGAGGACGGAGCACCCAGGATCGCCATCCACTGCGAACCGGATCGCCGACCTCTGCTGGAGGGTGCGGTCCGCGACGGTGGGGGCGACGTGGTCGCCGTCGCCGACGCCGAGGGGGTGGTGTGGACGCACTGGTCCGACGTCGAGGGGATCCGCTCGCTGCTCGACCACAACCCGCACCTCCGGTGGGTGCAGCTCGCCACCGCCGGCGTCGACGCGATCGCTCCGGTGATCGGACCGGACCGGGAGTGGACCTGTGCGAAGGGGTGCTTCTCCGCGCCGATCGCCGAGCACGCTCTGACCCTGGCGCT